>JBEKJU010000018.1:0-26510 GCA_050011095.1 Syntrophorhabdales bacterium
AAGTCCGTTATAGTAGTTGCGCCCCGGCTTCGCGCCGTCGCAGCCCGCGACGAGGAAGAAGTGGCGGATATGCTTACCCTTGACCGCCTCGATTACCTTGCCCGCCACGTCCATGACCGTGTTCCTCGCAAATCCTACCATAACGGACTTGCCATTTGCGTCAGCAGGGAAACCCGGCATGGCGAGGGCCTTCTGGATCAGCGCGGTGAAATCCCTGTCTTCGAAATGATGGACACTAGGCCACCCGACGGGTCCCCGCGTGAAAATATTGTCCTGGTATGCCTGCTGGACGCGCATGAGACAGTTCGTCGTGAGGAGAATGGCGCCTGGGAATGTGGGGAACTCCTTGAGCTGGTTCTGCCAGGCAGTGCCGAAATGACCGTAAAAATGGGGGTATTTTTTCAGAGCGGGATAGGCGTGGGTGGGCAGCATCTCACCGTGGGTGTAGACGTTTATCCCTTTGCCCTGGCTCTGCTTCAGCACTTCCTCCATATCCTTCAGGTCATGACCCGAAACGAGAATCGCATGCCCCTTTTTCGCGCCCAGGGGCACCTTTGTAGGGACCGGCTGGCCGTACGTGCCTGTATTGGCCGCATCTAGAATCTCCATGGTCCTGAGGTTAACCTCTCCGCATCTCAGCACGAGGCCGAGCCATTCGTTGAGGCCCATATTCCTGTCGTTCCGGGCTATCGCGGAGAGCGCCTCGTGGATAAATGCCGGGATCCCATCGTCCTTCTGCCCGAGGATCTCCGCGTGCTCGGCGTAGGCGCAGATGCCTTTGATACCGAAGAGGACCGTGTGCTGGAGCGACAAGATATCGGCCTCCACTGAGGGGTCGGACTTGAGACCGACCTTTTCGCCCTGCCTCACGAGGCCCTCGACGGTCGCATCCGGCGTGAAGAAGGCGGGTCCTTCTGAAAAATCGATCCGCCCACCCGCGTTGCGGACCTTGTCCTTCAGCCGGTCCCTGAGCCTGACACCCTCCTGGATGAACGCAACAAATCTCTCGGGGTCGTAGTTCACATTCGTGACGGTCGAGAAAAGCGCATGAAAGGTGAAGGTGTTGACGTCGGGATCGACGATGCCCATCCGTCTGCCCTCCACCGCGAACAGGGAGATACCCTTGACCAGGTGGATAAGCAGGTCCTGAAGAGCGGCAATTTCCGGTTGTTTTCCACATACGCCCATCACCGTGCACGCCTCGCCCTTTGCGGTCTGTTCACACTGATAACAAAACATGTCGTCCTCCTTTATGGTGTATCTTGATTTATCTCATCTAATGTAATTAATGTAATCCATAGGGGCGAAGGCCGCCTTGACCTGGATCAAGAAAACGCAGGATTTTTCCGCGAACGGCCGGATCGACGTTCCGCCCGGTGGTTTGCGGTATAGCTTCCGGAGGCAAAACCATGGATATCCCGTCCTTTCTCGCCAATGTGCCGCTTTTTAAGGGCCTGCCCGCGCACCAGCTGGACAGGATCGCGCGGATCACCACGGCGAAGGCGTGTCGGCGAGGAGAGGTCGTCTTCTCCGACGGAGAGCAGGCAGCCGCCTTCTACGTCGTCATGAGCGGCCGGGTGAAAATATTCAAGCTCTCTCCCGAGGGAAAGGAGCAGGTGCTCCACATAATAGGATTTCAGGAGCCCTTCGGGGAGGTCCCCGTGTTCGCGGGTGAGCGGTTTCCCGCGAATGCCCAGGCAATAGAGGAAAGCCTCCTCGCCTACATTGCGGGCCCCGCTTTCATCGGCCTCATAGGGAGCGACCCCTCCCTCGCCATGAATATGCTGGCGCTTTTGTCGCGGCGCCTCCGGCAGTTCACGGGTCTGGTGGAACAGCTATCCCTGAAAGAGGTGCCGGGCAGACTCGCGTCGTACCTCATCTATCTGAGCGACCGCGCGAGGGGAGCCGCCCTCGTCCAGCTTGACATCCCGAAGACGCTCCTTGCCAACGTGCTCGGCACCATCCCCGAAACAATCTCCAGGGTTCTCGGAAAAATGGCGGCGGAAGGACTCATCGAGGTCGAGGGACGGAAGATCAGGCTGCTCGACCGAAAGAGGCTGGAAGACCTGTCCTCGGGGACCGGCTCGTTGTGATGAACATGACGGGCGAAGGTGGCGAGGGAAAGCGCCTGTGCGCGCCGTCGGTCCCCTTGTCCGGACGAAACTTGCTGTGATAAGGTATTGAATGGAGAAGCCGAAGTCGGTGCTCTGCACCCCCAGATCAGCGAAGATCCAACCCTTCTACGTCATGGAACTGCTGGAAAAGGCGCAGGCCCTCGAGGCGCGCGGCGAGGATGTGGTCCATATGGAGATAGGGGAACCTGACTTCAAGACGCCACGATCCATCAGTGACTCGGGGGTGCGCGCCCTGGAGGAGGGGCACACCTTCTACACCCACAGCTTGGGACTGCCCGCGTTAAGGGAAAGGATCGCGGCCTATTACGCCGAATCGTACGGTATCACCGTATCGGCCGACAGGATCATCGTTACGAACGGCACGTCGGGGGCCTTTTTTCTCCTCTGCTCCGTGCTTCTGGATGGAACGAGGAATCTTGTCATCTCCGATCCGGGATACCCCTGTTACCGCAATTTCGGGACCCTCTTTGACGCCTGCGTCGTCTCCCTGCCTGCCTCCGGGGCGTCGCGGTTCGAGATCACGGCCGGACAGATAGAGAAATGCGGCGCTGTGCCGCACCTTGTGATGGTCTGCAGCCCGTCCAATCCTACGGGCCTCGTCTATGGCAAACAGTCGCTCGCCCGGCTTCACGATGCCGTTTCACGGGCAGGCGGGGTCCTGGCGGTTGACGAGATATATTCCGGCCTCACCTACGGCCGGAAATTTCCTTCGTCCCTCGACGTGTCGGACGAGATCGTCGTGATCGACGGCTTTTCAAAGACCTACGCCATGACGGGCTGGAGGCTCGGATGGATGGTCGCTCCCGAATCGCTCGTGCGGCCCATTCAAAAGGTCGCGCAGAACGTCTTCATATCGGCGCCCACAATCGCCCAGTACGCGGCACTCGACGCCTTTGACGCCGCACGCGAGCTTGAGACGATGAAGAAGACCTATGAGGAGAGACGGGCCTTCCTGTTTCCCCGTCTGAAACAGCTCGGCTTCGTTCTGCCCGCGTGGCCGGAGGGGGCATTCTACATTTACGCCGACATCGAAAGATGGCACATGGACAGCATGGAATTCGTCGAAAAAGCGCTTCTCGAAGCGCGGGTCGCCATTACGCCGGGCTACGATTTCGGCGCCCACCTGGCAGGCTCGCACGTGCGGTTCTCCTATGCCACGAGTGTCGAGAGGTTGAAGGAAGGTTGCGAGCGGCTCGAACGGTGGTTAAGGGGCCTTTGAGCTCGCGCCCCCGGCCACACCAACTGTTTGACAATGATTTCCTCTAGTGTTATAAAAAAGTGTACTCCAGGTGCCGCGAGGCATAATAGGGAATCCCGTGGGGGCCTTCGAGGCCCGAGCCGGGAGCGGTCCCGCCGCTGTAACCGGGACGAAAGCCAATGACGCCACTGAACTTCGGTTCGGGAAGGCTGGCGAGTAGGATGAACCGGGAGCCAGAAGACCTGCCTGAAGGATAGTCTGCATCCTGGAAAGAGGCAGACCTTTTCCCGCGGAGGAAAACCATGCCGAGCCAGGATACAATCCCCAGGACGATCCCGTTCTGAGGATTTTTTTTTGTCCTCTCCGGGCGTAACGGTAGACAACAGGGCGAAAAGTGCGCGGTGGGGGACAAGAGGTAGCGAAGGACCCACTCAGGACGTTAGATGCGCCATGCGGGCAGGCCCGTTCCTGACACCGCCATGGCCAAAGAAGGAGGGAAAATGGAGCTGCTGAAAACGACGGCAAAGGCAATCAGACCCGTGGATGAGGCGTGGTATGCGCGCGCCCAGGATCGCCTCGACAAGCTTACTAAGCCCCTGGGCAGTCTCGGAAGGCTCGAGGAGTTTGCGCGGAGGCTCGTGGCAATCACGGAGAACGAACGGCCGGTCCTCGACCGGAAGGTGATCTTCACCTTCGCCGGCGATCACGGCATAGTGGATGAAGGGGTCTCGGCGTACCCGAAGGAAGTCACCCCCGAGATGGTCTTCAATTTCCTGCGGGGGGGCGCCGGCATAAATGTCCTTGCGCGGCATGCCGGGGCGGACGTAGTGGTAGTGGATATCGGGGTCGATTATGATTTCGAAGACGTCGAAGGGCTCGTGCCCTTGAAGGTGATGAAAGGGACGAGGAACTTCGCCAAAGGCCCGGCAATGACGGAGGATGAGGCGGTGCGATGCATCGAGTCGGGGATAGGGCTGGCGAACGCCTACGCCGACAAGGGCTACAAGATCATGGGAACGGGTGATATGGGGATAGGGAATACGACCCCGTCGAGCGCCGTGACGGCCGTCATCACCGGGGTTTCCGTCGAGAAGGTGACGGGCAGGGGGACGGGCATATCCGATGAGATGCTCGCGAAAAAAGTGCGGGTGATCGAAGATGCGATCCGCCTCCACAGGCCGGACCCCGCATCCGCCATCGACGTCCTCTCGAAGGTGGGCGGGACCGAGATCGGCGGCATCGCGGGGCTCGTGCTCGGCGCCGCGTCCAAGAGGATCCCTGTCGTCATCGACGGCTTTATCTCAACCGCCGGCGCCCTTATTGCGTATGCGATCGAGCCGGCGGTCGCGGACTACATGTTCGCGGCCCACAGCTCGGTTGAGCAGGGCCAACGGCCTTCGCTGGCATTCATGGGGCTTACGCCCATCCTCGACCTCGGCATGCGGCTCGGCGAAGGTACGGGCGGCGCGCTCGCAATGCTCCTGATCGAGGCGGGGCTCAAGACCTACAAGGAGATGGCGACCTTTGAGGAGGCGGGCGTATCGGAGGGGACATGACCGCATGAGGAGGGTCCTTCTCGCATTCCAGTTTATGACCATCGTGCCCGTCAGGGTCACAGGCGACGTCACAGAAAAGGATATTGCTGCATCCGCCGCCTTCTTTCCCCTCGTCGGCGCGTTCCAGGGACTTGTGACAGCGCTGCCCGCCTGTCTTATCGTGAAAATCCTGCCGGCAGACATCGCGGCCGTCCTCGCCATGGCCTGTCTCATCCTGACGAGCGGTGGTTTCGACCTCGACGGGTTCGCCGACACGTTCGACGGGCTCGCCGCAAAATCGTCGGGTGACGCAGACAAGGACAGGGCAAAAAGGCTCGTCGTGATGAAGGACAGCGCCATCGGCGCCATTGGCGTGATCGCCCTGGTCATGACGATTCTCCTGAAATTTCTCCTGATGAGGGGCCTCCTTCACGACTTTCCCGTCCTCACCGCGGGGGCGCTCTTCTTCCTGATGCCGGCTTTTTCACAATGGATCGTCGTCCCCGCCATGTACCACGGCGTCTCCGCGCGACAGGACGGGCTCGGGAGGATATTCATCGAGCACGCAGGATTGGGCGAGGTCGCCATAGCGACAGCCATTACGGTATTACTGTTCGTTTTGGCGCTTATGTGCGGGGTGACGGGGCCGTCTGTCGGATGGGCCGTCGCCCTGTCCGTGGCCTTCCTTGCGGCCATGTATCTTGCGAGCCTCCTTCCGGTACGGTTCTTGACGAGGAGATTCGGCGGTCTCACGGGCGACCATTTCGGCGCCCTGACCGAGGTATCGCAGGTGCTTTTTCTCTTGCTCGCCTCTATATGGGTGCAAAGGCCCCTCTTCTAGTGGATACACCGGACGGATGCCCGCCGAAGGCCGGCATCGGCCCCGCCCGGTGACGGGCCTGGGGTCCGATTGTATTCACGGAAGGGGCGGGATATACTTAAAGACGGTCGAATTTATATCACCATACAACAGAAAGAGGGCCTATGAAAACCCAGGACGAGGCCACGGCGGGACGGCTATTCACTCCGGATCGTGACCGACAGAATGAAAACGGTCGCAACGAAAATGGTCAGTGCGCCGGACCGGAATTGATTTACAGAAAATCGCTGCTCTACCGAACCAGGGTGGAACGGGGGGCATATGCAATCAATCACGTTCATGGCTGTTCGCACGGCTGCAAATACCCCTGTTACGCCTTTTTGATGGCCAAGAGGTTCGGGAAGGTCCGGTCGTACGAGGAATGGCGGACCCCCCGCCTGGTCGGTAACGCCCTCGGCCTGCTCGAGAAGGAGGTCTCGCGCAAGAGGGCCGAGATCAGCTATGTCCACCTCTGCTTCAGCACGGATCCCTTCATGAAGGATCACCCGGAGGTGATCGAGCTGTCCTTGAGGATTATGGAGTACCTGAACAGGCATCGCATAAGGGTGGCGACCTTGACTAAGGGGGAATATCCACGGGAAATCACCGAAAATCCGTCATGCCACATGAATGAGTATGGCATCAGCCTTGTCTCGCTGAACGAGCCGTTCCGTCACGCCTACGAGCCCTTTACCGCCCCCTACGAGGAACGGATCCGCGGTCTCGAGCGGCTGCATGACGCGGGCTTGAGGACGTGGGCGTGCATCGAGCCTTATCCTCCACCAAATATGGTTGTCCAGGACATCCGGGACGTCCTTGAAAGGATCGGTTTCGTGGATGAGATCATATTCGGCAAGCTGAACTATAACAGGATTGTCCAAGAGTATAAGCATTTCAAGGACTTTTACCGTACATGCAGAGATGACGTCCTAGCCTTTTGCGCCGAACGCGGCATAAGGACTTATGTAAAAGCGGAGACGGACTCGCTGTGATCTCGGCTCGGCCCTTATTGACTATCGTCCACGATCATCTTAAAATAGTGTGTGATTTATTCCATAAGAGTGCATCCCGACAAGGTGCTCAGGCGGGTCGCCGGCGAAGTGGGTGCGATAACGGACGATATACGCCGGCTCTGCAACGACATGGTGGAGACCATGGGCTCGGCTCGCGGTCTGGGCCTTGCGGCGAATCAGATCGGCATATCCCTTCGAATCATCACGCTGGAAACAGGCTCCGAGAAAGAGAGCAGTCCCCTGGTCATCATCAACCCGCGGATCGTGGGGCTGGACGGGGAGGATTTGACGGAAGAGGGATGCCTGAGCATCCCCGGTTTCTACGAGGCGGTAAAGAGGGCGAAGAAGGCCGTTGTCAGGGGCAAGGACGCCGACGGCAAGGAATTCGCCTTCGAGTGCAACGGTCTGCTCGCCAGGGCAGTGCAGCATGAGGTGGACCATCTGAACGGTATTCTTTTTGTCGACTACCTGAGCCCCGTAAAGAAACAGCTTTTCAAGCGCGAATATGGAAAAGAGAAGAAATGACCCTTCTGTTCTTCGGCTCGTCGAGCTTCTCGGTGCCTGCCCTGGAATCACTGGGGCCCGCCGTCACCTGCGTCGTCACGAAGAAGACGAAACCGAAGGGTAGGGGATACCGGATAGAAGACAACGAGTTCAGGCAGGCGGCCCTCTCTTTAGGCCTTCCCCTGAGGGAGATAGGGTCGTTCAGGGACGAAGAGGCGAAGCGCCTCGGGGAGCTGAAGCCCGATCTTTTCGTAGTGGCCTCTTTCGGTCTCATCATACCCCGCTGGTTTCTCGACATACCCGCTATCGGCGCCATCAACGTTCACCCTTCGCTTCTTCCGAAATACCGTGGGCCCTCCCCCCTGCAGTGGGTCATCTGGAACGGGGAGAAGGAAACGGGGATTACGATCATCAAGATGCACGAGAGGATGGACGCGGGCGACATCCTCTATCAGGAGAAGACCCCCCTCGGACCCGAAGAGGACGCACCCGCCCTGTCGACCCGCCTTGCGTCGAGGGTCTCCGAGATACTTCCCTCGATCGTTGAAGACGTGAGGATCAATGGGATCGGCCACGGCACGCCCCAGCAGGATGACGAGGCGACCTATACGCCGATGATCACGAAGGAGATGGGGCGGATCGACTGGCAATGGAGCGCGGCCAGGATAGTGAGACAGGTGAGGGCACTCGCACTCTGGCCGACAGCGTACACCTTCCTCGACGGTAAGATGCTAAAGGTCTTCACTGTCAAAGAACCCCTGGGCGCGTACCCGCAAAAGGCCGGTCCCGGCACCATTATTGCAGTTTCTTCAGAGGGCATAGAGGTTGCCGCCGGAGACGGTTCCATATTGCTCGAAGAGATTCAAATGGAGAACCGTAAGAGAATGGCGGCCTCCGATTTTGCAAGGGGCTACAGAGAACTTTCAGGAAAACAATTCACCTGACAGAAAAAAACCATTTTTTTGTTGACAGGAAATGGTTTTCCCCCTTATCATCAGGAAGCGTTGGTTTGCGATGGTATATTATCGAGTGTCTATGACGGCTTGGTGGGCCTTTTTTTCCGCGATACTCGTCTGTCTTGTGCTCGCGGGATGCGGAGGGGGAGGTACGCCTGCCCGGACGGACCGGATCGAACCGACTGGACCCATCATGCCCCCTGTGGTTAAAGAGGCGGCCCCGCAGGCGCTGCCGGGGGAGATGGCGCCCCCACCTGATGCGGCGAAGGGCGAGGCACAAAGGACACCTCAGAAAACGACCACCCGAAACGAGGTGTATGAAGAGAAGGCGGACCAGGCCCCGGCAAAACCGGTGCTTGGTGAGCGCATAACCAGGAGCCGCGGGGGTGACCTGTCCCTCTTTCTGAGGCAGGAGGACGCCGATGTCGAGAATCTGAACTCCCTTCTGACCGAAGATTATCTGAAGCGCTTCGATATACCCATCGTCCTGAACGATGCGGTCCACTACTTCGTCAGGTATTTCACGACTGAAAAGAGAAAGATCTTCGCCAACTGGCTCAAGCGGTCGAGGCGCTATGTCCCGATGATCAAGGAGATCCTTCGCGAGCACGGACTGCCCGAGGACCTTATATATGTGGCGATGATCGAAAGCGGTTTCAATCCCAAAGCCTACTCTTCCATGAAGGCGTGCGGCCCCTGGCAGTTCATCTACGAGACAGGGGGGAGATACGGCCTCCGGGTCAACCACTGGGTGGACGAAAGGAGAGATCCGGAAAAATCGACCGTGGCGGCCGCGGCCTACCTGAAGGACCTTTTCACCCAGTTCGGGTGCTGGTACCTAGCGGCTGCGGCCTACAACGCCGGCGAGAAGAGAATCGAGAGGTCGATAGAGAAGTACGAGACCGGTGATTTCTGGGAGCTGACGAAGTACAATACGCTCCCCAGGGAGACAAGGGACTACATACCGAGGCTACTTGCCGCCGCGATCATCGCGAAGGACCCGGAAAAATTCGGCTTTACCGGCATAAACTACGACCAACCGATCAGGTTCGTGAGCGAGAAGGTGCCGGCCGGGACGCCTCTTACGCTACTCGCGCGGGCCGCATCGACGGATGCAGGGACGATAAGGGCCCTCAACCCCGAGATCCTGACCGGCATCACCCCGCCCGATGGAGAGGACTATACCATCAAGCTTCCCGAATGGACGAGGAGAGACACGTTCCGCGAGGGGCTGTATGCGGCCCTCGATAAGGGGGGAAAGGTGGTCCAGGTGACGGCTTACACCGTCAAGAGGCGCGACAGCATGGGAGCGATCCTGAAAAGGTATAACGTGGCCTACAACGATCTTATGCTCGTCAACGAGTGCGATCAGACCCTGAGGGTAAGGCCGGGCACGGTTGTCTACATTCCGCGGTTCTATCACAATGCGGAATCGATAGAGGTGGCCCAGGAGAAAGGGCAGGATAGAAATGAGGTGCGGCCCGTCATGGTGGCCCAGGAGAAAGGGCAGGATAGAAATGAGGTGCGGCCCGTGAGGGAGCCGCCTGCGCCGGCGCCGGCGCCGATCAAGCCCCCGGTCGCAAAGGTCGCGTCGAGACCCGATGGGCGGGCCGAATACCACGTCGTGAAAAAAGGGGAGAGCCTGACCGGCATCTCCGAAAAATACGGCATAAGTCTGGCCGCGCTGAGGGAGATGAACGGCCTGAAGAGGGATCACATCCATCCCAACATGCGATTGCACCTGGCGAGCCATGCCGTGAATCTCCGCACCGCCTCGCCTTCACAGGCACGCCGGGGTCCGGAGGCACGTCAGGGCGGGTCGGATACGCCCATGCAGGCATCCGTCGTGGCGGTACGTCAGGGGGGCGAGCAACGGGCCAAGAAGGCGACCCGATATCAGAAGAACGTGCGAACCGCCTCCTATCGTGTGGTTAAAAAAGGGGGAAACCCGTCAGCCATGACGGGAAGACGCGATCTGCGCAGCCAGACCCCGAAAGAGACGGGCCGCAACAAGACGCGGAAGACGCGGACCGGGCAGAAGGTCAGGGTGTCAATCGCGAGTCGCTAAACCCTGAGCACGAGATTGATCATGTCACCTCGCGAGAACCCCATGGCGTGAAAGAACTGCAGGAGGTCCCAGTCGTTCCAGTTGACGAGGGTGTAGATGGTATCGACGCCGTACTTCTTGAGGTTCTGCACGCACAGGTTCGCAAGCTCCTTAGCGATCCCCCTGTTCTGGTAATCCGGGTCTATACCTATCGTATCGATCCAGCCGATATTATTCGGGACCTTGAACTCCCAGCCGCTTACTTCTCCCAGGATAAAGCCTATCACCTTTCCATCTATCTCGGCAACGAGTGAGGCGTCGTGAGGCCTTGATTCCGCCTGTTTCACGATCTTCGTAAGCCAATAGTCCCGGCGGGTTTCGCCCAACACCTTCGTGTCTATATCGACAATGAAATCCAGATCTTCCTTCTCCATGATCCTGATTGTGAGCTTGTCCAAAAAGTTGCTCATCGCTGCTTCCTCCGCCTCCGATACGCTGCCTTTGTGAATTTTATAACATAGAAGGTCGTGCTAATCAAGGACGATTTATGAATCACCCTATTTTCCTATCTGCCCGCCCTGGTTCCGTTCCGTAGAACCACGATTCACAACCGGCCGTCCCTTTTGGCCCGGCGGCCTTGTATCATGCGCAATTTTTCGCGAGGAGGGACATACCGGGCATTCCCACCCTGCCGGCGGGAAGGGGAAGGGGCGAAAAGGTCATGGGGCGTGTCTTGAGAAAGGGAAGGGGTAGACTATAAGCCGGGTTCTGTTACCGAAAAGGTACATGGTCATTTCTCTTCCGGCTCGCCTGACGACGGGCCTCTCGCGGCCTACCTGGGTTAAAGGATGGGCCATCCTCACCGTCTTTTCGCGGTCCCCTCTTTGGCCTTGCATCGGATGGGGTTTGCCAAGCCATTTAGTCACCTAAATGCTGGTGGGCTCTTACCCCGCCATTTCACCCTTACCCTCCCTGTTACAGGAGGGCGGTATCTTTTCTGTTGCACTTTCCTTAGGATTACTCCCAGTCCCCGTTAGGGACCATCCTGCCCTTCGATGCCCGGACTTTCCTCAGGATTCGCATCCCGCGACCATGCGTCTACCCCTTTTCCTATTTTTTTGCAGCTGCGTCCTTCGCTAGCTTATCCGCCAATCTGTTCCCTTCCCTGGGTATGTATTTAATCTTAAAATACGAAATATTTCGAATCAGTCGGAGGGCTTCCTCAAAGTAGGGCCTCAGCCCTTCGTTCCTCAGGCGGTATTTCCCGAGGACCTGGTTTGCCACGAGAAGGGAGTCCGTGTAGACATTGACCGTGCACTCTGCCGACTTTGCGACCCTCCGGAGCGCGCGGACCAGTGCCTCGTATTCGGCCATGTTGTTGGTCATCAGCCCCAGATGGATGCTGTCCCTCCAGATCTCGTTGCCGTCCCCGTCGTAGGCGACGATGCCGGCCCCCGAGAGACCCGGGTTGCCAAGGGAAGCCCCATCGATATAGATGTGCCATTCCTTCATTATTCTTCTTGGTAGAAAAAGATCCTGTTGCAGCTAGGGCAGGTAATGACCTCGTTGTTCTTCATCACCTCTATGAAGAGCTGAGGCGGGATATTCATGAAGCACCCGAGACAGGTGCCGTTCTTGACGTTAACGACTGCCACTCCACCCCTCTTTTCTATCAGCATATTGTACCGGGCCTTGAGGTCTCCGTCCACGCCCGCCAGCAATTTTTCCCTCTCCTCGTGGAGCTTCGTCACGACGATGTCCACCGTCTTTATCTCTTTTTCCAACTCCTTGACTTCTTCCGTTACCTCTTTTTCTCTCTTGCCCAGTTCCTTGACCGAGGACTGGTGGTCCTTCTTCAGGTCCTCGACCCTTTCCATGAGGACGATAATATCTTCCTCCGTCTTGTCGTTCCCCGTCCTCGCTGACTCTATCTCCTTGAGGATCGCCTGGTACTCCTTGTTGGTCTTCACGTCGTAAAGCTTTGTCTCCGCCTTCTTGACCTGCACCTTCTCGGTTTCCAGTTCCTGTTCCTTCTTCCTTCTCTCCTTTTCGAGTTCCTCGATGATCTCCTTTTCCCTGGAAAGCCTCTCCTTTGTCTGGCTGACTTCCTTCTCCATCTCTTCGATTCTCTGCGGTCCGAGGGCCCTCTTTTTCTCGTTCTCCATTATCTTTGTGTCTATTTTTTGCACCTCGCAGAGGATTTCTAGGTCATCGTTCAATGTGCTTCCTCCCATAAATTGAAAAGGGGTGGCATTTCTGCTCACCCCTTTTGGTCATATAATCCCTATGTACCGAGTTTTCGACGCCATTCCTTATTCTCTGATTTTGGGCCCACCTGGCCTCGAACCAGGGACCTACCGGTTATGAGCCGGTGGCTCTACCAACTGAGCTATGGGCCCCCTCTTCAAGGCATAGATTAACTGATCGGCCGGCCTTTGTCAAGGGGATAACCTCACAGGGAAAGGGGAAAAGTCACACGACACTCGACGGTACCTCACCTTTTTGCGACCGTCCTGTGTACGTCACTACATACAGGCATCGATGTGCCCCCTTGAGCCTGCGGCTTGGCCTCTCGTGTGATCCATCCCGGTCGGAAACCGCCCTTTGTCCGATCACGCCGGCAGGGATGAACGTATGAACGTCGATTCCCCTCCTTTTTGTCGTTGATTAAAAGATTTTCTCTGATACAATAATGAGCGACAGGTAGGGAAAATGCTCAAAGTCCTCATGATGCTCAAGAATAGACCGGCCGCCGTCTTGTCAGTACTGAAAGGCCATCAGGTTGACGAGATGGACAGCCCCGATCCGCTCTTAGAGCGCGTGTCCCACGGAAATTATCACCTTGTTCTCGCTGAAGGGATAGCAGAGATGCTGCCTGAGATAAAAGCGGCCGATCCCCGCTCGGAGGTCGTGCTCGTGGGCGGCAACGAGGCAGACGGGGTCGAGGCGGTCAAGAACGGGGCATTCGCGTGTCTCGGCACCCCTTTGAATAGCGAGAGGCTTGGCGCCATCGTGCGCGAGATCGACTCCATGGTCGAGATGCGCTCCGAGATGGCCCACCTCGAAGAACAGCTCGACCAGAAATACGAGTTTGCCGGTATTGTCGGCAGGAACCCGAAGATGCTCGACATCATTTCTTTCATAAGACGCATCGCTCCATACTACCGGGTTGCCATGATAACCGGCGAGACGGGAACTGGAAAAGAGGTAATCGCCCGCGCCCTTCACGACATGAGCAGCCGCCCGGAAGACCCCTTTGTTACCTCGAATTGTGCCGGCTATGTCGAAACACTCATAGAATCGGAACTCTTCGGCCACCAGAAGGGCTCTTTTACCGGCGCCATCCAGGATAAGGTCGGACTGTTCGAGGCGGCCAAGGAAGGCACGCTCTTCCTTGACGAAATAGGTGACCTCCCGTTGTCCTTCCAGCCGCATCTGCTCCGCGTGCTGCAGAACGGTGAATTTCGTCCCGTCGGGAGCCACCGCGTGTTCAAGTCAAGGTGCAGGGTTATCGGCGCCACGAGCAAGGATCTCAAGGAAGAGGTTCAGGCCGGCAGATTCAGGGAGGACCTCTTCTACAGGATCACCCCGCTCGTTATCCATATCCCGCCCTTGAGGGAGAGGAAAGACGACATCCCACTCCTGTCCCGCTTTATGCTGAAGAGGTACAGAGAGCAGACAAAAAAGCCCGTCCGTGGTATTTCGAGGCCCGCCCAGGACATCCTGCTCTCCCATAACTGGCCGGGGAACGTGCGGGAACTGGAGAACGTGATCAACCAGGCGGTCATTCTGACGAGCGATTCGTTTATCGGTCCGAGCCATTTTCCCGCCTACATGCGTGGACAGAAGACAAAGCAGACAGGCGGAGAGGGAAGCTCCCTCGACAAGGTCATCAAGAAGCACATCGAGGCCGTCCTGGGGGAGTGTCAGGGCAACAGGAGCCGGGCCGCGCGGAAGCTGGGTGTCAGCCGCCGCGCGCTTCTCCGGAAGATAGATAAGTATGCGATCAAATAGTGACACAGGCATGCCAAAAGAGCACACGTGCCGCATAAAGGCGACAGATCAACGCTTATCCGCCCCCATGAGATCGCAAAAGCCCGCAAGGGTGCCAAGAACGACCCATTGCTTTTGATGAATCCCTGAAACGCACGCACGCGATTTCCCCGCAAAGATTAGGTTTTTTTACCGGTCACACCCAATGGCACCGCCCTTGCTATAGTAAATCCAGCCGGGAATGGCGATTAGGCGTCGGAACCTGGCGGGTTTATAAATATATCCTACTAAGGAGGCGGTACCATGGTTAAGGTCAACAGGAACAACAAAGGTTTTACGCTCATTGAATTACTCATCGTCATCGCGATCATCGGTATCCTCGCGGCGATCGCCGTTCCCACCTATAGCGGCTATACGGTGAAGGCAAGGATCGCGGAGGTCACGAACGCCATGGGTGCGGTCAAGAGCGCCGTCGCGGCGGAACTCTCCCAACAAGCCCAGACAACGGGTGCAACGGGCGCCGCGGCCATTGCAACTCAATACGGGGTCACCGTGCCAACAAACTACTCGACAACCGCAGGCTGGAGCGTAACGGCCAATAGCGCCACTCCGGCGATCACGGCGGTGATCACCGGCACGAACAGCGCAGCCGACAACACAAACATTACGCTGACGCTGACCGCCGTCAACGGCACCTTGCAGTGGCAGTGGGCTGGTTCGTGCCCTGCAGCCTACAGACCGACGGCATCATAACCTTGCAAGCCTGGATGGGGGGGCTTCCCCCCCTTTTTTTCTTTATCGAAAAAGGGCTTGCCTTTCTCCACTTGTATAGCTTAGCATCTATGTGATTGTGATCCGATGAGCGATGCATTTCCTTCTCATGTTATTATCGATGCGCTCTTTTTTGTCCTGGGCGCAATTTTCGGCAGCTTTCTCAATGTCTGCATCTACCGCATCCCCCGCGAGACGTCGATCGTCCGTCCCGGCTCCCGATGCCCTGGCTGCGGCACGCCGATATCCTTCTATCACAATATCCCGCTCATCAGCTATGTGGTCCTGGGCGGCCGCTGCAGGTCCTGCGGTCAGGCGATCCCCCTCAGATATCCCCTGGTGGAGTTGATAACGGCGGCAATTTTCGTTGTCTTTTACCGGCTTTTGGACCTGTCTTTGGACTTGCCCGTCTTACTCGTTTTCGCGTGCCTCCTCGTCGTCATATCCTTCATCGACCTGGAGTTTCTGATAATCCCCGATACGCTGAGCCTCGGCGGGCTTCTTCTCGGGGTAGCCGTCTCGTTTTTCAGGTCCTCTTTCAGCTACGTCGACTCTCTTTTGGGCGTGCTCGTGGGAGCGGGCGTGCTCTTCGCCATCGCGAAATCCTATGAGCTTGTGAGAAAACAGGAGGGCATGGGCGGCGGCGACATAAAGCTTCTTGGCATGATAGGCGCTTTTTGCGGGTGGAAGGGTGTCGTTTTTTCCCTGGTTTCCGGCTCTGTCGCCGGCACCGTGGTCGGCATCCCTTTAATGCTCATCAAGGGCGGAGGCACGAAGTACGCAATTCCCTTCGGCCCCTTTCTCTCCCTTGGCGCGCTCCTCTATGTAGTTGCGGGCGATGACCTCATCCGCCTGTGCCTCAGCCTTGTGGCAAGGTGAAAAAAACGGATATCGTCAATACTGCGACCTGAAAGGCATTTTGGCCGATAGCGGATAAAGAGGGATGGAGACGCATGAAAATTCAGGTTGCCAACACCTGGGGAAACGTGATAAGACGCTGTGGGACAACGTCCTACCCATGGAGTGAAGGATAAGCGGACGAGAGGGTTTCCGGGACTCTTCGGCACCCTCTTTCGACGATGCGGACAAGAGAGGGCCTGTATGGCAGCACCGGCTGACGTGACGTGGCGCGTGAGGGAGATGGCGGGCAGATTTTTAGGCAGGTTCGGCTCCCTTCAGACGCTCAGCCTCGGGAGGAACCGCCAGGTTCTGGGAGTGGACATCGGGACCACCTCCATAAAGGTCTGCCTTCTCAAGAAGACGAAAGAAGGGGGCCTGGCCGTGTCTCGATCGGCGTTCAGGTCTTACGATCAGGACCTGCTTCACGATGGGAACATCATAGATCGGGCCCTCGTTGCCAGGGAGTTGAGAAGCCTCCTCGACGCGCACGCGATCTCGGCGAGATACGCCTCCTCAGCCCTTTCAAGCTACAGCGTGATCACCAAAAGGGTTACCATGCCCTTCCTCGAAAAGGCGGCCCTCGAAAGCGCGGTCAGGCTGGAGGTTGAAAATATCATCCCCTTTCCCCTGAAGGATATCTATTACAGCTATTGCATCATGGGCGCGGACGAAGAGAGGGAACGGATGATAAACCTCCTTATCGTGGCCGCGAAAAGGGAAATCGTAGAGGGATACGTGAAGACATTCGAGCAGGCCGGGCTGAACCTGTCCGTCCTCGACGTCGATATTTTCGCCATCACGAACCTCATCGAGGGGATATGCGGGCCGACGGGCTATTCCATCCTGGCGGCGGACATCGGCGCGTCGGTAACGAACATTGCCATCGTGAAGGGGGAAAATATCGAATTCACGAGGGAGATACTGATAGGGGGAAAATACGTGACGGCCGAGATCGCCAAGCAGCGGAAATTGAGCCCCAGGGAGGCTGAAGAGAAAAAGCTGCGGGCGGACGATGATGTGGCCGAGGCGCTCCAGGATTTTGTGTCGAACATCTCTTCCGAGATCAACAGAACCATCAACTTTTACGTGGCCACAAAACCCCGGGAGACGGTAGGCAGGATATACCTTACGGGGGGTTCTTCCCTTGTCCCCGGAATCGCAAAGCAGATCGAAGGCGACACGGGCATCGCCGTCGAGTTCCTCGATCCGTTCCTTTATCCGGGCGCATCCGGCACCGTGGAGATGGAGGAAGACAGGAAATTCTTTATGCCCGTGGCTTTCTACCTGTCAGCGAGGAGGGACGAAGGGACCTCATGATAAAGATAAACCTTCTCCCGAAGAAGGAGTATGGGAAAAGGGAATTCGACGCGGATATCTCCATCCTCGTCGTGATCCTCGTTCTCACCTTCGCCCTCGTCGGCGGCATCTACCTTAAGAACAGCAGGGACGTGTCGCGCATGCGCGCCGAAATGGCGGACCTGGACAGGCAGCGCGAATCGCTCCGGGGTGTATATAAGGAATTTGCGGACATCGAAAAACAAAAGAAGGAACTGGCCGCGAGAATTGCCGTGATAGACAGGATCAGAGAGGGTAGGGCGCTCGCGCCGAGAATGCTCTACGACCTTTCATCGCTCATGACGGACAATCTATGGCTCAAGAAGCTGCGCAAGGATGACTCCAAATTAGATATCGAGGGCAGGTCAACCGATAATGAGTCGATTTGCTCCTTTGTGGAGGGCCTGTCCAGGCTCTCCTACATGAAGGATGTCGAGCTGAAGAGCGTGGAAGACGTGGCCGAAAGCGGCACGACGGTGAAGAAGTTTCTTGTCGAGGGTATGGTGTCGTCATGAACCTCGGTATGGACCTGACGCTAAAGGGGCTCACGATTCCGAAAAAATACAGGATCGCCTTGATGCTTCTTTTACCTGCGCTCATCATCGCTGGGGCCTATTTCCTCCTGTTCAACACCCAGCTTGAGAACAAGTCGAGGCTTAGGGCGGACATAGATACCGCACGGCAGGAACTGGCCAGGATAACCGCGATGAGAAACAACATGGGAAAGGCGCGTCAGGATTACGCCAGACTCAAAGATGATCTCCAGGAGAAATTGAGGCAGATGCCGGAGGAAAAGGAGGTGCCGAACCTCCTCAGGCAAGTCTCCCTTGCCGCCCAGGAGACGAAGACACGGATGAAATATTTTGCCCCGAAAGAACAGAAGGCCCAGGGCTTTTACTGGGAATTACCGTTTGAGATGAAATATAGCGCACCCTATCACAGCATCGGTTACTTTTTCGATGGTATCCGAAGGCTCGAAAGAATTGTACACGTCACCAGCTTTTCTCTGGAGGCCAAAGAGGTGGGTCAGAAGGTCATCCTCGAAGGTTCCTGCCTGGCGAAAACGTATGTCTTCATGAAAGAGCCGGAGAAGGAAAAGGCGAAACAGAAAACAAAGGAGGAAAAGAATGTGCCGGGGAAGATCTAGGTTCCTTCCCGCGATGGTGCTCCTTTCTGTTGTTTCTCTTCCCCTTGCTCTTCCCTTTTCCGTGCATTCCGAGGAAGGGCAGGCGGCAAAGGGTGTGCAGCCGCAGCCTGTGAAGGACGATTTCGCCTACACCTCTCAGGACAGAAGAGACCCCTTCGAGCCCGTCTATCTCTTGAGAAAGGCGAAACACAAGTTTGACCGGCCGGACGAAAGGGTCGGCTATGAGCTTGAAGAGCTGAAATTTGTGGGGGTGATTAAGTCAGGGGCTGTGAGGTTCGCCATGATGGAGGACGTGCAGGGAAAAGGCCTGCTCTTTAAGCAGGGCGATTTTCTCAACAAGAATCTCTGGGTTTCCGATATCCTGGAAGACAAGGTGATCCTCGCTCACAAGCTGAGAAACGATATTCGGAAGATATCAATAGATATTCCGCGAAAATAGGAAGGGTGAAACATGAAAAAGGTTGTGCTCCTGCTCTTTTTTGCCGTTCTTATCACACCGCTGGTCTGCCTGGGCCAGCAGGATCGAAGGGTTTCTCCGAAAATATCCTTCGACTTTATCGACGCGGATATCAGGAATGTCCTCCGGGCGCTTGCGGAGGTGTCTAAGAAGAACATGGTGATCTCCGATGACGTGAAGGGCAAGGTTACCATCAAGCTGGAAAACGTCTCCTATGACGACGCCCTCGATGCGGTCCTCCGCAACAACGATCTGGCAAAGGTGGAAGACGAAACGGTAATCAGGGTCATGACGGCGAAGAAACTCCAGGACGAGAACGACAGGGATACGAAGTACAGGCTCGAATTCCTCAGGGAAAGGGAGGCGCGGCAGAAGCTGGAGCAGGAGATCGTCACGGAGACGGTCTATGTCAATTACGCCGATGTGACGGACGTGGTGAAGATGATAAAGGGCGAGGCTCCGTCGACGGCAAGGGACGACATCCCGCAGGGCCAGGCGGCGATGGGCCCAGAACCGGTCGGTCCGGAGAAGACGAAGGGGCTCCTAACGCCTGCCGGCCAGGTGACGACCGTCAAGTGGGACAACGCGATCATCATCAAGGACACGAAGGACAGCGTGGCTAATGTGGTGAGGCTTATAAAGGAGCATGACGTACAACCGGAGCAGATACAGATCGCGGCCCGCATTGTCCTGGCGACGTCCACGTTTTCAAAGGAGCTGGGTATCCAGTGGGGCGCCTCCTACAATACCAAGATAAGGGGCGAAACCGTAGGGACAGCGGGAGCCAGGCAGGTGACGGGAGATTCCAGCTCGACGACCTATACGGCCCCCACGGGAAACCTAGGTATTAGGAACGGCGTCGTCTCCTTTCCCTACAACGTGAATCTTCCCGCGGCCATGGGACAGGGGCAGGGGGGGTCTATGGGCATATACTTGGGAAGCCTCACCGATTCCCTTCAACTGGACGTGGTTCTTTCGGCCCTGGAGGCCCAGGACAAGGGCAAGGTGATATCAAGCCCGAAGGTCATCACGTCAGACAACCACGTGGCCCGGATCACGCAGGGAACGGAAATCCCTTATCAGAGCTCCTCGGCACAGCTCGGCACGAACACCATGTTCAAGCTCGCCGTGATGGAGATCGAAGTGACGCCCCATATTATAAAGGACGGCAATATCAGATTGAAGATCAGGGCGAAGGATGATGAGCCGGATTTCGACCCACGATTTACCGTTCCTGCCGTCACCAAGCGGGAGGCCGTTACCGAGCTGCTTGTGAAGGACGGGGAGACAGTGGTGCTGGGAGGCATCTTCGAGGTGACGCTGGACGACAGCACGTCAGGCATTCCCTTCCTGAAGGATATCCCGTGGCTCGGCTCGCTCTTCAAGCACACGGGCAAGACCGACAACAAGGCCGAACTCCTCATATTCGTGACTCCCACTCTCTTAAAAAACCTTTATACGGAGAAGACGGATAAATGAAGAATCCATGGACCCTGATCCTTGCGGTAACCCTTCTTGGAGCGCAATGCTGCCCGTGCCTCGCCGCCGGCCCTGTTCAGGGGGTGATCGTCCCCCTGTCGAACGAAAGGATGACTGTTGTTAACGGCGACAAGGCCGTGGCTACGGTGGGTCAGAAAGACGGGATCATCAAGGGAGACATCGGCTCCGTGACGCCTGACAGGAACGGCGCACCGTACAATGAGATCGGCCGGTGCGCGGTAATGAGCAGCACCTACCAATCGAGTGTTGTCGAGATCACGAAGGAGAGCAAGGAGATCGACACCGGCGCCTTCGTCTTTTTTGACCCTGTGACGCATACCGATGAGACCCTTTACCCCGTTACCATCGCGGCCCTTGCGTATATCGTCGAGCCCTACGAGCCGAGCAAGCGCCTGAAGGTGTGTCTCTACGGGATATTCGACGACAAGAACTTCATTACGGGGTTTTCCGATCAGGTCATGCAGGAGTTCGGCTACGTCTTTGCCCAGAAGAAGCGCATCAATATCGTCGATAGAGCGGCGCTCAAAGACCTTGTATTCTATCCGGGCAGCGACGGCCGAATGGTGAAGTTTGTGCAGGACACCATGAAAAGGGCCGACATAGATGTGCTCGTGACCGGCAGATATAGGCTCGCCGAGAAAGGGATAGAGCTGACCGTCGAGGCTATAGGCAGGGATGAAAGCCCCAGGGCCGCCCGATTCTTCTTTCCTCTGGATGAGAAATACACCCGATCGCTCACCACTGTCGTGCTCACCCCTCAGGAGCCAACCAGGATCGAGTCGTCCACGTGCCTCCTCACGCTGAAAATGACGCCCTTCGAGCCGCACAAGGATGAAAGGGCGCATGTGATACGCTTTGAGTCGGGTGATAACGTCATGGTCGAGAGGACCTTGAAGCGGATCGAGTTCAATCTCGTCAACCCGGTAGAGGTAAAGGCACGGATAGATGACGAGGCAATAACCCTTTCCGACAAAGAGGGACAGACGGTCACGCTGCCAAACGGCGTCCACCGGATAGTGGTTTCCTTCAGGCGGGGTTATTATTTCAATGAGTCACTCCTCTACACATCGCGACAGGAGGTAAGGCGGGAGGCGCTCCTCGACCTCAGCAAGCCGAACAGTCTCGTTATCGACATCCAGCTTAACCCGATCTTCGGTGCGGAATCGATTGGCCTCGACGTATACCGGCGCGCAGCCACGCGCCGACAGGTGATCAAACCGATATACCGGGTGCAGTCCGAAAAAAGCATCGAGGTGTTCAAGGATTGATATCGATCGCTTTTCGAAGGCATCCACCCGCGCCTTCGGCGCGCCGACCCGCTTCGCGGCCGCGGACGAGTGAAAAAATCGCCCTTTTGCCGTCTCTCGGCGGAATGACGGAAAATAGTCGCCATTTATTTTTTTCACCCGTTCTGCCCCGCGGCCGTCGACGTTCATGGTAATCACTATGGCACAGGAAAGACTCGCCAAATTTCTTGCGCGCTCCGGCGCGGGGTCGAGGCGAAAATCAGAGGACATCATACGGTCGGGCAGGGTAACGGTCAACGGCATCGCCGTGAACGATCCGTCCCATACGGTCGACCCCGCGATCGAGATCGTTACCCTCGATGGTACCCCCATCCTGCCCGCGGCAAAACGTTACTATATTGCCCTCTACAAGCCCATCGGCTACCTCTCCGACCTCGCCGATATCAAGGGCAAAAGCAGGCCCCTCGCGAGGCGGCTCATAGACCTGGATGCACCGCTTTTCCCCGTGGGCCGGCTCGACTACAACTCGGAAGGTCTAATAATCTTCACGAACGACGGCGATTTTGCCAACATGGTAATGCACCCCAGGTATGAGGTCGAGAAGGAGTATCACGTAAAGCTTTCCGGCGCCCTCACTGCCCACGACCTGAGGCGCATGGCCTCGGGCCTTTCCTTCGAGGGGCACACCTACCGCTTCAAGACGATCACGCCCCTCAAAAGCACCGACAAAAACACGTGGTACAAGGTCGTGGTGGCAGAGGGAAAATACCACCACATAAGGAAGATCGCCGAGGCCGTCTCCCATCCGGTCCTGAGGCTCCGCCGCGTCCGCATCGATGGCATCACCCTGGGTCACCTCAAACCCGGTCAGTGGACACGGATCCACCCTCGGGAAATCGGCCGGCTGTTACCGGCCAGCCACGATACTCGGACAGGCGACCCCAAGGGAGTGCATCCATGACGCTTCGCGCCAACCCCCGGGGGATATTTTGATTGACAGTATCATGACCTTTTAGATAACATAGTAGCGCCCATGGAAAATACAAGTTATGCCAAGTGGGCCGATATCCTCAAAACAATCGGCCACCCTATACGCATCAAGATAATCGAGACATTGCTGGAGGACGGCAAGTGCGTGAGCAACATATGGAACTGCCTCCATCTTCCGCAGTCGACGGTCTCCCAACACCTGTCTCTTCTTCGCGTGAAGGGCATCGTGCAGCACGAGCGTTTCGGGTCTAAGGTGAAGTACTCCATTTCGGACAGAAGAATCGGAGAAATCATCAAATTGATAAAGGCACGGGAGTTAACATAATATCTCTTATCAGAACCATTCAATATCATGTTGACAGAGAAAACCCCAAGGGCAGCCGGTTTTTCCGGTTTGCTCCGACCCCCCTTTCGATCGCACCGGCGATGTGCAGCGGCCGGCTGAGGCTCCATGAAAGAACAGGCAATTAGCGCCGTAGACATAAACCGGCTCTACAAGCAGGTCGAGGGAAAACTCGAAAGCATCGTCGAGAAGTTGCTCGTTACGAAGATAAACGACAAGGATAATATACTTCAGAGCGTGCAGATGATGATGGAGCGGATCTTCATTTCGACGGCCATGAGGATAAGTGACAACAATATCTCCCAGGCCTCGAGGCTCCTCGGCATAAACCGGAATACCCTCTCAAAGAAGCTCAAGGAGATGAATGAGACCTCTAGCCCGCATATCGGGCGATAAGGTCTCCGATTTCGCGTGTCCCCATACCCATTTTGCCGGCGTCGGCGGATGTGAGGTCGTTCTTCAGGGAACGGGCAACCGCGCCTTCCATGGCCTCGGCAGCGGCTGTCTCGCCAAGGGAGTCGAGCATCATGGCGGCCGCAAGAATGGCGGCAAGGGGGTTTATCATGTTCTTGCCGGTATATTTTGGCGCCGACCCGCCTATGGGCTCGAACATGGAGACGCCTTGGGGGTTCACGTTTCCGCCGGCGGCGATGCCCATGCCTCCCTGGATCATTGCGCCGAGATCGGTGATGATGTCGCCGAACATGTTGTCCGTAACAATCACATCGAACCATTCGGGGTTCTTGACCATCCACATGACGGTCGCGTCAACGTGGGCATAGTCCGTCTCGATGCCGGGGTACTCCCTGGCCACCTCATGGAACGTCCTTTCCCAGAGGTTGAAGGCGTAGGTGAGGACGTTTGTCTTCCCGCACAGGGTCAGCTTGTTCCCCTTGTTCCGCTTCTTCGTGAAGTCGAAGGCGAAGCGTATGCACCTCTCGACGCCCTTTCTCGTATTGATCGATTCCTGGACGGCGACCTCGTCAGGCGTGCCTTTCCTCAAGGTGCCCCCGGAGCCGGTGTAGAGCCCCTCGGTATTCTCCCTCACCACAACAAAATCGATCTCCCCGGGTCCCTTGTTCCTGAGGGGCGTCTCCACGCCATCATAGAGCTTTACCGGTCTCAGATTGATATACTGATCGAGCTCGAACCGTATGCGAAGGAGTATCTCCTTTTCGAGGATACCCGGCGGGACATCGGGATGCCCTATGGCACCGAGGTAGAGGGCATCTTGTGATCTCAACTCCGCGAGGACGCTGTCAGGGAGGGTCTCCCCTGTCCTGAGATACCTCTCGCCCCCGAGGTCATAGTGGGTGTACCGCAAGAGAAAACCGAATCTCTTCGACACCGCATCCAGTACCTTTATGCCCTCCCGCACGACCTCCGGGCCCGTTCCGTCACCGGGTATGACACCGATATGATACTCCTTCGCCATTATGATCTCCTCTTAAGAAACGCCATCCGCATCGAGTGCCTTCCGGCCTATATCTCTGCGAAAATACATCCCTTCAAACTCTATGCATGAGACGGCCTCGTAAACCTTGCGTATTGCCTCGGCGTACGTCGAAGCGTGCGCCGTAACCCCTAGCACCCTTCCCCCAGATGTATAGTAGTCCTTCCCAACCCGCTTCGTTCCCGCATGGAAGACGACGACATCCTTTTGCCCCTCAAGCTCACCCAGTCCCCGTATGAGCTTTCCCTTCTCCGGCCGGTCGGGATAGCCGCGGGAGGCAACCACCACACAGACGGCGACCCCGTCCTTCCAATCCAGAGGTCCTGCCTTCCGAAGGTCTCCCTCGGCGCATGCCGACACAACAGGCAGAAGGTCGCTAGCCATCTTCAGGAGTATCGGCTGCGTCTCGGGATCGCCGAAGCGCGCGTTGAACTCCAGCACGGAGGGGCGGGTCCCGTGGATCATGAGGCCGCCATAGAGGACGCCTCTGTATGGAATGCCCTCATGCGCGAGGGCCTCCACGGTCCTCTTCATTATGGTCTCGTCGATATCGTCTTCCAGGGCCTGCCCGACAAAGGGCACCGGGGTGTATGCGCCCATGCCGCCCGTATTGGGCCCCCTGTCGCCATCGAGGAGAGCCTTGTGGTCCTGCGAAGGAAGGATCCGCCGCATGGATGAGCCGTCGGAGAAGGCGAGATAGGAAACCTCGACCCCGGAAAGGAACTCCTCCACGATCACCCTTTTTCCCGCCTCACCGTGAACACGGTCGACGAGGAGCGACCTGAGCACCCCCTCGCCCTCGTCTGCCTCGTCGATGACATAGGCGCCCTTCCCTGCAGCCAGGCCGTCCGCCTTGATCACGTAGGGGGGCGAAAGCGTCCCTATATGGGCGACCGCCTCGTCAAAGGCATCGAATGTCCTGAAGGAGGCCGTGGGTACGCCATACTTCTCCATCAACGCCTTTGCGAAGACCTTGCTCGTTTCGATTCGCGACCCCGCCTCGCACGGCCCGAAAATAGGTATGCCCGCCGCCTCGAACCTGTCTACGATACCTGCGGCCAGGGCGCCTTCCGGCCCCACTACGACGAGACCTATGCGCTCCTTTCGGGCGAACGCGAGAAGCCCGTCTATGTCGGTCGCGTCGATATCGATGCATGAGGCTATCTGCGAAATGCCTCCGTTTCCGGGGGCGCAGAACAGGGCGCCCGCCTTCGGCGACTGCGCGAGCTTCCAGACAAGCGCGTGTTCCCTCCCCCCACTGCCGATAACGAGAATCCGCATCGTTCTTTCCGCCTAGCGGACCGCTTTCGAGAGATACTCGTAAATGGCCCTATCGTAATCGGAGGTCAGGAAGAAGACTTTCTTCGCGAGAAAAAATCGCAGTTCCTCGCTAGTTTCACCGTTGTGCGCCACCATGTCCTCCATGACCTTCCGATAGTCCTCGGGGTCGACCACAACCGTCACGTATCTGAAGTTCTTCGCCGCCGCCCTTATCATGGACGGCCCGCCGATATCTATATTCTCTATGGCCTCGTCAAAGGTGCATCCCTTGGCCACCACTTCCTTGAAGGGATAGAGGTTGACCACTATCATGTCGATATTCTTGATATCGAGGGCCTTCATCGCATCCTGATGCTCCTTCTTGTCCCTGATGTTCAGGATTCCGCCGTGCACCTTGGGATGGAGCGTCTTCACCCTCCCGTCCATTATTTCCGGAAAACCCGTGTGCTCGCTTATCTCCTTCGGGTTGACCTTCAGCTCGTCGAGGTATTTCTTCGTCCCCCCTGTGGAGATGATCTCAACCTGGCAGCTCTTGAGAAAAGGCGCGAGTTCCGCGAGGCCCGCTTTGTTCGATACACTTATCACGGCCCTTTGAATTTTCATGAATCGACTCCTTGGTATCTAATTATCCCGTCCGGGAACGGCGCGATCCGCCGTCCTCCGGCAACGCGAAGATTTATGATAATTTCACCCGTCATATTTGTCAATAGAATTCACCCTTTTTCTCAGGGCAAACGCATTTGGAACCTACGGCCCTCTTTCTCTCCGGGAAAGACTACTTTCGTCTCCAGCGCCGGGAACATTGCCTTGCGTCGCGCGCTTTGTCCGCTTCCCGCCCCGTCTCGG
>JBEKJU010000019.1:0-26186 GCA_050011095.1 Syntrophorhabdales bacterium
CCAGGCATCTCGTGATCGCGCTCGTCAGGGTCGTCTTCCCATGGTCGATATGGCCTATTGTCCCGATATTGACATGGGGTTTTTTCCGTTCAAACTTCTTCTTAGCCATAGAGAGCCTCCGTAACTGTTTTTTCTCTATTCTTCATAAGGTCTTCGACGATAGCCGCGGGGGTCGGCGCGTAGTGGGAGAATTCCATGTTGTAGTATCCCCTCCCCTGCGTGATGGAGCGAAGACGCGTCGTGTAACCGAACATCTCGCCCAAGGGGAGATGGGCCTGCACGCACTTCGCCTCGTTTCTGTCGTCGATATCGGCGATCCTCCCTCTTCGCGCGCTGATATCACCCACAACCGCGCCCAGATAGTCGGGGGGCATGCTCAAATCCACCTTCATCACCGGTTCGAGGATAATGGGATTGGCCTTTCTCACCGCCGCCTTCACCGCAATCGAAGCGGCAAGCTTGAACGCGAGGTCGGAGGAATCGACCTCGTGGTAGGAACCGTCTACGAGGTCCACCTTTATGTTTATAAGGGGGTGCCCGAGGAGAACGCCCTTATCCAGGGCCTCCCTCACGCCCCTTTCTATGCTTGCCATATACTCTTTCGGTATGACGCCGCCCACCGTCCTGTTCTCAAACTCGAACTCCTTCCCCTCGACGGGCGTAATATCGAGCACCACGTGGCCGTACTGACCCCTGCCGCCCGATTGCTTGATATATTTCCCCGTGGCCGTGGCCTTCCGCGTGATCGTCTCCCGGTATGCCACCTGGGGCGCGGAAAAGGACATGTTCAGATTGTGCTCCCGCCGGGCCCTGTCCATGACGATGTCAAGGTGCAGCTCCCCCATGCCGGAGAGCACTACCTCTCCCGTCTCCTCGTCCATCCTGACCTTAAGGGAAGGGTCTTCGAGGGTGTATTGGTTGAAGACGAACCACATCTTTTTCAGGTCATCCTTTTTCTTGGGTGTCACCGCTATGGAGACGACAGGCGTGGGAACCTCGATGTTTTCGAAGAGAATGGGATGATCGGGATCGGCCAGGGTGTTGCCCGTGGAGATGGTCTTCAGGCCGGAGACAGCGCAGATATCCCCCGCTTCGACCGATTTGACCTCCTCCCGCTTGTCCGCGTGGAGCCTGAGGATCCTTCCGACCCTTTCCGTCTTTCCCTTCGAGCTGTTCAAAATCGTCTGACCCTGTCTCAGCCTGCCGGAATAGATCCTGACATAGCTCAACCGGCCGACGAAGGGATCATTCATGATCTTGAATACGAGGCCGCTGAAGGGCTCTTCGAGGGACCCCGCCATGGAGCCCTCGTTTCCATCCTCACTCCAGCAGAGGTGGGGGGATACGTCCGTAGGCGACGGCAGGTAATCGACTATGGCGTCCAGAAGGGGCTGAATGCCCTTGTTCTTGAACGCCGTGCCGCAGAGAACCGGCAGGATGCTCCCGTCTAAGGTGCCCTTCCTAATCACCCGCCTCACATCGGCAGGAGTGATCTCCTTGCCGTGGAGGAAACGGTCCATCAGATCGTCATCGACCTCGGAGAGCTTCTCCATCATCTCCTCCCGTGCCTGCTCGAACCGTTCGCGCAAGGACGCGGGTATTTCGCCGGTCGAATATTGAAAACCCAGGCGGTCGACATCGTAGAGTGTGGCTTCACCCGTGATAAGGTCGACTATCCCCAGAAACTCATCCCCTTCCTTCACGGGGATCTGGAGCAGCACGGGGTTCGCCTTCAGGATGTCGCGCATCATGCCGCCGCACTTGTCGAGATCGGCGCCGGGCCTGTCCATCTTGTTTACAAAGGCGATGCGGGGAACCCTGTACCGGTCGGCCTGCCTCCATACGGTCTCGGACTGGGGCTCCACACCCTCGACGCCCGAGAAGAGCGCCACCGCGCCGTCGAGTACCCGGAGCGAGCGTCCCACTTCCACGGTAAAATCTATGTGACCTGGGGTATCTATGATATTGATGCGGTGATTCCTCCAGAAACAGGTCGTCGCCGCAGAGGTGATCGTGATACCCCGTTCCTTCTCCTCTTCCATCCAATCCATGGTAGACGTGCCGTCATCGACCTCGCCGATCCTGTTGTTCACGCCCGTATAGAAAAGGATCCTCTCTGTTGTCGTTGTCTTTCCGGCATCGATATGGGCCATGATGCCGACATTCCTAATAACGTCCTGCATTTACCACCTATAATGGGCGAAGGCCTTGTTGGCCTCTGCCATCTTGTGCGTATCCTCTCGCTTCTTTATGGACCCACCCCTGTTATTGTACGCATCGATGAGTTCCCCCGCGAGCTTCTCTATCATTGTCTTCTCGGAGCGATCACGGGCGTAGCGGAGGATCCACCGTATGGCAAGGGACATTTTCCTGTCCAGCCTCACCTCGACCGGCACCTGGTACGTGGCCCCGCCGACCCTCCTGGCTTTCACCTCGAGCTCCGGCTTCACATTGTCCATGGCCCTGCGGAAAACCTTCAACGGCTCTTCCTTGAGCCTCTTCTCTATCAGATCGAAGGCCCGGTACACGAGTCTCCTCGCGAGACTTTTCTTTCCGTCCCACATGACGGAATTCACGAACCGCTGTACGAGCACATCGTTATATTTCGGGTCAGGCATTCTCTCCCGTTTTGACACCCTTCCTTTGCGTGGCACCCCTCGCCTCCTTTAATGCTTCGCCTACTGCTTCGGCCTCTTCGAACCGTACTTGGACCTGCTTTTCTTTCTGTTCTGCACCCCGCTCGCGTCGAGGGAGCCTCGTATGATGTGATAGCGGACACCGGGCAGGTCCTTGACCCTCCCCCCCCTTATCAGCACAACCGAGTGCTCCTGAAGGTTGTGACCGATGCCGGGTATGTACGTTGTCACTTCCATACCGTTCGTAAGACGCACACGGGCCACCTTCCGGAGCGCCGAGTTCGGCTTCTTGGGGGTCGTCGTATACACCCTCACACACACGCCCCTCTTCTGAGGGCAACTGGTAAGGGCGGGCGAGGCGCTCTTCTTTTTGGCGACTTCTCTCCCGAGCCTTACCAACTGATTAATAGTAGGCATCAATACCTCCCAAAAAAATAATCCCTTGTAATAGGGATAAAAAAGTAAGCCGGACCGTCAGCTTTTGATAAAAAAGCTTTGGGATATTATCATTTTTCCCCTTCACTGTCAAGAGGATTCTGTCTCTTTCCCCTCCGAGCCTTGCCTGATCATATTTCGTCTGTTCACGTGACTGGATGCAGCGCGCAAAAAGCCGCACACATCGGACCCCGATGGCGGCAGCCTGTGTTTATTATACTACAGTTTATCCGCAAAAGGTAGTCTTTTGGGGTCACGCGGGGTCATCCGATGAAAGGCGCACGCAAATTTCCTTGACAGCGGGTGCCGCCGACGGCTATAATTAGGCATGCCACGAAGGCACAGGCAGGTCTGAAGATCGGCCGCCCCGCGTGGCTTTTTTTGTTCTCAGGGTCGCCCGGGAGAAAACTGACGCGCCTTTTGCCACGACGAGACGGCTTGCGTCAAGGAGAGATTTTCTGCATATTCCCGACGGCTACCTGAGCCCCCAGACATATGTCCCCCTCTACGGCGTCTCTTTCGCCTTCTGGGTCGTTGCCATGAGAAAGGCCCGAAGGGAGCTGTCCGCGAGGCAGGTCCCCTACCTGGCTATGGCCGCCGCCTTCAGCTTCCTGATCCAGATGTTCAACTTTCCCGCCCCCGGCGGAACGAGCGGCCACGCGGTGGGCGCCGCCCTCGTCGCCATCCTGCTCGGCCCATGGACCGCGGTGATTGCCCTCTCCGTGGTCCTTTTCATCCAGGCCCTCGTCTTTGGCGATGGCGGGATTACCGCCCTGGGCGCGAACTGTTTCAATATGGCCGTCGTGATGCCCTTCGTCTCGTACGGGGTTTTCAGGCTGGTAGGCCGGGGCAGCACCGGTGGCCGCAGGTTGTCGGTCGCCGCCTTCCTCGCCGGGTATACCGGGATCTGCACCGCGGCAATCGTCGCGGGCATAGAGTTCGGCATACAGCCCCTCATCGCATCCGGGGCCGGAGGCAAGCCCCTTTATGCCCCCTATCCGCTCAAGATCGCACTCCCCGCAATGGCGCTCCCCCATCTTTTGGTTTTTGGTGTCCTCGAAGGTTTGGTGACGGCGCTCCTCGTCCGTTATATAGTGAAGAACGAACCCTGGCTCGTCTATGGGATAAGGCAGGCCGGAACAGGAGGATTTGGTGAAAAGGCCCCTGACAGCGAACGGCGGAGGCCCTGAGAGCAAGGTCTTTAAACGGAGGCTTCTTTGGGGGTTGGTCGTCCTGGCGTTCCTGACCCCCCTCGGCGTCATCCTTCCAAGGGTCTTTCGCTCGGAAGAGGCCTGGGGTGAATGGGACGCCGGGTATCTGCGCGCCGTCCTCGGCTACGCGCCGGAGAGGCTCGCAAGGGGCATCCATATCTGGCACGCCCCCGCGGCGGGCTACAGCCTCCCGACGGGGGCCGCCTGCTTCGGCTCCCAACTCGTCTCCTACCTCGTATCGGGCCTTTTGGGGCTTCTGCTTGTGGCCCTCTCGGTCTTCCTCATTTCGAAACTTGCGCGAAGGAATGAAGGATAATGAAGGATAGAATACCCCCGTTCCTTGAGAGACTGTACGAGCCTCTCCCCGAGACCGGCCATATCCGCACGGGGCCGCCCGTTCTGGACCGCGCCCTCAAGAAGGTCGGCTCCGTGCTGGGCGCCACCTTCGCGCAGTGGGATTCCGCGTCGAAAAGGGGCCTCCTCCAGTCGATGGATGAGAGGGCCAAGCTCGTCTGTCTCCTCTTCCTCCTCGTCGTCGCCACCCTCAAGAACGCGATAGTCCCGCACCTCGTCCTGGCAGGCCTCCTTCTTCTGCTTGTCTGCCTCTCCCGGCTAAACCCCGCCCGTTTCTACCGGCGTATAGTCGTGCTTGCCTTCCTGTTCGGCTTTCTTATAGTGCTGCCGGCTGCATGCAATGTCGTCACGGGAGGCACGGTGGTTCTTCCCCTGCTCAGGTTCCGGGAGGCCCATCCCTTCTGGATCTACACGCTTCCTGATACCATAGGCATCACCCGGGAGGGGCTCTCCGTAACCAGCCTTGTCACCCTGCGGATGGTCAATTGCCTCTCTGTCTGCTTTCTTTTGCTCCACACCACATCGTTGCCCCGGATCGTAAGTTCCCTCAAGGTTTTCCGCGTTCCCGACAGGCTGCTCATCGTCCTTGTCCTCAGCTTCAAGTACATCTTCATCTTTTCACGGGTACTAGAGTCCATCTACCTTGCCAGGAAGAGCAGGTCCCTGGGACGGATGCCGGGGAGCGACGCGGGGAACTGGGCGGCGGGAAGGATCGCCTTCCTCTTTCGCAAGACACAAATCGAGTGCGAAGAGGTGTTCCAGGCGATGCTTTCCCGGGGCCTGGCAAAAGAGATCGAGCTTGCATCCTCCGGTCCCTTGAAGAGGCGCGACGTCGCGGCGGGCATCTGCCTTCTTTCTTTTGGAGGTATCCTCTTATGGTTATGAGAGACGGGAAAGAACTTCTCCAGGTCAGAAACGTGAGCTATTCCTATCGAGGGGACATATCGGGCCTTAAGGAGGTGACCCTGGGCGTGCGTGAAGGCGAGATCTTCGCCATCATCGGCTCGAACGGAAGCGGTAAATCGACCCTCCTCCATATCATGGACGGCCTCATCCACCCCACGTCTGGCACGGTGCTCTTCAGGGGATCGGAGCTTTCGGAAAGGTCCCTCAGGGACCCGCTATTCTTGCGCGATTTCCGCGCGCATGTGGGATATATCTTCCAGGACCCCGACGTGCAGCTCTTCTGCCCGACCGTCCTCGACGAGCTTATGTTCGGCCCCCTCCAGCTCGGCCTCGGCGCCGGGGAGGCGGAAAGGAGGACGGCCGAGGTGCTCGACATGCTCGAAATCGGCAATCTCGCGGCCAGGCCCTCCTACATGCTCTCCTCAGGCGAGAAAAAGAGGGTGGCCATCGGCTCGGTCCTCACCATGAACCCCCAGGTCCTCCTCCTCGACGAGCCGACAAACGGCCTCGACCCGAGGACGCAGTGCTACCTTGTCGAGCTGATCCTCGCCCTTAATGATGCCGGAAAGAGCATTGTGATCGCCACTCACGATCTTTCGCTCGTGAGCGAGCTACAGTGCCGGGTGGCGGTGCTATCGGAGGAACACCGCATCGAAGCCCTCGGCGAGGCGGATGACATACTCCACGACGAGGCGCTTCTCCTCAAGGTGAACCTCATCCACGAACATATGCATTACCACGGGGAGACGGCCCACCGCCATATCCACTCGCACTATCTGTTTCACCGTCACGACCGGACATGAGCGGCCTCGGCCCGAAGGGGGACAACTCCCTTATGGGGCGGCATGCCTGTCGTGCGCCCCTTGAGGCCCATAAGCCTACTTAGGGCTCGTCAGAAAATAAATGGGCCATCTGGCTCGTCCTTTTGTCCGCCCGCTTCGTTGCGAAAAGGTCATGTACATCCAGTACATTTGGCCTTTCCGCATCTCGCCGATCGGCCAAAAATCCTTAGCCATCTGACTCATTTATTTCCTTCCGAGCCCTTATAGAGCGGATTGGCCAAACGGCCCAGGGCCGCCGTGATCTCCGCCTCTCCGCCGAAGATCTTCTTTTTCCCGTTGGTGATTATGACACAGGTAGGCGTCGCCCCGATCCTGTCCTCGTTTATGAGCGCGGAGAGGGCCGCGAAGGTCGGTCTCGCGTCGATCTCCTTGAATTTCACATCGCGCGTCTTCAGGTAAGCTTCGAGCCTTTCCTTCTCTCCTATCTTGTCCCCGGCCGCCTCAAAAAGAATCTTCCTGGACCGGAGGGCCTGATCAAAGCCCCTGTCCTCGTTCAGCATATATAGAAAATATCTGGCGTAGAGCGGCGTGGCCGCATGGATCGGGGTGTCGACGAGGGTGAGCGTGATGGTGTTGTTGTAGATTAGCTCCTTCAGCAGCGGCTCGATCTTCGGCTCCATGCGGCTGCAGGGACCGCAGAAATAATCCGTGTAGAGCCTCACCTGCACCTTCCCCTTCCCGAAAGAAGGGAAAAGGACCTCGTCGCCGTAGACCGGCGTCGCGCTCCCCTTGAAGAAGAGGAGAAAAGCGAGAAAACCGATTGCCGCGGCGAGACCGATCATGGGAAGCCTCGACCGCCTGAAGTTGTAAAGGAAGAGAAAAACGAGGATGGCGGCGAAGGTCAGGCAATAGGGACAGTACGTGCCGTTCCTGACCTGAAAAGCCACCAGGTAGATCTCCGTCCCGATCCCCATGGAAAGCACGGCGAGATGGGGCACATCCTGCCTGAAGAGGGCCAGCAGAAAGAGAAGGACCGCGTAGACGAGGCCCAGATACTTGAGATCGACCCGCAACACCTCGCCTTTCAAGAACGTGCAGGAGCCGCCGCAATAATTATAGAAAACGATAACGCCGAGACCGACCAGCGGCAATGCGATATTGACTATCCTTCGTGCGCCCGTCACAGAAAATCCCGCTAATCTTTATAGTGCAATTCATCGGGCAAGTCAAGCTGCCGCCTGTTCGGCGGGCGGACCGCCGCGCTTTTCCCGTCCTATCTTGTCGTTGATATTCGCGCCAAAATATGGGAAAACTTCCGATAGGCCTACTGGGAGATGGACCCACGAAACCGGGTTGCTTGTCTTCGGCGCCACCCACGCGGTGGGTGTCGCGAAGCGGGCCGGCGGTCACGTGAGGAGAGCTTTGATGCGACAACAAGGATGTGGCGAAGAAAAGCGGCTCGGTATGAACCGACGGACGAGGATGGTCGCCCGCGCCTTATCGCTTATCCTCCTTATCGTGTGCTGCCGCGCCGACGCCCTCTGGGCCCAGCGGAGAGGCGAGGGGGTGGGAGACATGTTACGGGGCGGGGTACCTGGTTCAGGCAGGGAAAAGCTTCTGGCCCTGGACTATGACGGCGCGCCTTTCGACATCACCCGCGAAAGGCTCCCTCGCGCATACGGCGGTCACAACGCCCGGCTCATCGCCGGCTCCATCGAGACCATTATGGCGAAACAGGCGGGGGGGGCCGAAGGGGACGCGCCCTATCCGTCGACCGGCCTGGCCGGCGATACCCCCACCACAGGCACCCTGACGCTGGGCAGCGTCTACGCGTTCATGGTAAAACCCGACGCGTACGCGTACAAGAAGCACGAGCAGGTCATGCAGGTCTCCTGCGATCTCTGGAGGATACTCGCAAAGGGAACGGCCGGCAACAGCCTCGCCGGCTTCAGGGTCGACTACATCCCGCAGGTGGATAACAGCTATACCACGACGGACGCGAGCGGCGCGAAGATCGTGATCGAAGAGGTCAAGTTCCGGGAGTACACGATCGCCTTTGACAACCTGGGCGATTTTCCGGCCGAAGTGGTTGCCCTTCCCGCTGTGGCCAAGGGGAAGGGCAACCACCCTGTCGATCCCGACGATGCGTTGCTCAAAGGTGGCATGCGCGCGGCCGTCAGCACGGCGAAGGTCAAGCCGGACGAGCTTGAGCGCAACATGAGGCTCCTCGTGGTCTGCCGCCTCGCGCAGCCGTACGTGACATCCGAAAGCATACACGAGGTGGGCTCGCCTGAAAGACCCCGGGAGTATCTTGCCCAGCACGAATACCTCCACGTCCGCCTTCTGGAGCTATGGTTTTATGATGCGGCGACCGGCGAGGTCCTCACAAAAATAATGCCCGGGCAAAATCCGAAGGCCCATCAGGCCGCGCCGGCGGCGTAGACGGCCCCGGTACAGCCTGCCTTCCCCGCCCCTATTCACCGCTTCCGCGTCGTCTCAGCCTCACGATGAGCCCCTTAAGGTACTCCGTCTCAGGGATTGTCAGGAGCACCGGGTGGTCCCCGGCCTGGGAAAGCTCGCGGACAAGGTAGGCATCGGCGTTGCCGTAGGCCGCAATCCGGACCATGTCCCGGAACCTGGACCTCTTCATGTGGTAGGAGCAGGAGAAGGTGAAGAGGTGCCCCTCAGGGGGAAGATGTCTCAGGGCCTTCTTATGGAGGTCGATGTACCCCTTCTCGCCCTCCCTGAGCCTCTTTTTCGATTTTATGAACGAGGGCGGATCGAGGACGATCACATCGTGCTCCCCCGTTACACTTTTTAGGAAATCGAAGCAGTCGGCCTTCACGAACTCGCCTCCCGCGAGCTTGTTCAACCTGGCGTTTTCCCTGCACATATCCAGGGCCTGCGCGGATGAGTCGACGAAGGTCACCGAAGGGGCCCCGAAATACAGCGCGTGAAGGCCGAATCCCCCCGTATAGCAGAAGAGGTCGAGGACGCGCCTGCCGCGCGCGAATTCCTTCATGGCGAGCCTGTTCTCCTGTTGGTCGAAATAGAAGCCTGTCTTGTGGCCGGCGAGGATGTCCACGAGGATTCGGAGCGGCCCTGCCCTGATGACCGCCTCCCTGGTAACGTTCCCCCCGGCTACCTCCGTGTAGCAGGGAAGGCCCTCCTCCTTCCGGCTCGGGCTGTCGTTCCTGAGCACCACCGCCCGCGGCGACAGGACCTTCTTCACCGCGTCGACTATGGACCCCCTCTGCCTCTCCATGCCGTACGTCAAAAGCTGGACCACTACCTGGTCCTCGTACTTGTCGACCACGAGTCCCGGAACAAAATCCGACTCCGAATTGACGACCCTGAAGCTGCCTTCATAACGGCCTGCCCGGAGCCTCAGGGCCTCCTCGATGCGGGCGGAAAAAAACGGCTCGTCGACGGCAACCCTCCGGCGGGAGAGCAGCCGGATGGCGATCAGGCTCCGTGGGTTGTAGTAGCCCATGCCGAGGAATCTCTCCTTCTCGCCCGTCACCTCGACCACCTCCCCCTCGGGGATGCCCTCGGGCCGTGCCTTCACCTGGTTGCTGAATACCCAGAGATGACCCGCGATGATCGATTCCTGGGCAGCCTTGTCTACCTCTATCCGTTCCATGAAAGGGCCTTCCTCTCTCAAGGCATGCACCATTCTAAGGCCCGGGCGGGAATAAGGCAAGAGATCCCCGTCAGCGCATGGCTGCCCGGATGCGTTTGCCCCTGGGCCTGCTGGAGGCACCTTTCACAAAACATGCTTTTGTGTTATATTACGTGAGAGAAACCATACGGAGGTTCGCCAGGCTTTCTTGGAAGAGAAGACGGAAGAAGAGGTAGTGCAGCTCTCCTTTGATGATACTCACCTGGCCCGCAACCTGTTCGGCCCGCGAGAAGAGAATATAAAATACCTGAAGAAGTATTTCAAGGTGAGGACGAGCGTGCGGGGAAACCACGTCACCCTGGTGGGCAAGAAGAAAGAGGTCGAGAATACGAGCAAGGTGATTCACGAGCTCGCGGGCATCGTCCAGAAGGGTTTCGCCATCAATCAATCCGACATAGATCATGCCGTCCGCTACATCGCCCACACGAACAAGGGCATCGATGAGCTGTACGGGGACCAGGTCTATATCCCGCCGACCCGCAAGGTCATTATCCCGAAGACCCGGAACCAGAAGCTCTACGTCGAGGCCATACGGAAACACGACATCGTCATAGGCATAGGCCCGGCGGGGACCGGAAAGACCTATCTGGCCATGGCCATGGCCCTTTCCGCATATTTCAACAAGGAAGTTTCACGGATCATCCTCACAAGGCCAGCCATAGAAGCGGGCGAGAAACTGGGTTTCCTCCCCGGCACCCTGTATGAAAAGGTAAATCCCTATCTCAGGCCGCTCTATGACGCCCTCTACGACATGGTGGATATGGACAGGGCGACCCGGCTCATCGAGAAAGGGGTGCTCGAGATAGCGCCGCTCGCGTTCATGCGCGGCAGAACACTGAACGACGCGTTCGTCATCCTAGACGAGGCCCAGAACACCGCATCGGAGCAAATGAAAATGTTCCTCACCCGTCTCGGCTTTTCTTCGAAGACCGTGGTCACGGGCGACGTGACGCAGATAGACCTCCCCGATAAGCGCACGTCGGGACTCGTCGAGGTGCAACACATCCTCAAGGGCATCAAGGGGATAAAGTTTATCTATTTTACCGAGAAGGACGTGGTGAGACACCCCCTCGTGCAGAAGATCATCAGGGCTTATGAAAAGAAGGCCGCGGCTGAAGGAGCAAGAAATGAAGAGCGAAAGGGATAGGCCTCCCTCGCGTCTCTGGCTGCGGAGATACCTCATTGTCGCCCTTTTTGCCCTCGTCCTCGGCGCCCTTGTCGACCTCAAGCTTCCCTCTCAGGCCGGCCGGTATCAGGTCGGGGATATAGCGACCAGGACCGTCCGCTCGACTGCCGACTACACGGTTCCCGGCTCCGGCGCGAGCCTCAAGAAGGGAGAGGTGATCGTCAGGGAAGGCGAAAGAATAAGCCCCGCGGACGAGCAGAAGCTCGACGCCATCAGGGACCTGCAAAAGAAGAGGGCTCCCCTCACGACCCGCACGATCCTGTTTTTCCTCATATTTTTCTCGTTCATCGCCATCGTCTTCGAGTTCGCCGACCGTCACATCAAGAAATTCAAGCTGTCCCGGAAGGACTTTATCTTCTCCGCGGCCCTCACCGTCTTTACGGTCCTCATGATACGGATCTCCCTCGCCGTCTTCGACCGCTTCGTTCCGGATTACGCCTCGCTGCTGTTCTACATATTTCCCCTCTTTCTTTTCGGCATCGTCATGAGGACAGTCCTTTTTTCAGAGGCGGTTTTTGTCTTTTCCACCATTCTCGGTGTCGCCGTGGCATTCGCCGTTGAAAACGGCCTCTCCATCTTTGTCTACACCTTCCTCGGCAACCTCGTCGCGTCCTATTTTTCGGGCCGGGTCGAAAAGAGGACAACCATGCTCGGGGCCGGCTTCTTCGCCGCGGCCGTCATGTCGTTTGTCATGTCTCTCTTCCACATGCTCCTCGGACAGCCCCTCGCCGAGCTGCCCCTGAAAGTCACCTTCATCCTCCTCGGCGGCATCGGGAGCAGCCTGATGACGGCGGGCCTCCTCCCCGTGATCGAGCATGTCTTCGACTACACGACCAACTTCAAGCTCCTTGAACTCGCGAATCTCGAACACCCCCTGCTCGAACAGATGATGGTCTCGGCCCCCGGCACGTACCACCACAGCATTCTCGTGGGGAACCTCTGCAAAGTGGCTGCCGAAAGCATAGGGGCCCATCCCATCCTTACGAGGGTCGCCGCGTACTACCACGATATCGGAAAACTGAAGATGGCCCACTACTTCATAGAGAACAGGCGGGGCTTCGAAGACGCGCACCGCAACCTGTCGCCCAGCATGAGCAGCCTCATCATCCTGTCGCATGTGAAGGAAGGAATGGAACTCGCCGAGAAATACCACCTCGGAAAGAAGATTTACGAGATCATTCAGCAGCACCACGGAACGAGCCTCGTGAGTTTTTTCTACAAGAGGGCCAAGGACATGGAGGACCCCGAACTCTCCCTGATCGACGAAAAGGACTTCAGGTACGGCGGACCCAAGCCGCAGACGAGGGAGGCCGGCATCGTGATGCTCGCGGACGCGGTCGAGGCGGCGTCGAGAACCCTCGAGGACCCGAGCCCCAAGAGGATAGAGACCCACGTGCAGACCATCATAGAGCAGATATTCCTGGACGGTCAGCTCGACGAGTGCGAGCTTACGCTGAAAGACCTCCACGCCATCCAGAAGAGCTTTATTACCATCCTTATAGGTGTTTTCCATCAACGGATAGAATATCCCGAAAGGACCGATGATGACGGTGCTTATAAAAACTTCCCGAGGCTTGTTGAGACTGGACAAAAAACGGCTAAGAGGCATAACGGAAGACTTACTCGCCTGTTTAGGGCTGCAGGATAGAGACGTCAGCATCTTTTTTACCGACGACAAGAGGATCGCGGCGCTCAACCGGAAATGCTTCGGCAAGCGCTCCCCCACGAACATCATCTCCTTTTCCTATCTGGACGGCTTTGAATCGGAGATAATCGGGGACCTCATCATCTCCGTGGAACGCGCAGAAGCTGAGGCCCACGAGGCGGGCCTGCCCCTTTACGAAAGACTTTTTTCCCTCATCATTCACGGACTGCTTCACGTGCTCGGCTTCCATCATGAAAACGGAGGCCTGGAGGCGCGGCGGATGCGCTACAGGGAGAACAGGCTCCTGGCTTATGTTACAGGACTTCCCGCATATAAAGAAATTATATAGCCTCTCCTTTCTCTCGGGTGTGCTCCTCGTCGTCTGCCAGCCGCCCGTCTCCCTCTTTTTTCTGGCCTACGTGGCCCTCGTCCCCCTTCTTTTTGCGTTGAAAAGGGGCGAAGGGCGCCTCAACTTTCTCATGGGCTTCATCGCCGGCGTCGTCTCTTACCTGGGCCTCGTCTACTGGGTAGTAGTCGCCATGAACACGTTCGGAGGGCTGAGCGTGCTCTTCAGTCTCCTCACGCTCTTCCTTTTGGTCCTTTATCTTTCCCTCTTCACCGCCTGCTTCACCTGGCTCGTCTCCTTTCTCGACGACCGCCTCCGCATCCCCGTCTTCGTGAGCGCCCCGATCGTGTGGGTACTCCTGGAATACCTGAGGGGCTTTCTCCTCTCGGGCTTCCCCTGGTCCTTCCTGGCCCATTCGCAGTATAACGTCCTGCCCCTCGTTCAGGTCGTGTCGGTTACGGGCACCTATTTCCTCTCCTTTCTCCTCGTCGCCGCGAACTGCCTGATCTACGAGGTGCTAGCCAATAGGCGTTTCCCCTTCGCCTACGGCTCTTTCGTGGTCCTCCTTTTCGCCGCCTGCCTGGTCTCCGGTTTTCACCGGTTGAGCCAGCCCATGACGGCCGCCATGGGAACGTCCATTGTCCAGGGCAATATCAGCCAGGACGTCAAGTTCGATGAGGCCTACAAGGGGCATATCATCCGGACCTATCACGCCCTCACCGTTCTTCGCTCGCACCCATCGGACCTCGTCATATGGCCGGAAACGGCCATGCCTTTCATTTTCTTGCGGGATGGGGCAAGCCTGGGCGTACGCGCCCTCCCCATGGCCCTCTCGAACCGCCTCCTTTTCGGGACGATATCGAGGGATGACCGGGGGAGGTACTACAACACGGCATACGTCATCGGGAAAAGGGGGGAGATCTGCGCCAGTTACAGCAAGAACCACCTCGTCCCATTCGGCGAATATACGCCCCTGGCCGCCTATTTTCCTTTCCTGGAGAGGATCAGTGTCGCCGTCGGCGATTTCTTCCCGGGGCCATCCCATGACCCCATGGTCACGGATGCCGGAAAGATAGGCGTCCTCATCTGCTACGAAGGCGTCTTCCCCTCTATTACGAACGAGACGGTGAGAAGGGGGGCGGAGGTGCTCGTGAACATCACGAACGATGCGTGGTTCGGCAGATCATCCGCCCCTTACCAGCATTTCGCCTTTTACATCTTCAGGGCGGTTGAGACGGACCGCTACCTTTTGAGGGCGGCAAACACGGGCATCAGCGCCATCATCGACCCGCGGGGGCGAACCATGGCGAAAACGGGCATATTCGAAGAGGCCGTGCTGAACGGCGCGTACGGCCTGAGACGCACACGGACGATTTACGTGAGATACGGAGATTATTTCGTCCTCTTCGCCTTTTTGTTCCTCTTTGCGCTCGTGCTCGTAAGGGTGGCCGCGATCAAATCCAGGACCCACGCCGACCCCGAACACAAGCCCGCGCCTACTCTTTCCAGTCGAAAAATTCTTTGAACTTCTGCTTGAATCCCGAGGCGTGAGGCGCGCCCCCGCCGTTTCGAAATTCCTCGGAGAGCTGTTCGAGAAGCTCCCGCTGCCTTTCGGTGACCGTCTTCGGGACCGCTATGTGGAGATGCACGAACTGATCGCCCCTCCCATACCCGTTCGCCTTCGGTACGCCGAGCCCCTTGAGGCGGAATACCTTCTCCGACGGCGTGCCCGGCGGGATCTTCAAGGCAAGCTCTCCATCAAGGACAGGCACCGTGATCTCGCCGCCTAGGCACAGGGTGGGAAAATTGACCTCGGTGTGCACGTAAATATCGTCACCCTCCCGCTCGAATATGGGGTGCTCCTTCACCTTCAACACGATGTAGAGATCGCCCGCCACGGTGTCGTGTTGACCCTGGGCCCCCTCTCCCCGCATTTTCAGGCGGGTGCCGGTATCCACACCGGGCGGGATATTGACCTTCAAGGTCTTCTTCGACCTTACAAATCCCCTCCCCTTGCACGCCTTGCACGGGTCCTTGATGAAAAACCCTTCGCCGCCGCAGTGATCGCAGGTCCTGTTAATGGTGAAAAAGCCCTGGGTGTACCTAGCCTGGCCCCTCCCGTTACAGGCCTTGCAGACCGTCGGCTGGAACCCCGGCTCGATCCTCGACCCCTTGCACGCGCCGCACCTGACATCGTGGGGAAGGTCTAACTGCTTCTCGGTCCCGAAGACGGCCTCTTCGAACTCTATCTCGAGGTTATAACGGAGGTCATCCCCCTTCCGGACCCTCCTCCGCTGCGCATTTCCGAAAAAGTCGCTGAAAAGGTCGCCGAATATGTCATCGAAATTCCGGCTGAAGCCGAAATCGTAGGAGCCGCCCGACTGGTCCGTCGTACCGAAGCGATCGAAGCTCTCCCGCTTTTCGGAATCGCCCAGCACTTCGTAGGCCTGATTTATTTCCTTGAATTTTTCCTCTGCTTCGAGATTTCCCTGATTGCGGTCCGGGTGATAGGTGAGGGCGAGCTTTCTGTACGCCTTCTTTATCTCCTCATCGGTTGCGTTCTTGGAAACGCCCAGTATTTCGTAAAAATCCTTTCTCATATGCGTGCAATAGTTTACTCCGTCTCGGGCCTCGAAGCAACGGATACCATCGAGGGCCGGAGCAGCCTTCCATCCATGACATATCCCTTCTGAAACTCGTTGATGATCGTCCCCGGCTCGACCCCTTCCTTTTCTTCCTGATAGACCGCTTCATGCAGGTTCGGATCGAATTTTTGGCCGACCGCCTCAACCCGGTTCACGTCGAACTTCTGCAGCACCTTCAGGAACCCGTTAAGGGTAAGGGCGACACCCTCGGCGATGCTCTTCACCTCTTCCGTCTTCGATGCATGTTCGAGGGCCCTCTCCAGGTTATCGATTACCGGCAGAAGCTCCTTGATCAGCGTCTCATTGCCGAACCGCAGGACCTCCTGCTTTTCCCTTGCCTTCAGCTTCTTGAAATTCTCGAAATCGGCCTGCTGGTAAAGGATCTTCTCCCTGAGCTCCCCCAGCTCCTTCTCCTTTTCCCCAAGGGCCGCCTTCAGCTCCTCGATGATCTCTTCCTTCTTCCTCTTCTTCTTCTGTTCTTCGTGCTCAGCCTCCCGATGCTCCTCCTTCTCGCCCCTCTCGTCTCCTTCGTGCATATGGCCGTGCCTTTCTTTCTCTTTATCGTCCATCCCAACCTCACATCATTCTGATTAAATCGGTTACCGCCTGAGCCGTATAATGAACGATAGGTATTATTCTCGAGTAATTCATGCGAACGGGCCCTATCACGCCCAGCACGCCCTGATTCTCGTGATCGATCCGGTAGGGAGAGGTGATGATGCTCATATCCCTCATTTCCTTCACCTCGGTTTCCGCCCCGATGATCACATTGATGCCTTCCTGTTCCATGCTCCTGTCGAGGAGTTTCAGCAATTTTTCTTTTCTTTCGAATGCCTGGAACAGCTCTCTCAGCCTCGTGATATCGGAAAGTTCAGGCACCCCGATGAACCTGGACGTCCCATCGAGGTAGACCTCCCTGCCCTCTTCCTTTTCCATGATTTCCTCGAGGACGTCCATCACCTGGCCCATGAGGGAATGAAACGCCTCTCTGTCCCTCGCCATGTCCTCGAAAATGTTCCTCCTCAGGGTGTAAAAGGGCAGGCCGTCGCACCGCTGGTTCATATAGCTCTTCATGCCGCTCAGAAGCTCCTGGGGAAGCTCCTCCTCCGTGTTGACGAGCCTCGTGTGGACCATGCCCGAAGACGTCACGAAAACGACGAGGATGGTGGTCTTCGACAGCTTGACGAATTCGACCTCCTTGAAGAGCATGAAATCCATCTTGGGCTCCACCACGATCCCCGTGTATTTGCAGAGATCGGCGAGCATCCGCGAGGCATCCTCCATGATCTCCTCGACGTGGGAGTATCGGTGGCTCGTAAGACCCTCCAGGACGTGAAGCTCCCGTTTTCCCGGAGAACGGGGCACGAGAAGGGTATTGACGTAATACCTGAAAGCCTTTCCCGTCGGCAGCCTGCCTGCTACCACGTGCGGCTTGTAGAGAAAGCCCTGCTCCTCCAGGTCGGCCATGACATTCCTGATCGTGGCCGAGCTCCATCTGCTGTTTATCAGCTTGGACAACGTCCTCGAACCGACGGGCTCCGCCGAACCGATGTAACTGTTCATTATCAGTTCCAGGACCTTTTTCTCTCTTTCGGTCAACGTCTCCATAAAACATCCACTCTATAAATTAATGATATACACAGTAATTGTCAAGGAATCCGGGCCGTGCCGAAGGCCGCCTCCATCCTTCCCGCCTATTCTACCCCGTTCCGGGTGTCTATGTAAACGTCCTCACCCCCGTCTCTGCCGGCGGTTGCCTGCCCTGGAAGCGAAGCTTATAGTAGAAAACAGGAGGGGAATCATGACCGACACGACATTGAAGATCGAAGGGATGACCTGCCAGCACTGCGTCATGCGGGTGAAAAAGGCGGTGGACCAGGTGCCGGGTGTCTCCCGCGCGGACGTGGCCATCGGCAGCGCCAGGATCACGTACGACGAGTCGAAGGTGCGGCAGGAGGATCTCGAAGAGGCGGTGGAAAAAACGGGGTACAAGGTTGTGAAGGGCTGAGAAGTGGGGCGCAGGGAGGCGGATGCGGGGATGAACACCGGGAAGGCGGGAACAACGGGGAAATCATCGGGCATCGGGCGCCGGTTTCTCCTCAAGGCCTCCGGTGTGCCCGCGGTCGCCGCATTGGTGCCCGAGACCGCATGGTAGAGTTCGTTACGACGACGCCTTCACTGCATCCGGAAGCCCTTTGAGCAGCCCGAGCGCACGGGAGGCGTCTTCTTCGCTCAGCGAGCCGAGCCCGCAGGCCGTGGTGACGATCCCCTCCCCCTTTCGGGAGGGGTCCGCCTCGAGAAGGCGCCCCTCGAAGGTGCGCCATAAACCGCTGAGGCCGCCAAGGTCTACGGCGCGCAGCAGCTCGCCGGAAGACGGCACGATCCCAGGCGCGATACTGCCTCCCCTCATAAGAAAATCCGCAAGCTCCCGGGGGAAATAGAAGAGGGTGTCCATGAAATTGAAGGCATCGTAGTTGATGATGTCCACGCCGGTGCGGAGGAGCACGGACCAGTCCGTGTTGCCGCAGCAGTGAATGCCGACCTTCGCATCAAGCCCTTCTCTCACTTCGTCGAAGAGCGACGTGACCGTCTCTCCGGAAACCGACACAAAGGCCGAGCCGAAAGAGACCATTGCAGGTTCGTCGAAGAAGAGGATTACCTCCTTGCCGGGGCATGCCGCCTTCAGCGTCCTCACCATCCAGGCCGCCTTCATGCGGAGGGCCTTCTTGATGATATCAAAGTACGCGCTGTCGTAGATAATGGGCTTGCCGTTCTCGTCCCTGAGACCGATCCCGATCGTAAAGGGCCCGGTCAGCTGGCCCTTGATGAACCTGATCCCGTCGGCCACCTGCGGCAGCCTTTCCAGAAGCGCATAAAGGCCCGGCGCCGCGCGGTCGGAGATGGTGAAGGCATCGATATTGCCGTCAAACACGTCCTCGTAGAACCGCTCTATCCCCTCGGTCTTCCGGGTATCGACGTACACGGAGGCGCCATCCGGATCGACCGTGAGGGCGGGCACGCCTTCGAGGGGCTGGACATACATATCCTCATGGAAGGAGCGCCTCGGCAACTGGGGCCAGAAGGGGATTTCCGGACAGCACTCAAGAACCGCATCCACGGCCTTCCGGACGTCGACAAAGGGCAGGCTTCCGATACTCGTTACCAGCATGGCCCAATTTTCTATCACACCCGCCTGGGTCTGTCAATTGATTCGGCCCCGCCGCAACCCCCCGCGTCATCAGCCTCCGGCGGCTCTTTCCCTCCATGTCACGGTAGAACAAATCGTCCCCCCGGCATTCTAGTGGAATTTTCTTCATGTCCGGATTAAAATTAGGGGCATGCCTTCCATCCCCGGCGCGATGCGCCGGCAAAAGGTGGCGAATAACAATAGGTGGTCTCGTGATGTGTGATGACGGTCACAAGAAGTAGCGCTGCGGAGGGGAAAAGAACTCACCGGACCTCTCCCGTCGATACCGCTTACGGATTCCTGTCCTCGATACGATTTACCATCTTTGTGCTCTCCTTTATCGCGGTCAGCTGCATTATCGGCACGCTCGTGCCGCAGCAGGCGCCTGCCCGGCTATACCTTGAGCAATATGCGGAGAGCACCTATCAGACCTTCACATTCCTCGGCCTCACCGACGTCTTCCATGCCCCCTGGTTTCTCTGTCTGACGGGGCTCTTCGTCATTAACCTGGTCCTCTGCACCCTCCGCAGGCTCGTGACCGAGCTTAAAAGCCACAGGCCGGGACTGCCGGATGAGTCGGCCCTCTCAGCCATGGCCCACACGTTTCTTGTCGAGGGCAAGGAGATCGGGCAGGTGGCGGGCCTCTTCAGGGGGTATAGGAAGACGGGGGACGAAAGGGGCATGATCCTCGAAAAGGGCACTGTCTCGCGATACGCCGTCTATATCATCCACGGGAGCATCGTCCTCATCCTTCTTGGGAGCCTCATCGGGCTCATGTTCGGCTACCGGGGCTCCATGACGCTCGGCAAAGGGGAAACCCGGGATGCCTTCGTCACGAGGGGCGCGCACGGACAGGCGCCGTTGGGGTTCGCCATAAGGCTCGACGACTTCAGGGTGCGCTTCTATCCGGGCGGAGAGCCAAAGGACTATACGAGCCGCGTCGAGATCATCGACAGCGGGAAGGTTGTCCGGACGGCCGACGTGCGGGTCAATCACCCCCTCTCCTATAAGGGCACGAGCATCTACCAGGCTAGTTACGGAAGCGATCCCGTCTTCCTCTTCGACATAGGTGGAGAGGAGGTGAGGCTCGGCCAGGGCGGTCTATACAAAAAGGGCGACTTCACATTCATGGTCGTCAGGTTCGAGCCTTCCATCCACAATTTCGGGCCGGGCGTGCAGATCGCCTATCTCGAAGGGGGGGAAAGGAAGACGTCCTGGTTCGTCAGGGATGTCCCCAGGCTCAGCGCACAGACGGTCATGCATGTCCCCGTCAGGCTCACCGGCATGGGCGAGGAGCTGACGACGGGCCTCGAGGTCTCCCGCGACCCCGGTATATGGGTCGTCTGGGCCGGCTTCGCCCTGATCCTCCTCGGCCTCTACAGCAACTTTTTCACGTACTACAGGCGCATCTACCTCATGGAGACGTCAAAGGGCGTGCTCGTGGCGGGAAGGTCCCCAAAAAACAGAGAGGCCTTCGGAAGGGAATTCGAGACGTGGAGGGAAAAGGCACATGACATGGAATGACAAACTTCTCGGCATCGTGATGCTTGTCTATCTCGCCCTTTTCGTCATCCATCTCATCTACTTCGCGACGAAGAAGGCGGGTGTCCTCGGGGTCATGTGGGCCCTCCTCATCGTCGCCTTCGGGCTCCATTCGGTCGGCCTCGCGGGCCGATGGGTTGAATCCTACTCGCTCGGCATTGGCCATGCCCCCCTTTCCAACTTCTACGAGTCCCTCATCTTCTATGCCTGGTGCATCGCCCTGGTCCTCATCGTGATGAAAAAAAGGCTCGTCTCCGTACCCCTCATCACCATGTTCGCCACCCTAACCGCCGTCCTCTTCATGGCGTACGCCTCCCTTTCCCCCTCCGTCGACAGGCGCATTCAGCCCCTCATCCCCGCCCTCCAGAGCAACTGGCTCCACGTGCACGTCTTCACCTGCTTCATCGCCTATGCCTCGTTCGCCATCTCCTTTCTCTGCGGTCTCCTCTACATGTTCAAGCCGAAGGCCATCCCGGCGGAAAAACTCGAGGAGCTAAATTACCAGAGCATCATGGTCGGTTTTCCCATGCTCACCGCCGGCATCCTGACCGGCGCCGTATGGGCCCACTACGCCTGGGGCGCTTACTGGAGCTGGGACCCGAAGGAGACGTGGTCTCTCATCACCTGGATCGTCTACGCCCTCTTCCTCCACGCCCGCCTCACGAGGGGATGGAAGGGGCGGAGGATAGCCCTGCTTTCGATCATCGGTTTTATGAGTGTCATTTTTACCTATCTTGGTGTAAACTTTATCCTTGCCGGACTTCATAGCTATGGCGCATCCTAGACCACATAAACCAAGAAGCCTCGTCCTTTCGGGAGACGGCATCAACTGCGAGCTGGAGACGGCCCACGCGAACCGCCTCGCCGGGTTCGACGTGGAGATCGTCCACATCAGCGCATTGATGGAGGGGGCGAAAAACATCCACGATTACGATTTCCTCAATCTCCCCGGCGGTTTTCTCGATGGCGACGATCTCGGCGCGGGAAAGGCGCAGGCTGTCAAGTGGAGATATCAGCCGATATCGGGCTCGTCCCGGCGGTTCATCGACGAGCTTCTGAAGTTCGTGAGCGACGGGAAGCTCATCATCGGCATATGCAACGGATTTCAGCTGCTCGTCAAGACAGGTCTTCTTCCCGCCTTGAAGGGCGATTACCAGAGGCAGCGCGTGACCCTCACCTTCAACGACTCGGGCAGGTTCGAGGATCGGTGGGTATATCTGACAGTGAACAAATTTTCCTCTTGCATCTTTACGAAAGATATAGATAAAATTTACCTCCCCGTCCGGCACGGCGAAGGGAAGCTTGTAACCGGGGATGAGGGGGGCGTTGCCGAACTCACGCAAGACGGTCACATAGTAATGCAATATTGCAACGAGAGCGGCCGGGTAACGACCGATTTTCCATACAACCCCAACGGGTCGACGATGTCTATCGCCAGCCTCTGCGACCCCACGGGCAGGATTTTCGGTCTCATGCCTCATCCTGAAGCGTTCGTTCACTATACGCAACATCCCCGCTGGACCAGGGAACAGTTGTCTGAAGAAGGCGCCGGACTGAAGATATTCAGGAATGCTTACAGTTATTTACGTGAGAGATAGGGCATGGAGGAGGCTTAAATCATGAACAAGATAGATATTGTCAATCAGCTTTCAGAGCAGATCAACCTGAACCAGAAAGTGGCGAAGGTAGTGGTTGATACTATTATCGATACGATAAAAAAGGCGATCATCAGCGGTGAAAGGGTTGAGATAAGGGGTTTTGGAAGTTTCTCGCTCAGGTCTTATAAGCCCTACAGGGGAAGGAACCCGAAGAACGGAGAAATCGTTGAGGTGCCGGAAAAAAAGCTTCCCTACTTCAAGGTTGGAAAAGAACTGAAGGAAACCATCTGGAAGGAGCCTTAAAATTTCCCCCAGTATGGCCCCGCCGCCTCTTTCACCTTCGAGACGACCTGCCTGACGGCCTGCGACGCATCACCCCCGTCCTCCGCGATATAGAGGGGTGTCTCCTTCAGCTCCATGATGACAGTCCTCACGGAATTGGCAAGCGCGGTAATATCGTAACCCCCTTCCAGCACCAAAAGCAGCCTTCCCTCACAGTCATGCGCGGCTATATCCATGAGCATCCTGGTCATCCCCGCAAAACCTCGCTCCGTGACCGCCATTCCACCGAGGGGATCACTGCCGTGGATATCGAATCCCGCCGACACGAGCACGATCTCCGGCCTGAAGAGGCGGCTCACCGGCACGACCACTTCCCTGAACACGTGGAGGTAATCGGCGTCGTTCATCCCGTAGCCGAGGGGAATATTGATGGTATAGCCCTTACCCTGCCCCTCCCCTAGCTCGTCGTACCATCCTGTTCCGGGATAATACGGGTACTGGTGGGTCGACATGTAGAGGACGGCGCTGTCCCCGTAAAAGCTGTGCTGCGTGCCGTTGCCGTGATGGAGGTCGAAGTCCACTATAAGCGCGCGCTTCAGCCCGTATTTCTTCTCCACGTAGCGCGCGCCGATGGCGATATTGTTGAAGATGCAGAAGCCCATGGACCTTCCCCGCTCGGCGTGGTGTCCGGGCGGCCTCACAAGGGCGAACCCGCTGTCGATCTCGCGGGCCATGCACCTGTCGATGAGCTGGAGGAACCCGCCTGCCGCCATACACGCCGCTTCATACGACCGGGCAGACGCGACCGTGTCGGGATCGAGACGCGTCTGAACCCTTCCTTTCGTCTCCGCCACCATTCTTATGTAGCCCCGGTCGTGGTTCAGGGCCAGCTCGTCCTGGGTGGCGAACCTCGCAGGCACGTAGACCAGGTCCTTCTGGTCGACCTCCTCCAGGGCGCTGTAAATAGCCGTCAGCCGCCCGGGGTTCTCGGGATGGAAATCATCCGTGATGTGCTCAAGATAAATCTCGTCCTTTACTATGCCCACCTTCATGACCGCCCCCTCTTATATTAACCGTCTCGTAATAGTGTCGTCATGCCGGACCGCACGGAGTGCGCTTGCGGGTCGCGGCATCCGGAAAAGCCCTGGATGTCCCGCCTGCGCGGGATTAAGGCCCGCTTAGCTCTACCGGCGAACGCCTGAATGACGGCGGACAAGACAATTATGAGACGGTTAATAACGAGAATATTACAACCGATGAGACGGAAAAACAAGCGTCCCGCCACATAGCTATTTCGTTTGCTTTTGACCTGTGTTTGTTACAAACTACTACACGTGGAGGTGACACATGACGGATCGAAGACCATGGCTCTCGGCATATCTTCTCTGCGCGCTCGCACTCCTCTTGGTCGGCCCGGTCGGCTGCGGCCTCACCCGGTCCACCAAGGCGGTTAAGAAGGACGTTCCGCCTGCCGGGCAGGCGGAGGCGCCGCAGAGGAATTGGGAGAACTACGCCTCGGACCGGAACGGGGTGGACTATTATCTCGACAAGCAGGGCGTCACGTACCCCTCCAAGGGGCTTGTCCGCATATGGCGGAAGAGGAGCTTCGCGCCAAGGGCGCTCCAAAAGGAGATAATCGCCCTCGACGAGATAGACTGCAACGAGGCGCGATACCGGTCTCTAGAAATACAGGCCGTCTACTGGAACGGCAACATCAAGACGTTCACGGTCACATCCCCCTGGAACCCGATCTTTACGCATACGCCCGATGAAACGGTCTTTCTCGATTTCTGCAAGAAGCCCGGAAAGGCCGAGTAGGCCCCACAATTGAGCCGGGCCGACAATGACTTGTATTGAGCAGGATGGACGATTGCAGCGTCTATCCATGCCCGCCTGAAGCCCTTTGTGCGATCTCCCCGTTGATCGCCTGGATCAGACCCCGGAGTCTCCCCACGAGATCGAGGATGTTCCGGGGGTCCGCCTTGAAGCCTGTCGACTTGCCCTCCACGATCCTGTAGTTGGCGTTGATCTCGAGCTGGGCCGACTCGATGCCGAGGCCCTTCCTCGCGAAACAGGTGATCGTCCCCTCCCCGCGGGCGGAAAAATGCTGGTTGAACAGCGGCCCCGGGCCGGCGAATATCCTCCCTATGGCATCGCAGTGGCTCGGGCATGAGCACGAGGGACCGGGGGCGTGCATGATCCCGAAATCGACCTTGAAGGGCCGCCGGCCGTCCGCCCCGTGGAGGTCGAGGACGAACCCGATACCGTTCTCCTCCACGATCTTTTTCATCGCCTCTTTGTACGCCGTGCCAACATCGTTGTTCGGGTCTTCCGTTGTCTTTGCCAGCACGTAGAGGACGTGCGCCCCGGTGAGGCGTCCAAGGACCATGGCGAGGGAGGACGTGTAGGCGTCTTCGTCCCTCCATTTACCCTCGGCCGCCCTATAGTGCTTGGCGCCGTGCGGCGCGGAGATCAGTATGGGGATCGAGCCCTTTACGTAGCCGTAGTAGGGGCTCGCCTCTTCGTCGTAGTCTATCCGCGTAAACTCGATTTGCCTCATCTCATCGAGTATCCCGCATGTCAGTTCCCGGCGCCCCGCCTTCACGCCCCTGGCGCCGGGATGGAGATTGCGCATATCAGGAGAATCACCCCCTCGTGAGGAACAATCTTCGCATGACTTTTACTCGGTCCGGGAACTATGTATAATGATAGAGGAAAAACCGGGGCGATGCAACCGGGGTACGGCGGGCTGCACGGTTCGGCGAAAAGGGTGACCATGGAGCGCATAATAGACGTGCACACCCATGTGGGCCACAGGTTCGAATGGACGAAAAGGGCGCAGGCGGTCTGGATGGAAACGGGTCCTTACGTGCCGAGACTCTATGACAAGGAGGAGAGGCAAATCCCCCAGACGTACGGTGACGTGATCAAGGAGGAGGCCTGGGCAGGCATCCTCATTCCCGAATATTCCCCCGAGACGGCCGGCCTCATGCCCTTCGAGAGGGCATTGGAGATCAGCCGGTTTCATCCGGAACTCGTGCCCATCGCAAACCTGAACCCCAACTACCACACCGATCCTATGGCATCCTTCGAGGAACAGCGCGCGAAAGGGGCAAGGGCCCTGAAGATCCACCCCATTCACGGCTTCTTCTTTGCCAATGACAAGCGGCTCTACCCCATCTATGACCGCTGTCAGCGTGAGGGGCTGGTGGTCATGTTCCACGCCGGCACGAGTCTCTTCCAGGGATGCAAGATGCGCTTCTCCGACCCCTACACGTTCGATGACGTGATCAGCGACTTTCCCGATATGTCGGTCGTCCTGTGCCACGGCGGCAGGGGTTTTTGGCACGACATCGCGGAATTCCTCGCGAAAAGATTCGAGAACGTCTATATAGATATCTCGGGGCTGCCTCCCGGCCGGCTCCTCGACTACTTCCCCGCCATGCTGCGGTGGAACAGGAAATTCCTCTTTGGCTCGGATTTCCCCGGCGTGCCGGGCATAAGGAAGAATTTCGACTCCTTCGCCAACCTCCTGAAAGACGAGGAGGGCCTTTATCGCATAGGCTTCAGGAACGCCTATGACCTCTTCGGTTTCTGGAAGGAAGGTCTCTTCGAGGTCCGGGACGAGAACGAGATATTCGGTGTGGTCAATGATGCGGCAGGGCGATATAGGGGCGTCATACCGGAGGACCGGTGGCGCGACCCCTACATGCCCCTCGAAGAGATCAGGCGGGAGAGGGAACGCATGC
>JBEKJU010000020.1:0-26157 GCA_050011095.1 Syntrophorhabdales bacterium
TACTTCTCGTGTGTCAATTGCATGGATTACTCCCCCAGTGCCAACGCGGCTTATAGCACAACCGCCACAAGCGTCACCAACGGCGTAAACTCCTGGAGCGGGATTGTCACTCAGGGGAATGAAGTCTCAAACTACTACGCTGGCACCGTGGGCGGCACTGCATCTAAGGCGGTCGTGACTACCACGGGCACCGTAGGCGGGGGGAGCGGTTCGTATTACAACCTGATGGATGACTACGGCAATGTCGCCAGTCAAGTGGGTACCTTTTACAACTGGATCACGTCCCAGACCGGCGAGACGAATGCCGGAAACCCCCAGATACAGAACCTTTTCCAATGGGTCGGCAACACCACCCATACCAGCAAGTCCGGTCATAATACCCTTGAGGGCCTCGATGCCAGCTTCGCGGGCACGCTCCTTGGCACCTTGCAGGTCGAGTTCGACGGGAGCAACAACCTCTACACACTGTTCACGCCCGAAGGCGCGCCGACGCCTATCCCGCCGGGAGTGCTCCTTCTGGCCCCCGGCCTCTTCGGCCTGATCGGCTGGAGAAGGAAGATGTGGCATAGCTGAGGCAATGCCTGGACGCGACCGGCCAGGCGCAACGGCCGGCCGCGTCTTCGGGCGAGGCGAAAGGCAGGGAAACAACAATATGGAGGAGATACGATGAAAATCGGTAAAATTATGATGCTGGTGCTCCTGGCGGGCGTTCTGCTCGTTGCGGCGGGCACCGCCAACGCCACGACAACCATCAATATCTACGGCTGCTCGGCGCAGTTCTTCCTGTGGTCCTCGATGAACTCGGGGAACCCCTCCGCGGGCACGCCCAACTTCCTCGCTGACACGGCAGCCAACGGCGGCGCGGCCTGCTCAAGCGTCACCTGGGCCTACGACAGCGCGGGGACGAACTATTTCTGGGCCTCGGGCACCGGGTGCAGCAACCCGAACATCGTTGGCGACGGCAGCGGTAACATCGTTATCAGCGTCGCCTACAAGACGTCGAATGACGCGATATGGTCCGTCAACGGCGTAGAGGACCCGGAGAACACCAGCGGCAGCAGTTTCTGCGCTGCGGTCGGCGGGCTGTACACCCAGAGAAAACTGGCAAGCGGCACCGTTTCGGGCACGTGCAATAGCGGCTCCTGCACGGGTACGTCCTGCACCAGCGGCACCACCGCGTGCACGAACACCGCGACCTGCCAGACCGTCACCCTGGGGGCCTCGGACGAGAAGGCCGACTTCTTCACCCAGGTATCCTGGGGGAACAAGTACGGCGTCTATTACACGACCAGCAACCCCGTGATCTGCCGGGAGTTCGGTCCGTCCGGGACGACGTGCATCAATGGCACAACCCCGGCCGAACCGGCGCCCTCTGACGTCAACCTCGCCTGGTACAACCCCATCGCCGACCCCACCGCCTTTTATGTGAACAAGGCGGTGACGGAATACACGTGCGTGGGCGGGACCAATGCCGGCGACATGTGCAACCCCTCGGATAGCCCCGCGGACTGCGGCGGCGGCGGCACGTGCACCCAGGCGACCATCACCAACATCTCCCGCATGATGGCCGCCCAGATTTTCACGGGCCAGGCCAAAAACTGGAGCGACCTTGGCGGCGGCTTCACGAGCATCCCCATCTGGGCCTGCATGCGCCACACGGGGGCCGGGACGAATATCACCTTTGACTACGCCGTCCTGGGCCATGACCATACGTGGCTGCCGCAGGGGGCGGTCATGTTGAATGAAGACTCCATACAAAAGAACACAGGCGCCGAAAACGTCTACTTCTACGACACGATAACCAGCCAGTTGGCGTGCGTCAACGGGGAGATAAGCAGCGGGACGTATAACTCCACCGGCTCCGCCATCGGCGCCATCGGCTACACGGACGCCGACCGGTCGACGGCGATCGGCTCGGGCACGTCGCTGCCCAACGTAGTGATGCTGAACTACAACGGCATCCTCCCGAGCCGGAGGAACGTCCGGAACGGTGTCTACGACTTCTGGTCCAAGAACTACCTCTACTTCAGCCCGACGGCCGCCAACTGCCCTCCGTCATACCCGGGGTGCAGCACCACGGGGACAAACTTCACGGTCTTCGACGCGCTGACAAGGTATGCCAGCAACCCCGCGATGATCACCGCCCTCCCCACCGGCAAGGGGAACTTCTGGGCCGCCATTGGTACCGGCACCGGCGTCCCTACTCAAACGAATTACTCCTGCAACCCCACGTCCTCGTCGTGCCCGACGCCGCCGGCCATTCCGACGGGCGAAATGTATTATATGAAGGCCGGAGCGGATATACTCCCCGGTCCTGTTACTGGTAATAATCCCAATAATCCGCAGAATCCGTAAACGCGAATACCCTGTCCGTTTCAAGGGGCTCCCTCGGGAGCCCCTTGAAACACGGGCGGAAGTGGAAAGAAAGCGGAGTTTTAAGGAGGAGGCGGACAACATGTCGGCGATTTATATCATGTGGGTCGTTCTTCCGGCCCTTTTCCTGGTCGGGACGCTCGTGATGAGGGCGCGAGAAGGCAGGGCCGGGCGGAGGGACGAGTCGGGCGTGGATCCCATGTTCCGGCGAGACCGTCCGGTCGGCCGCCGCGAGCCCCGGAGCACGGCCGGCCGCGGGAGATAGGTGCTGAAATGGCGGAGTTCTGTGCATATTTACGTTGCGGCGGGTGCGGGAAGGAATTTCCCGTGGAGCTCGCCAAAATGAGAACGGGATTCACGCACCCCTGTCCTTCTTGCGGACTGGCGCGGAGGATATCGGAAAAGGAGGCTATTCGGGCGCACCGGAGGCTCGATGAGCTGGAGCATGCAGCGGGAAAGACGCCCATGGCGGGTAGCGTCTCTCTGTACCGGCCCTTGCCGGAAGGGACAAGGGAACGAAGCGAAAGGGCATAAGGAAGAAGGACAGACCCAAAATTCACGGAATGTTAACAGTTCCGCCTAGCGGCTCTTAACGCGTCCATTATACCCTTACAGTCGACATAAGTACTTTACTTTTGGCCGCCTTTCCGTTTACCTTAAGGGAGTGGCGGCGCTATTCTGACTATAAGTATAAGCATCCCAGGCCCGTCGCGCCTGCAAGGGAATGGGGCGGTTTGCGTGCGGCGGGTTTTTGCATGAAGGTATCAGTCGTGGAAATACGCGCGTACAGCTTGGCCATTACGATGTGCGACGGCGGTAGCGTGCTTTAGGGGCAGTGACAAGTGGAAAGTGAAAAGTGAAAAGGGGCATAGGGCGACCCGCGTGACCGGGCGTGAGAAAGGGGTTGATAGTGGAAAAGGAGCATTTTGAGATACTGCTGGAAGACATCAAAGAGAAGTTTGAGCTGATCCTTGAAGGCCACTCCTCGTTGAACAAAAAAATCGATACAGTGTACGAAAATCTCAACGATAAAATCGATACGGTGTACGAAAACATGAACGTGAAAATAGACGCGGTTTACGAAAATCTCAACGGGAAAATCGAAATGAACGGCCTGAAAATAGACGCGCTCAATACGAAGATCGACGAGGTCGATGCCAGACTCTCCAAGAAGATAGACGAGGTCGATGCCAGACTCTCCAAGAAGATAGACGGGGTGGCCGCGGACCTTACCGCCCACCGCGCCGATACGGAAAGCCATCCAAAAGGGTACAGGGTCTCGGAATGAGCGTGTGGAAGCATCGCGATGCCTTTGACGGAAGGGCTGCTGGATAAAAGGTAGAGGATTGCCATGAAACGAGCACTGATTACCGGGATTACCGGTCAGGACGGCTCATATCTCGCCGAGTTTCTGCTGTCGAAGGGGTACGAGGTGCACGGCCTCATCCGCCGCGCCTCCACCTTCAACACGGGTAGGATAGATCACATCTACACGGATCCCCATATGCCGGAGGCGCACCTGTTTCTTCACTACGGCGACCTCTCCGACTCGGGCCAGCTTGGCCACCTGATTTACAATATTCAACCCGCCGAGGTGTACCATCTGGCGGCACAGAGTCACGTCCGGGTGAGCTTCGATATGCCCGAATACACGGGGGATTCAACAGGCCTCGGGACGACGAGACTATTGGAGGCCATCAGGCGGAGCGGCATCGCCACTAAATACTACCAGGCCTCCTCGTCCGAGCTGTTCGGCGCGTCTCCCCCTCCACAGAACGAGAAGACGCCCTTCCACCCGAAAAGCCCGTATGCGGCCGCGAAACTCTACGCGTACTGGATGACGGTGAATTACCGGGAAGGATATAATCTTTTCGCGTGCAACGGCATCCTCTTCAACCACGAATCACCGCGGCGGGGGGAGACCTTCGTAACGCGCAAGATCACCAGGGCCGTGGCGAACATACTCAAGGGCAACCAGAAGATGCTCTATCTCGGAAACCTGAACGCCAGGAGGGACTGGGGGTTTGCCCCTGAGTATGTGGAGATGATGTGGCTCATGCTCCAGCAGGAGGCGCCGGATGATTACGTGGTAGGCACCGGGGAGAGCCATACGGTGAGGGAGTTCGTTGACGCGGCCTTCTCTTACATGGGCGTGCGGCTTGAATGGCGGGGCAAGGGGCCCGGGGAGACCGGCGTCGTCGGCTCCTCCACCTGGGAGCACCTGACGGCCGGTACGGTCCTCGTGCAGGTGGACCCCCGGTACTTCCGCCCCACGGAGGTGGAAGCCCTCCATGCGGACATCGGCAAGGCGAGGGACAGGCTCGGCTGGGAGCCGCGTGTCACCCTGGACGAACTCGTCAAGGTCATGGTGGACTGCGACGTACAGGCCGTGGGCCTAAAACCCCCGTGTCAGGGGCTTGAGGCATCCAGGTGCAAAGGCTTCGACTATACGAACCACGACTTTTCCATTTACGAGCAGATAAGGGAACGATAAAAACAGTGAAAAGGGGAAAGTGAGAAGCAAGGGCAGAGAAAAGTGAGAAGGGGAAAGTGAGAAGGGGAAAGTGAGAAGGGGAAAGTGAGAAGCAAGACCAGAGATACGGAGGGCGGTGGTTTGCGTGAAGCATAAAAGAATAACCATCACGGGCGGAAAAGGCTTTCTGGGGACGCACCTGATCCGCCGCATGACGGAGAAGGGCTTTTCCCATATCGCCATAGCCGACCTGCCGGATTACAATCTTGTGGATATGGCGGATGTGCGGCGGCTCTATGAGGAGACCGGGCCCGACATAGTCGTGCACCTCGCGGCCAAGGTGGGCGGCATCGGGTTCAATCAGGAGAACCCGGCGTCCCTCTTCTACGAGAACGCCATGATGGGTATCCAACTCCTCCACGAGGGGTACGCGCGGGGCATCGAGAAGTTCGTCGCCCTGGGGACGATCTGCGCCTACCCGAAGTTCACCCCCCTGCCCTTCCACGAGGATGACATCTGGAACGGCTATCCCGAGGAGACCAATGCGCCTTACGGGCTGGCCAAGAAGATGATGCTCGTCCAGTCTCAGGCCTATCGCCGGCAGTACGGCTTCAACTCCATCTTCCTCCTCCCGGTGAACCTGTATGGTCCGGGTGACAATTTCCGGTTCGCCTCCTCCCACGTCATCCCCGCCCTTATCCGGAAGTTCCATCTCGCCAACCTGCTATCCCAGGGCGCTTACGACGCGGTCATCGATGATTTGCTGATGAACGGGGAGAACGAGTTTGTCATCAGCGGCGGAAAGACCCTGATCGACAAAAATTCCCACAAAGAAGACCTCCTCGCCGTGCTTAGGCACTTTGGCATCTCCCTGTCTCCCGATGGTTCTTCATCGTCGGTCGTCCCAGCCGAAGGCGGTCGTCCGTCGTCCATCGGCTCCCCCGTCGTCGAAGTCTGGGGCACCGGTGCGGCTACGCGCGAGTTCTTCTACGTGGAGGACGCGGCCGAGGCGATCATGCTTGCCATGGAAAGGTACGACAAGAGCGAGCCCGTGAACATCGGCGCCGGCTTCGAGATATCCATCAAAGATTTGGTGGACCTTATTGTGGAATTGACGGGCTTTCGGGGACATGTCGCGTGGGACACTACCAAACCGGACGGCCAGCCGAGAAGGCAGTTGGATACGGCGCGGGCGCTCAAGGAATTCGGGTTCAGGGCGAAGACGGGCTTCGGGGAAGGGTTGATGAAAACCATCGAGTGGTACAGGGGAAGAATGACCCGGTAACTGCCCGATCGCCCTCCCCCGTCCATCGATCTTTCACGTTGCCCCCCGGTTAGCATGGTTCGACCCCGGACCACGCGCCGACCGGTTATTAAAGAGGTGTCCGCCTGATGAAACCGATCTCGTTTAGCATCTCCATCATAGTACTCTCTTGTTTGCTCATCACGGGATACCTGCTTGCGGGCCGCGCGAGCCTTGGAGCGGGGCAGACGGTCAACCGGCAGGCTGGGCCTCTGGCCGTTTACATAATCGACCCGACAACCAGGCAGAAAATACTGCCTGACACGGCTCCCCGCCTGTTTCCCGTTCCGGGGTCTCCCTTCGGGAACACGATTAGCATGTCGGCATGCAGGGGGCAGTTCGAGGCGGCCTCGATAGTGTTAAGGCCGACGCGCGACATGAGCGGAGTCACGGTCGAGGTGTCGGACCTGACGGGGCCGAATGGAAGCGCCATCCCAAAGAAGGACGTCGACGTCCGTGTCGTCAAGTGCTGGTATCAGGGGGGGACGGCAATAAGCCGGGGAACCACGGTCCTCGTGCCCGAACTGCTGCTGAAGGACGACAACCTCGTGCGGGTAGATAGGGCCGCACGGAAGAATTACCTCAGGGTAACGATCGGCGGTGAGGCGAAATACGTGGATATAAGCTCTCCGGACGCCGTGTTTCCGAGCAATGCCGAACTGCAAGACGCGAAAACATTACAGCCCTTCGGCGTCACCGCAAATACCAACAAGCAGGTCTGGCTCACGGTCCATGTTCCGGCCGACGCTGCTTCAGGCCGGTATATGGGAACCATATCTCTGAAAAGTGCATCAAGTCTTCTTGGTTCCGTAAATATTGCATTGACCGTCTTACCCTTCGATCTGCAAAACCCCGGCATAGATTACAGCCTTTACTACAGGGGACAGCTCCGAAAAGGCGTGGTCACGGAAATTGGGTCAGAACTAAAATCTGCCCGTCAATGTACCATGGAACTACAAGACATGAAGGATCACGGTGTGCTGTACCCTACGCTGTATCAGGAGTTCGACGAGATGTTGGGTCAGGCGCTCGCTATACGGAAAAACCTGGGCCTGCCTGACGACAAGCTGTATGCCCTTGGCATAAAGACCGGGGATTTCGAAGGTGTCAAGCTCGCGGCGTTGCCGGGGAGCGTGAGAAGGTGGAAGGCGTTTGTCTCCCGATACGGCTACAAAGACCTCTATATCTACGGGAAGGATGAGGCCACGGGCGAAGCCCTGCGCGCCCAGCGCACGGCGTGGCAGATTACGCACGATGCGGGCGCGAAGGTCTTTGCCGCCTGTTCGGAAGATGCTGCCGACATAACAGGCGACCTCCTCGACCTCCCCATTCTGGGGGGGCCTCCTAAACCACACACGGTCGAAAAGTGGCATGGGCTCGGCAAGAAGGTCTTTCTATATGGTAATCCCCAGGTCGGTATCGAAGACCCCGACGTCTATCGCCGCAACTACGGCATCGCACTGGCGTGCAGCGGCTATGACGGGGAGATGGACTATGCCTACCAGCATGCTTTTGGCGGAAGTATATGGAATGACTTCGACGACAAGACCTTTCGGGACCACGTATTTGCCTACCCCACCAGCGACGGTGTCATCGATACGGTCGAGTGGGAGGGATTTCGTGAAGGGGTGGACGATGTGAGGTATCTCGCAACCCTATCGAGAGAAACCGGCAAGCCGGTAGATGATCCGGTAATTTGTGGCGTCGCACAAAGCAGCGATGACCCGCGCTTCGTCAGGCAGGCCATTGTTGGCCGCATCCTTTCCCGCTTGCAGGAGACACAGAAACGCCAGCCACATTCCCTTAAATAGCTGAGGCCATCGCTGCAATACAGCCGAGAGCACGCAATAACTGCATCGTTTTATGAGACATCAATTTGCCATATAACGCAATAAAGGGAAACGAATGAATCTCGTTTCCAGTCTGTTTTTGACACTATATCTGGGTATTTCTCCCGTATTCTGGTGGCCCGGCATATCACCCGCCGCTTTCGATATGGGAAAGATCGGCTTATTCTTCGCCTTGGTGATCTCGGTAATGTCGGAGGCCATCGCCCGACACAAGTTTTCTTTTCCCAAAGGTCTTCTGGGGCTTGCCGGACCCGGCATTCTGCTATTTGCGTGCTTGGGGGGAATCGTCCAAAGCGACGTTAGTCTTTCTTTTCAGCGCATCAAAGATGTTCTGCTGTGCTTTATTATGCTGTGGACTGCCTTTATGTACAGCCGGATGGGAGGAGATGTATCAAAGGTTTTTTTTGCGGCGGCACTTATAATAGCCGCACACTGCTTTCTCGTGGTGTCCAGCAAAGTGATCGGTTTTCCCGATTGGAGGGGACCTCAAGAATTTTCTGCCTTTCCGTTATGGGTGAGCGGTTTTACCGGGTTGAGGACAGGCTGGTCCAACGGCACGGCTCTATTCGTGCCCATATTGGGAGCCATCGCTTTCGAACCTAATAAAAGATCACTCCCGACAAGGGCGGTCTCCCTTCTCGCTCTTGTCAGCATAGTCGGATCGCAGGTCGTCGTCGGTGGGAAGGCCGGGATGCTCGCCTCGCTGCTTGGGCTCTTGCTACTGCTCTCGTTTCGTGGCATGAGAAGGTATCTCCCGCTTTACGTTGCAGCATGCGCCGTAGTCGGCATCTGTTTGGCCGGCTACATGTACGACCAGATGAGGATTGACCAAGCGGCCCAATACCGGCAGTCGATAGGAAAAATCGATCGATTCAGCGCCGGACGGGTGCTGAATGACATAAAAGGCATTCAAATGGGCCTGGAGAGACCGATAGCGGGGTACGGCTTCGATGGAGGATCTGCTGGGCCTCTTGCGGTGGTGGGGACTACAGGAAATCAGAGGGGGGCTATCCATAATTTATGGATCAGGCTTTTTGTGGAGTCGGGGATATTTCCTCCGGTCATCTTCACCTTGATTGCCATTATAATTTACAGACACAGCAAGAAGGTATCCATCAGATACGTTTATCACAGTGATCCTGCCCAAACCGGCAATGGAGCGGTAACAGTAGGTTACTACGGCCGAATCATCATTTTGACAGGACTCGTCATTGCAAATCTGGAACCGGCATTTCTGTTCGGGGCGTTTCAGGCCTCTTCCGCTTGGTGGGCAGTCGCCGGTGCCTGCGCAAGCATGTCAACCTTTACCGCGAAGCGTTCGCTGACCTCGCTGGCCTCAAGAGAATCGGTTGATTTGCGTGGCGGGAGCGATGAAGTGGGGGCCGGAGAGCCATCTTAAGCCCATGTCACTATTAGTCAGAACCGGAGACGCCTTTAGAGGGTTGTTGCCAGGACCCATCAGCGCACTGCTGGAGCATATCGAGCGTTCGCAGGTCGGCCGGAGATTGACGAGGGGCGCTTTCTGGAGTTTGGTTGGGTTGGTCACCTTACGCGGCTTGAATATGGCATCCATGGTTTTTGTCGCCAGAATTCTGGGCAAGATTGAGTTCGGTGAAGTAGGCGTCATTCAGAGCACTATGGGAATGGTGCAGGCTTTTGCCGGCTTTGGTTTGGGCTTTGCAGCCACCAAGTACGTGGCGGAATTCCGGGGGAGCAACCCGACAAAGGCAGGCAGGATAATCTCGTTTTGTAATCTGTCGGCAGCCATCACAGGCGGGCTCATGGCTCTCGGTTTCTTTTTGTCAGCGCCCTGGTTGGCCAAACATGCCTTGGCCGCACCGCATTTGACCGGCCCCCTGCGGGTCAGCAGCCTCCTTCTTTTCATGGCTACGCTGACAGGCACGCAGTACGGCATTCTTGCCGGACTTGAGGCCTTTAAATCCCTCGCGCGCATTGGTTTTCTGAGCGGCAGTGCAAGTGTCCCCCTGATTGTCGGTGGCGCCTGGCTTTTTGGCGTCGACGGCGCTGTTTGGGGGATGATTCTGGCAACATGTGTAAATTGGGCCATGAACCACCATAGTCTGAAAGCCGAGGCTGTACAGAGAGGCGTGAAGATATCGTGGGATAACTGCTGGCAGGAGAGGGCAGTTCTTTGGGACTTCGGCCTCCCCGCCATACTGGGGGGAACCATGTACAGCGTCGCAGCCTGGGCGGCCTCGGTAATGCTCGTGAACCGGCCCGGCGGATATGGGGAGATGGGTTACTATAATGCAGCGAACCAATGGTTTAGCGCCTTACTCTTCCTACCGGGCGTACTGGGCCAGGCTGCTGTCCCGGTATTGTCTGAACAGATAGGAAAGAAGCAGCTAGGCCGGACGAGAAAAATACTGCTTTACTCCGTTAAGCTGAATATCGCATTCATGGCGCCCATGGTCCTCATCGGCTGCTTACTTAGCCCCTGGTTCATGAAATTCTATGGTAATGATTTTGAAGTAGCCTGGGGTACATTGGCTGTCACCCTCTTTACCGCCGGTATCGTCGCAATACAGGCACCTCCAGCTCAAATAGTGACAGCTTCCGGCAGGATGTGGGCAGGAACAATCACCAGCTTGAGTTATTCAATTGCTTTTGTCGCAGCTTCTGCCGCCTTTGTGAACTGGGGTAGCCTTGGTATCGCCGTGGCTAGAGGAATCGCTTACTGTTTATATGCATTTTGCTCGTTCAAATTGGCCTTTTTTATAATCAGGACGCTTGAGAATCAGGCGCAGGAAGTAAATCAGCCGTCTGTGTAAAGCGAGTAACGTGGCTGACTTTTCCTTGCCACTATACACAGAATCGCTTCTTGTGGCTGGAGACTAACTCTGAGTGCGGTACAATGAGTGGGGGCAAGCCAAAAATTTAACAAATAACATCAATCAACCTTGCAAAAGAAAGAACTCAATTTAGAACTAGTACATACTTCAGGGTAAGTTCAGAATGGAAAACATTGCATATATCATTACAGCATATAAAGACCCAATTCATCTGAGAAGATTGATTAATGCATTGGACTTTCATGCTGATTTTTATATTCACATTGACAGGAAAGCAGATATAAGAACATTCAGAAAGGAATTTTCATCAATTCAAAGAAAAATATACTACATTAGCAAATATCATATTAGTTGGGGAGGGTATTCTCAAGTTCTTTCTCAAAGAGAATTGTTACATGCTGTTATATCTTCCGGAGAACAATATAAAAGAGTTGTTTGTCTTAGCGGGCAAGATTATCCTATTTTATCTAATATAAGGATCCATAAAAGATTTGATGAAAACTCAAGGAAGGAATTTATTGGAGGAATCAATATTTCACATGATGCACCCAAGCAACTTCATAAAATTGTCCATTATAATCTTTTTGATCTATTTTCCGGTAAATATCCGATATTAAATAGAATTATGAGGAAACTTTTGAACATGATGAATAATACATTGAACTTGACAAAACAAAATCAATCATGGCTGAATGGTAAAGTAGCGGATATATTCTTTGGAAGCGACTATTGGGCAATTACTTATGATTGCGCAAAATATGTATATAACAGCCTATGCAGTGAGAAGAAATTTCTGAAATATATGAAAACAGCCTATGCACCAAGCGAGCTTTGCATCAATACTATTGTTTTTAACTCTGAATTTGGCAAAAATGCAATTCGCATCGCCAAAGATTATGATAAAGGGCTTGAAGGATATGAAGCTTTTGAAAAGATATCGCTTATACATTACGTAGTATACAAAGAAAAGGTCTATTCATTGGATGATTCCGACTTTAGCAACATATTAAACAGTCATAAAATGTTTTTTAGAAAGGCAGAAACCGGCATTTCAGATAAACTGATGGATCGGATTGATGAATTGAGAGAAACAGAAACTTTGCAACTTTAATGAATACAACCAGACAAGGTTCTCATTTTACGACACCGGTAAAGCACATTTCTTATAAATGAGTACAAAAAGGATAGGTGAATGACCTCACTCGAACGTATCCAGCTCGTAATCCTGTCTCATAATCGGATGGACCGCTTGCCGAACCTCTTCGACGACCTCCTGCTTCCGGCTGCGAAGCGTGGCGTTCGGGTGACCGTGGTAGACAACGCATCGGAACCGGCTCTCAGGGTGTTTCTTGGCAAATTCTCAGGCGTGGATAATCTCGATATCATCCTCAATAATGGGAACAGCGGCGCGGCAAGAGGACGCAACCTGGGGTTTAAGCGTTCAGAGAGAGAGTTTGTCGTATGCCTTGACGATGATTCAATAATGCAACTGGACGCGTTGGAGCGTGTGCCTGGGATATTTGACGAGGTACCGGAGGCAGGCATTCTTGCATTTCGGGTCGTTGATGGCGCCACTGGGAGCCCTCAGAATGAACACGGTGCCGAGAGGGCAGAGGTCGGAAACTTTCATGAAGCCGGCGCGTCAATCCGAAGGGCGGTGTTTGATAGAATCGGCTACCTTGATGGGGCATGTTTCTTTGGCGCAGAGGGGATAGAGTTCTCGATGCGCGCCCAGGTCGGCGGGATAAAGACCCTTTTCATCCCCGAGATCGTCGTACAACACTTTAGCTTCCCACGGGCCGGTAACGAGCGTCTCCAGCGGCGCCTGTACTGGGTATGGGGTTATGCGCTGGTACTCTTTCGGTATCTTCCCCCTCACGTTGCTTTACTCTTTGCCTTTCGGCAGTTAGTTTCCCATCTTGTGTCGAGTTGGCGGATGAACAAGCTGGCGATACCTTTCATCCCACCGGCCATGATTGCTGGAGGTATAAGGGGCCTCGCCAGCCGTAATCCGCTGAGCGTGGAAGGCGTGGCATTTTATTGTGATCCAAATACCAGACCAGAGCTGGGTAACGTGAGCATTACTTCAAAGCTTCGCCGCCGTCTGTCCTCGGTGTCTTAGATCGAAAGGGTCATCCCGCGCGATTCTACCGGCCTTTATGAGCAAAAGATAAGTGGATGGAACGGGCTGGTTGTGCCGCCACGTAATACAAAGGCTCTTGCCGAAGCGGTCGTCCGCTTGGTTCGTGATACGCGCCTGCGCGAAGGAATTATCGAGCACATGATAGCGGATCGGCAGACAAGGTTTGATTGGGGCAACATAGCCATAGACACCATAGGTATTTATGAACGGTTAATGAATGAGAAATCGGTATCATGAAAACCAAAATATTGCTCATCCACAACATACTCTGGTCGCACTACAAAGCTGCCGTGTTGTCCAGGCTGAACAGTATCATCGATAAGAAAGAATTTGACTTCAACGTGCTACAAATCGCCCTCACGGAAAAACAACGAAAAAGCCTTGGGGACTTCGATCTCTCGTGCCACCAGTACCCCTACAAACTCTTGTTCAACTCCAGTTCTGAAGAGGTCTCTTTTCTCAAGAAAACGACCGCTATTTTCCGACACCTGATGACCACCGACTACGATATCGTTGTTATTCCCGGCTATGCCGACATCACCTATTGGTGGGCGTTGGTGATTTCCATGGTGAGAAGAAAAAAAGTGATTGTGAGTTTCGATTCCACCGAGATGGATCAGCCCCGTGTCTGGTATAAATACATCCTGAAAAGGGTCTTTATCGCATGCTGCTGCGGTGCATTTACCTACGGAACAAAGTCGAGAGAATATCTTCTGAAGCTTGGCATGGCGCCTGAAGCCATTCAGGCAGGGTGTCAGGCAACGGATAATGATGCAATCGAAGCCGAACACGCTTCCGCGTTATCCATGAGGACTGAGTTGCTTGGGAAGCGTGGCTTAAGGCAATTCAATTTCATTTATGTGGGGAGACTGAGCGCGGAAAAGAACGTGGATACCCTGCTCCTTGCTTTCAGCAGGGTGAAGCGCGGGAATACCCGTGCGGACAATTGGGGCCTCATAATTGTGGGGGATGGGCCGGAGAGGGACCGTCTGAACCGGCTCGTGTCCGGGTTGGCCCTTAAGGATGTTTATTTCACGGGCGGTCAGCCGTGGAACAAGGTGCCTGCATATTATGCGCTCAGCGACGTTTTTGTACTGCCGAGCTTTTCCGAGCCGTGGGGACTTGTCGTGAACGAGGCTATGGTGTGCGGCCTGCCCGTAGTCGTATCGGACAGGTGCGGCGCTGCCTACGATCTTGTAATGGACGGCGAAAACGGGTTTGTCTTTGACCCTGCGGACGTTGACACACTCTTCGGGAGGCTCTCCTATTTCCTGGACGCTTCAGAAGAACTAGACAGGATGGGGGCCAGGTCTCGCGAGATCATCTCCGGCTTCACGCCGCTTCACGCCGCTCAGCAGATGCAAGAAGGTCTGCAAAGAGTGCGGAACGTTCTCTTGGGAAAGTTGTGATGGCCGGGACTGTCCCGAGAATTATACACATCATCGCGAGCGCGGGTCCCGGCTCTTTCGGTTTGGGGCCGGTTGCCCTCAACCTCGCCCGCGAACAGAATTCTCTGGGGGGTAACGCCGAGCTTTGGTCCCTCGATACCGAGGAGGACCGCCTTTGGGCGGCGACGTCCAGCGGCTTGCCGGTGGACAAGATTCGGGGATATAGGAGGACACCGCCCAGGGCGCTATGTTCGAGCAGAGAGATGGCGCGGCTAGCGGTCAACGAGGCCCCTACTATCTCGCTTGTGCATCAGCACTCCCTCTGGACCGGACTGTCGCGTGTGACCGCAAGGCTCCGCCTCAGGCACGGCGTCCCGTCCGTCATCACGCCCCATGGCGCCTTAAAGAAATGGGCCCTCAGGAAATCCCGCTGGAAGAAAGAGATCGTATTGACCCTATACGAAAGAGAGAACCTGAAAAACGCATCCGCCTTCCACGCTGTCGGGCCAAACGAAATTGCGGATATTCGTGGTTTTGGGCTATCCAATCCCGTGGCGGTGATACCGAACGGCATCTCCGCCGATTGGCTGGGAAGCAGTGGGGACGCCGGGTCGTTCCGCGAGCGCTGCGGCATCCCCGCCGATAGGCGGATAGTACTTTTTCTTTCGCGCATCACTCCCATCAAGGGCCTGCCCATGTTCCTTGAGGCCATCAATGCGAGAAGGAAAAACTTCACGGACTGGCACTTCGTGATCGCGGGGGGAGACGAGTTCGGCCATCTGGAAGAGGTGCGGAGGTGCATAGCAGAGAAACGCCTCGATTCTTTCGTTTCGTTCGCGGGCCTGCTGTCGGGGCAGCAAAAGCGCGATGCCTTTGCCTCGGCCGATTTCTTCGTACTCCCGTCCTATGGCGAAGCAGCTCCCATCGCCATCCTGGAGGCCCTCGGGGCCGGTATCCCTGTGCTCGCCACAAAAGCCTCACCATGGCAAGGGTTGGAAGACCATGATTGCGGCTGGTGGGTTGACATTTCGGCAGGAGCCCTTGCAGACGCCCTCGGCGTTGCCCTCGGCAGCACGCAGGACGAATTGCGGCGGATGGGACAAAAGGGTAAGGAGCTTGTTGCCGCCAAATACGCCTGGAGGAAGTCGGCGGAGATGACGATGCAGCTTTACGACTGGCTGCTGCAACGAGGAGAGAAACCGGCCTTTGTCGTTGCCGATTAGCCGGGAGGTGCACGGCCAGGGGCCGCGTGACCCGATAGTTATAGGAGGAGATGCTATTGTTTTCCGAAAAGACGCTTTTGATCACCGGCGGCACCGGGACGTTTGGCAATGCCGTATTGCGCCGATTCCTTGGCACGGACATCAAGGAGATCCGTATCTTCAGCCGGGATGAGAAGAAACAGGAGGACCTGCGGATTTCTCTGGCGAGTCCCAAGGTGAAGTTCTATATAGGGGATGTGCGCAACTATGACAGCATCGTGCCTGCCATGCAGGGGGTCGATTACGTCTTTCAGGCGGCCGCCCTGAAACAGGTGCCGTCCTGCGAGTTCTTCCCCATCGAGGCGGTGAGGACAAACACCCTGGGGACCGAGAACGTGATGAACGCCGCCATGGCCTGTCGTGTAAAAAACATGATCGTTCTGAGCACTGACAAGGCGGTCTATCCCATAAATGCCATGGGCATGAGCAAGGCCCTGATGGAGAAGCTCATGGTTGCCAAGGCCCGTATGTATGGCGATACCGGAACCATTTTCTGCGGGACGCGCTATGGCAACGTGATGGCCTCGCGCGGCTCGGTAATCCCTCTTTTCTTAAGCCAGATCCAGGAGGGGGCGACTTTGACCGTCACCGATCCCAACATGACCCGCTTCATGATGACCATCGATGACGCGGTCGACCTTGTGCTCTATGCCTTCGAGCACGGCAGCCCTGGGGACATCTTCGTGCAGAAGGCGCCGGCCGCCACCATAGGGATGCTGGCCGAGGCCATGCTGAGGCTTTTCCATGCGAAGAACGATATCAGGGTCATAGGCACGCGCCACGGGGAGAAGCTCTATGAGACGCTGCTCAACCGCGAGGAGATGGCGAAGGCCGAAGATATGGGGGATTATTTCCGCGTGCAGGCCGATGTGCGCGACCTGAATTACGGCATCTATTTCGTGGAAGGACAGGAAGAAGTATCCACCAGAGAAGATTACACTTCTCATAATACGACGCGGCTCGACGTGGAGGGCATGATGGAGTTGCTGCTTAAGCTCGACATCGTCAATGAGGCCCTCGATGGAAACAGGCGAGGGAACGGAGCCTCCAATCAATGAATGTCCTGGTGACGGGAGCAAAGGGTTTCGTGGGAAAGAACCTCGTGGCCGCGCTGAGGCAGATGAAAGCTGCTGAAGTCTTCGGATATGACGTGGACTCTTCGCCGGGCGAGTTGGAGCGATACCTGTCCGCCGCCGACGTGGTGTTCCACCTGGCAGGCGTCAACAGGCCGGAACACGTCGGGGATTACGAATGGGGCAACGCCGGATTCACCGGAAAGGTCTGTGAGACGCTCCGGCGTCTTGGCCGGGCGCCCGTGGTGGTAGTAAGCTCGTCCATCCAGGCCCTATTGGATAATCCCTATGGACTGTCCAAGCGCAGGGCGGAGACGATGGCTTTGGACTTTGGCCGGGAGACGGGGGCTCGCGTCTCTGTTTTTCGTTTTCCGGGAATTTTCGGGAAATGGTGCCGTCCGAACTACAACTCTGTGGTCGCCACTTTTTGCCACAACATCGCCCGGAATTTGCCCATTTCCATCTCCAATCCCGCCCAAAGCCTCGATCTCGTCTATGTCGACGATGTCTGCGCGGCCATGCTGGAGGCGGCGCGCGTCATTTCCGGCCCGTCAACCCATGTCCTCAACGCTGCGAATGACGGTTTGCTGGGCGTCACCCCTGTGTTTACGACAACATTAGGAGGGCTTGCGGATACCGTTCGCTCTTTTAAGGACTTCCGGCGGACCCTGGCCGTGCCGCCCCTGGATGATCCTTTCGTCGCCCGCCTTTACGCCACGTATCTCTCCTGCCTCGAAGACTCCGACTTCGCCTACCATCTGGAGGTAAAGGCTGATAACCGCGGCGATCTTGCCGAATTCGTGAAGGCGTCGTCCTTCGGCCAGATTTTTGTCTCTCACACAAAACCCGGAGTGACCAGGGGAAATCACTATCACCACACAAAAACAGAGAAGTTCTTTGTGGTGCAGGGTAAAGCAATTATCCGCTTGAGGCATATCCTGAAAGATAAGGTTATTGAGTATGCGGTAAGCGGGACGGAATACAGGGTCGTGGACATCCCGCCAGGCTATGCGCATTCGATAGAAAACGTTGGAGGCGGCGAGTTGACAACCCTTTTTTGGGCGGATCAGGTGTTCGACCCGGGAAAACCTGATACATTTTACGAAGATGTGATTAAAGAGGGTACCGATAGATGATTTTTCAACGCACAGTCCGGGAGTATCCCTTATGAAGGTGACGACCATTGTGGGAACGAGGCCCGAGATTATCAGGCTGTCACGGACCATGGCGGCTCTCGACCGGCACGTCGACCATGTGCTTATTCATACGGGCCAGAATTATGATTATGAGCTGAATGAAGTTTTTTTTGAAGATCTCGGACTGAGGAAGCCTGACTTCTTTCTTGATGCATCCGGCGAGAGCGCGGCCGAGACCATAGGGTTGGTCATAAGCCGCGCCGACAAGGTCCTCTCGGAAGTGACGCCCGACGCGGTGCTCATCCTTGGGGATACCAATAGCTGCCTGGCGGCTATTGCGGCGAAGCGCCGTAAGATTCCCATTTTTCACATGGAGGCGGGCAACCGCTGCTTTGACCAGAGGGTTCCGGAGGAGATCAACAGAAAGATCGTCGATCACATCAGCGATATCAATATGCCGTACAGCTCCATCAGCCGCGAATACCTGCTGCGCGAAGGACTGCCTCCCGACCGCGTCATAAAAACGGGCAGCCCCATGTACGAGGTGCTCTACTACTACATGGCGAAGATCGAAGATTCCGACGTGCTTACAAGGCTGTCATTGGAGCGGGACAAATACTTTGTGGTCAGTTGCCACCGCGAGGAAAACATGGATTCGGACCGCAACTTCTCCCGGTTTGTAAAGGTCCTGGAGGGGCTCGTCGCCGGTTTCGGTTTGAGAGTGCTCGTGACGACCCATCCGAGAACGAGGAAGCGGCTGGAAGAGCGCGGCGTGACGCTCGATCCTAAAATCGAGTTGCACAAGCCTTTTTGCCTGACCGACTATGTCAAGCTGGAGCTGAATGCCAGGATGGTCCTGTCGGACAGCGGCACGATTACGGAGGAATCCTCGATCCTCAACTTCCCGGCCCTCAACATTCGAGAAGCCCATGAGCGCCCGGAAGGCATGGAGGAAGGTGCGGTGATGATGACGGGTCTCGACCCGAAGACCATACGCGAGGCCATGGGGGTGATCGACGACCAGCAGACGGGACCCGGCCGGACGCTGCGCATCGTCGAAGATTACCGTGTGCCGAACGTATCGGAAAAGGTCCTTCGGATTATCATGAGCTATACCGGTTACGTGAATAGAACCGTGTGGCACAAATACTAGGCTAATGGCCTCACATCCAACTGTCTGGTTTATCTCGGAAGTCTATTATCCCGATGAGCAGGGCACTGCTTTTTATACGACAGGATTGGCGGAAGGACTTGCGGAAGATTTCTCCATCAGGGTTCTTTGCAGTTACCCGACGGTAACCGCGCGCGGCCGCAGGGTGAGGCGAAAAGAGGTCCGGGCCGGGGTTCTCATCGAACGGTGTAAGGGCACAACTTTCGACAAGAATAATATCGGCCTGAGGTTCCTCAACATGGTTACTTACAGCCTTGTTTTATTTGTCAAGGCGGCGATGAGGGTAAAGAAGGGCGACATAGTCATCGCGGTAACAAGCCCTCCCTCCGCGCCCTTCATTGCGAAGCTGGTCAGCGGCCTGCGCAAGGCCCGGTGCATACTTCGGGTTGAGGACGTCTATCCTGAAACCCTGGTGGCCACGGGAATGATCGGGGAGGCGAGTTTTCTCAATCGTTTTCTCCAACATCTTAACGGGTTGCTTTACAGGAGCGTCGATCATGTGGTGGTTCTGGGCCGGGATATGAGGGCACTAGCGGAAAAGAAGACGGGAGGGAGTGGCGGCAACGTGCGCATAATCCGGAGCTGGGCGGATGCCGACATAGTTTTTCCGGCGCCAAAAGCGAGCAACGCCATGCTGCGGAAGCTGGGCCTCGAAAACAGGTTTGTCGTCTCTTGCGTCGGCAACATGGGCCGCGCACAGGCCATAGAGTCAATCTTCGAGGCCGCTAATCTCCTGAAGGCCGATGAGATGGTTCATTTTCTGTTTGTCGGGACGGGCGCGAAGAGGAGATGGATGGAGCGGGAGATCGGTGCGAGAGATCTCAAGAACGTGACATTGGTAAATCAGCGGCCCAGGAATGAACAAACGATCTTCCTCAATGCCTGCGACATTTCTCTCGTGTCGTTGCTGCCAGGCATGACGGGCGCCGGCGTGCCGAGCAGGATGTATAACATTATGGCGGCCGGAAAGCCGATCCTTGCGGTAACCGGGGAGGGTTCGGAGGTATCTCTCATGGTGAACGAGGAGGGTATCGGCTGGGCAGTGCCGCCATCAGAGGGTCCCGAAGGTATTGTGGAGGCAATCCTGGATGCCCGATCAGACCCTGGGAGGTTGAAGGAGATGGGCAACCGGGCGTACGTTGCGGCCGGGGAAAAATATTCCCGCGAAAAGATTATTAACGAATACAGGCAGTTACTGCTGGATATGCGGGTGCCGGCGCGTCCGGTAGACCACGCATGGGACGAGCGGCCTACCCTCTCTTCGTCTTGAACACATGGAGACAACCATTATGCCCTTCAAACTGACGACCGCCCAACGGCTGAAGGTCCCTATTTACTCGGCCCTCCTGTTCGCTGTGTATCTTTCTCCCCTCAAGCAGCTTGTCCTGGCCGACTGGGGCAAGGAAGATTATTCCCACTGCTGGCTCATCCCCTTTGTGCTGGCATATCTCCTGTGGGAAAAGCGGCGGAACCTGGCGACCCGGGGGGCAGGCTCGTGGGAAGGCATATTCGCCTTCGGAGCGGGCATGGTGCTTTTCTGGCTCGGAGAGTTGGGCGGCGAGTATTACACTATGTACTTCTCGCTCTGGCTGGTGGTCATCGGGCTTGTGTGGCTCCATTTCGGCTGGCAGAAGATAAAAAGCGCCGGTTTTATCTTCATTGTCGCCCTCACCATGTTTCCTTTGCCGAATATTTTCAATTTTCCCCTTTCCCTGAGGCTCCAGCTCATCTCCTCCCGGCTCGGTGTTTCCCTGCTCCACCTCTATGGAATGTCGGCATACAGGGAGGGGAACGTAATCGACCTGGGCTTCACCCAACTGCAGGTTGTGGAGGCATGCAGCGGCCTTCGATACCTTTTCCCCCTCATGGTGCTCAGCCTTATTCTTGCCTACTGGTCGGGATCTCATATCTGGAAACGTGTTGTCCTGTTTCTCTCGTCCATGCCGATCGCCATCGTCGTCAACGGCATGCGTATTGCCCTGACCGGCATCCTCTACAGCCTGTGGGGGGCAACCGTGGCCGAAGGGTTTTTCCACGGTTTTTCCGGCTGGCTTATCTTCATGCTCACCATACCCGTACTGCTGGCGGAAGTGTGGCTACTGCGCCGGCTCCCGCCGAAGGAAAACGCGGATCGCGGATCGGGGATCGCGGAACCGGCGAAACAAAGGAGAAGAGGCGGGCGAGAAGAGATGGGAGAGCAGGCCACGACGGACGAGGCGGAACAGATGAAACCAAAGTCCGGCGTCCAGAATCGAAAATCGACGTTTCTTCAGCCTGTTTTCATCGTCGCGATGATCCTGCTTGGCTCAACCCTTGTGCTTTCGAGAACGATAGATTTTCGGGAAAAAATACCGATCAAGAAGTCATTGAGCGGCTTCCCGGTGAAGGTGGGGGAATGGTCGGGGAACAGGGCGCAGATGGAACAGGAGTTCGTCGATGGGCTTCATTTCACCGACTACGCAATGGCGGACTACAGGAACCCCCAGGGTAAGGCGATTAATTTTTACACTGCCTATTACGAAAGCCAGAACAAAGGTGAAGCAATGCACTCCCCCGAGACGTGCCTGCCGGGAAACGGGTGGCTTTTCAGGGAGGCGGGGGCGGCGCATGTGCCGCTCGGGCCGGGAAGATCGCTGCCTGTCAACCGCGCTTTCATGGAGAAGGTCGGCGCCAGGGAACTGACATATTACTGGTTTGCCATGAGGGGCCGGGCGCTTACCAACCTGTACCAGGTAAAGCTGTACACATTCTGGGATGCCCTCACGAGACGCAGGACGGACGGGGCGCTCGTCCGGCTCATAACGCCGGTCTACCAGAATGAGCGGCTGGAGGAGGCGGAGGCGCGCCTGCAGGCGTTCACCAGGGAAATTGTGCCGGTGCTAAAAGAGTATATTCCAGAATAGGCTTTTCGATGTTCGATTCTGGAATATGGATTGCAAACCCAGGAAAGATTAGATAATCCGAAATCAACATGATAGTCACCCTTCTGATATCGACCTTTGCGACTATTCTCCTTATCCCGCTCTTCAGCAGGACAGCGCTCAGGCTCAACATCGGGCTCGACATGCCCGACGGGAGGAAGGTACACGACCATCCCATCCCCAGGGTCGGCGGCATAGCCATCGCCCTGGCGGTTTACGGGTCGACCGTTTTCCTGGCGCCTCAGGGGTACTTCCTGAAGGCCTATGCGATTTCGGGCCTGTTTATCGTCTTTTTTGGGATGATCGACGATTTCAAGGGGATTGACTTCCGCTTCAAGTTCCTCATCCAGACGGTGGCGGCCATTGTGATGGTGATTTACGGCGGCATCAAGATCAAGAGTCTGGGGGGGCTGCTTCCGGACGACATGCTGCTTCCGGACGCAGTCGCCATACCGTTGACAGTTGTTGCCATCGTCGGCGTCACCAATGCGGTCAACCTGGCGGACGGACTCGACGGCCTTGCCGGGGGCATCTGTCTTTTGAGCTTCTGCTGCCTCGCGTACCTTGCCTACCTGGAGGAAGACCTTACGTCGTGCCTTCTTGCCCTCGCCCTCGCCGGCGCCCTATTCGGGTTCCTGTCGTACAACACGTACCCCGCCAAGCTCTTCATGGGCGATACGGGGAGCCAGTTCCTCGGTTTTTCGGCGATTAGCCTGTCGCTGAGGCTCACTCAGGGGGAGACCGCCGTGAGCCCGCTTCTGCCGCTTCTGATAATCGGGTTTCCCGTGCTCGACACGTTCGTGGTCATGGCGCAAAGGCTCGCGGAAAAAAGGCCCATCTTTTCCCCGGACAGGAACCATTTTCACCACAGGCTGATGGAGCTTGGTCTCTTTCACACGGAGTCCGTGCTCGTGGTCTATAGCATCCAGGCGCTGCTCGTGACCGCCGCCTTCGTGTTCAGGTTTCGTGCGGAATGGTTTCTCCTTGCGGCCTATATCCTATTTGCGGCGGCGATCCTCACCGGTTTTCATGTTGCCGAAAAGCGCCGGTGGAGGCTCCCCCGGTATCACTTCTTCGACACTATTATCAAGGGCCGCCTGAGGAGTCTGCGCGAGCAGGGGGCCGTCATCAAGGTATGCTTCGGCATCATCCGCTTCGGCGTACCCTTTCTTCTCTTCGTTAGCTGTCTGGTGCCTTCCGAGATCCCTTTCTCCTTTTCCCTCCTCTGCACCGCCCTCATGGGGGTCCTCCTGATCGTATGGCGCTTCAAGAAAGACTGGATGAGGGGATGCCTCACGGTCATTCTTTATCTCTTCATACCACTCATCGTGTCGCTGGGCGTCGAAAAGGCAAACGACACCGGCAGCCTGTTCTCCAGGCTCCATAGCCTGTCCCATATAGTGCTCGTCTTCTTTGTCGTGCTCACCCTGAAGTTCACGCGAAGGGAACGAGGCTTCAGGACGACGCCCATGGATTTTCTTGTCCTCTTCATCGCCCTGGTTGTTCCCCACGTCCTCTCCGGCTACCTGCACACGGAGAACTTGAGCGCGATTGCCGCAACGACGATGGTGTTCTACTTCAGCTATGAGGTGCTGATGGGGGAACTGCGGGGAAAACTTACGGGACTTGCCGCAGCAAGCACGCTGCCTTTTCTTATCGTGATAGCGAGGGGATTTCTGCGCCGGTAAGGCGCTAATTATGTTGCAAGGAGATAGAGCTTGAAACCACAGCTAAAGATTATTCTGTCGCTTCTGGTAATGATATCACTCGCTGCCGGCTGCGGCGGACCCGATCAGCGGAAGATGAAGTTCTACAACAAGGGCAAGGCCCTGTACGATAAGGGCGATTTCGTAAAGGCAAGACTCGAATTCAAAAATGCCGTGCAGGTAGACCCAAAATTCGCCGATGGCTTTTACATGCTGGGACTGACCGCGCTACGCGCGGGTAACTTGAACGAGGCATACGGCGGCCTCTCGAAGGCCGTGGATCTTCAGCCGGGCCACATCAAGGCCCGCTCAGAGCTCGCGGGGGTGCTGTTCCGGGGCAGGGCCTTCGATAAGGCCTTGGAGACGGCCGATCTTGTCCTCAAGACGGACGCCTGGAACGAACAGGCCCTCACTGTGAAGGCAGGGGTATTGCTTGCAAAAAAAGAACCGGAAAAGGCCCGGAAGCTGATGGAGGACCTTGCGGCGAAGGGATCAAAGAGACCCGATGCCTTCCTCGTCATGTACGTCGCCAGCATCCAGAAGAACGACGTCCACGCCGCAGAAGACGCTCTCCGGAACGGAATAAAAGCGAACCCCCAGTCTGTCGACCTCAACCTCGCCCTTGTCGACGTAATGGTAAGGAGCAAGCGCATCGATGAGGCAATCGCCGTTATGCAGCACGTCGTCGACCTTGAGCCGGGCAATCCCTCCCGCAAACTTGCCCTTGCCGGGCTTTGCTGGGACACGGGGCATGAGGACAAGGCCCGCGGCATCCTGAAGGAAGTATCCGCCGGTGACGGGAAACATGAGGAGGGCTGGCTCATGACGGCCGCCTTCTACCTCGCGAAGAACAGGGTGAGCGACGCAGAGGGAGCGTTGACGGCGGGCATCGGGAAATTCAACCGTAGCATCAGGCTCCGCCTTGCCTTGAGCGAGGTATACCTGAACACGGGCAGGGCGGACGAGGCGCAGAAGACGCTCAAGGAATGTCTGGGGTTGGAAAAGGACCCGGCCAATCCTGATATTATTCTGGTGAAGAATGCTCTTGCGAAGATATGTCTTTCAAAAGGAGAGCTGGACGAGGCGGCCAAATACACTGACGAGGTGCTGAAAGCGGTGCCGAAAAACCTCGATGCCCATTTTACCAGGGGCAACATCTACCTTGCGAGGGGGGAAGGGGCGAGCGCTGTGCCGGAATTTCGCACGGTAGTGAACGAAAGGCCGCAATTCGTGCCTGCCTACGTGCGCATGGCCAAGGCGCACGTGATGAACAACGAACCCAACCTCGCCTCCGACGCACTTCTGAATGCGCTGAAAATAGATCCTAAATCCCGCGATGCCGGAATGGAACTCGCCCGCCTGCTCGTGATGCAGAAGCAATACGGAAAGGCCGAGGCGCAGCTCCGGCAAATGGTGGAGCAGAATCCCGCGGACCTGCAGATCAGGGAGGAGCTTGGCGATCTCTTCGTGATAGAGAAGGAGATGGGCCGGGCGGAGGTGGAGTATGGGGAGATCAAGAAGAAGGCGCCGAAGAACCCCGGGGCGTATGCCAAGATGGGAGCATTATACGCAAACGAGGGAAAACTCGACAAAGCCAGGGCGGAATTCGAGCAGGCGCTGAAGCTCGCGCCCGATTCGCCCGCGCTCCTGTCTTCGGTGGTGCAGGTCTATGTGGCGCAGAAGAGGTATGATCTTGCTGCGTCGCTGTGTGAAAACAGGATAAAACGGAACGGCAACGACGCGCCGGCCTACAACCTCCTGGGACAGGTCTACGGCGCCCAAAAGGAATCCAAGAAAGCCGAGGCCGCGTTTATGAGGGCAATGGAGTTGCAGCCCTCCTGGACCGCGCCTCTCGACGGCCTGGCCGGGCTTTACGTAGTGCAGGGCCAGACCGCCGCAGCCGTAAAGAAACTTGAGGAGCGGCTGAAAACGCAGCCGGAGAACAGGACCGTCCAGCTTCTGTTGGCCCAACTCTACAATAGAAACAAAGAATACGGCAAGGCGATCGACATCTACGAAAAGCTGCTTCAAAAACAGCCAAACAACTGGGCTTTGGAAAACGACCTCGCCTTCCTTCTTACCGAACAGGATAAATCGAAAAAGGACCTTGAAAGGGCGCAGAACCTGGCGCAGAAGGCGCTCAATGCCCGCCCGGACGAGCCTGGCATCCAGGACACGCTCGGGTGGGTCTACTACAACCAGGGTGATACGAACCGCGCATCAGACCTCGTTCAAAAAGCATATGCGAAAATGGCAAACAGCCCCACCGTGAACTATCACATGGGCATGATCTCCTACAAGGCAGGGAGGCTGGCCCAGGCGAAGGAGTACCTGACGAAGGCCGTGAAATCGGGCGTGAACTTTCAAAGGAGGGAAGAAGCGCAGAAGATATTGGAAAGGCTGTGAAGGACGGGACGAGCGGATATGCCGGCAGGCGCCGATGGTCTGCGTAACCCCTGAGAAGAACGTTGCTGAGATGGTTGTTTTGCGTCTGACCCGGAGGGTAGGGTAAACTCTTCTGTGTGAATTGAAAAAGGAGTGAAAA
>JBEKJU010000021.1:0-28712 GCA_050011095.1 Syntrophorhabdales bacterium
GCCATAACCCGGCATATCGAGGTTGTGACCGAAGTACCCGATGAGGCCGAGGCACAGAAAAAGCTCCTTCTCATGGTCCTTCCGGCTGATCGCAGAGTCTCTATCGTCGATTTCCTCAATCTGTTCCGCTATCTTCTCCTTCGGAATGTCGAGGCGCCAGGGACCAAAGCGATAAGTATCGACGTACGGTTCGATCCGCTTCAATTTATCGAAATGCGGGGCGAACTCTTTGGGGAGGCGTGAGACGTCGATTACATCGAGATATCCGGCGTCGAGAGCGGAGAGGCCACGCGAGTACGAGGAGAACCAGCCAAACCAGGTGCAGCGAAGATTTATTGCACACAGCTCTTTTTTTCGCCGAGAAGAACGCCTCTCGTTGAATACCGACAACAAGAAGTTTGCCGAGAAACTATACGCGGAGACGTTGACCGACATCATCGAGGGACGCTGCTTTGAGGCAGCAACAGCCAAGACCACGACTATTGACGAGATGGTTGAAAAGTTTCTCGCGAAACACGGCCATCCCCAGGATCGCTACACGGTCAAACCACTGATCGAGTTCTTCGGAGGGTTGACGCTGGTGCAGATCACGACCCCTCTGGTTGCGGATTACCAGGACGAAAGACTCGGGGACGTCAAGGAAGCAACGGTCTATCAGGAGCTGTCCTTGCTGAGGCGGATGTTTAACGTTGCGCGAAAGCGCTGGAAATGGGTGAAGCAGAATCCGGTTAGCGACGGCGATCTCTCGTTCTCTGTCGGCAACAGGAACGCCAGGGATAGGTGGCTCACCCCCGAGGAGGAGACGTGGCTGCTCGAAAAGGCCACGAACCCTTCGTGGCTCAGGCCGCTCCTCGTTACATCCCTTCATACCGGGATGCGGCGAGGCGAGCTTCTTGCCCTCACCTGGAAAGATGTTGATTTCTCGCGCGGGTTGCTCCGGGTCGAAAGGTTGAAGAACGGGGAGAAGAGACCGATACCCATGTCAAAGACCTTGCAGCAGACGCTTAAGGACATCAAGGTAAGGGACATCTCGGGTAGAGTATTCCCCATCTCGGTGAAAAGTTTGAGGGTAGCCTACGATCAGGCGTTGGAGAGGGCAGAGATCACCAATTTCCATTTTCACGATCTTCGGCACACCTTCGCCACGAGGCTCGTTCAGAACGGGGGTGGACCTGTACAAGGTCCAGAAGTTGCTCGGCCATAAAAACATTGCTATGACACAGCACTATGCGCATCATTACCCGGAAAGTCTCAGATCGAGCGTGGAGGTTTTAGACGTTTGTCACAATTTTGCCACAATGCAAGGGCGCAAATTGACACCCTCTGAAAAACCGCATAAAATAAGGCATGCGAGAGTGGCGGAACTGGCAGACGCACTGGACTTAGGATTCTAAAAGAGACGTTTTCGGAAAATAGGCTCTCGCTTGGATATTCATGAAAACCGTTGTGGATAAAGGGCAAATTGGCGTTCCATCCTTTGCGGTCTTTTCTATTGATTAGGGTCCTTCAAGCAGCTTTCTGTCACAAATTTGTCACACGAAAAACTCCGCATTTACCTCGCGGCCGCGCCGTGCCAGCTACCCAGTTTTTGCCCTCGATGCGTTCCCTGCGCTTCAAAAGCCCCCACCGGGGTAACAGACGAGTAGGTTCAGGTGTTGCGCACCCTACGAACTGGAGGCGCACTACTGCGAACGGGCGGAACCAGCCGGCTATCCGGCGCGGGCTTACCGCGAGGAGCTCAGCTTCTATTCGACCACTTTACCTAACCACCGCTACCGTTTCTTAGCGCAAGTCTCGCTGACGTTCGCAGGTATCAGTCTTATCGAGTCCCTCACGGACAGAGATTTGCCTGTTTCTTTATTGTGTTTGACACAAAGCGGAATGATGTACCACTTTCTATCGGTATCACCCTCTTTCTGCACATGGGCACCCACCTCCACTTTATTCGGGCAATCTATGACGGGGCAATTGATCAGCGCATCACCGCTAAATTTCCTCCAATGGTCGAGCCAACTGCCGCACGTACATGAATTAGCAGCAGTGCCGTTAATGTTATTCACTGCTATAAGCTCGCCCCTGCCTTGTCTTCCTCGATGTACCACCTCATAATACTCTATGGCCGGCCTGCCCTTTGTGCGGGATATTTAATTGACGCAGACGACAGAGAAGAATTAGATATTACTATGAACTACTGGGGGTGGGGTCATGGACAAGGCTGAAACACAACGGGTGATCAAGACGCGGTACGGTGCGTTCGCGTCGAGTGGCGGTAAGAAAGAGTCCTGTTGACCGAGCAAAAAAGAGGCCGGGTCCGGCTTCGCAGCACAAATGGGGCTTTATAGCGAGGAAGAACTGACGATGGTGCCGGAAATGGCCCTCAGCCTCTCTCGCGGTTGCGGCAATCCTTCAGGCTTCGCGGATATTAGGCCGGGTGACACGGTGGTGGATTTCGGCTGCGGCGGAGGGATAGACGTCATACTGGCTGCTCACAAGGTTGGAGCTCATGGAAGAGTGACAGGCATCGATTTCGCAGAAGCGATGATCCGGCGCGCTCACCAGGCGGTGGCCGAGGCCGACCTACGGGATAGGAACATCGAGCTGCTCGTCGCAGACATGGAGAGGACACACCTTCCCGACGCTTTTGCCGATGTGCTGCTCTCGAACTGCGTCATCAACCTATGTCCGGACAAGGACGCCGTGTACAAGGAAGCCTTTCGCATCCTGCGACCCGGCGGACGGATCGCTATCTCGGACGTGGTGCTCACGGAGAGCATTGCTCCTGACCTGCGGATGCGCTTCCAGGCAACCTGGGCCGGGTGTCTGGGAGGCGCCGTTCAGGAAGAGGAGTACTGGCAGGCAGTCAGGAGCGCGGGTTTTGCAGCAATTCGGGTTGCCGCCCGTTACCTCCTGAAGGGGGAGGAATTGGCTGCCATGGCTTGTTGCCCGGGTGAAGAGTTTACCCCTCCCTCTGCCAGGGAGGATTTGCGCCTTGTCGAAGGGAAAGTGGCGAGCGTCAAGTTCACCGCGACCAAGCCGTCTTAGGAAGCAAAAAAACAGGAACGATCACCAGCAAAACTGCTGTGATGACGAGATACTTCCTTGATTCTCAACGCCTCCACTTCCGGGATTGCTGAACATTACGAATATCAATCCTGTCCTCGATGAAGCAGCCAGATCGATCACTCCTGCCCGGAAACGGAATATCCTTATCCTGAACAATGCCTCGTGGCACTAACGGAAGAGCCTCAGCTGGCGTTTGTTTGAACCAATTTATCTTCCCATCCGACTTCGACCCCATAGAGCGGGTCTGTCCCATCATGAAGGCCGAGTTCTTCGCACACATCCACTGCAGGAATAAAGCTTCTCCCATAAAGGAAGCTGATCAGGCCCTCTGAGAGCTCTCGGATAAATCTCAAGAAGGTTGTTTCTGCGGCGACTCCAGCCGGGCATTAATTATGCGGAAGGATCTAAGGGCTGCCTCTTGAATCTTCCCCTCCTGATTGCGAGCATAAAGAGGCGGGGGTGGGAACAGATTTGGTCGACATTGAAAATGTCTTCTCCTGGAGATGCGTGATCCTTATCCGGTCCCTCCTTCCAGCCGGAAGACAATCGGGATGGTCAGTTCAGCCTTGACCGGCGGCCTGGGGAAGGGCTGCACCCGCTGAACTGTTTTCGCCACGGCCTGATCGAGTACTGTGTGCCCGGAGCCTTTGACGATCCTGATGTCTTGCACGGTTCCACTTTCCAGAACGACAAACGTGACGGTGACCGTACCTTGCCAGCCCATTCTCCTAGCAGCAGCCGGGTAATCCAGATTCTTCATGATGAGGTTCCGAATGTACATGAAGTGTTCCCTCAGGTAGGCCGTTTGCCCTGTCCCGGCTCCGCTCCCCATGCCTGACCCGAAGCCCGGTCCTGAGCCCCCTCCGCCCGTCCCGCTTCCTGCCCCACGACCCGCATATGCACCCATGCCGCCGCCAGCTCCGCCACTTCCCGTGCCGCCGACATCGCCGGGGCCGCTCACAAGCGGAGAGGGCGTAAGGGATTGGCCCGACGGGTGCGTGGTGTCCGGCGCGGCATTCGTCTCCACCTGTGCGGTTGTTTTCTGCTTCACGCTTTCCCTTACAGGAACCGGTGTGGGAGGAGGCAAGGGCAAAGAACGGGGTGAAGATGCCTGAACCTTCTTTTTCTCGGCCGGATGGTGACTTGCTCCCTGAGATTCCCTGAGAGAAGCCGCGCCGCCTGACTTGCCGACCCTCCCGGACGCGCCGGCGCCCGGCTCATCCTGGGTAAGGAAAACGGTCACCATTTCCTGATGTCTCAGCGGTCTTCCAGTAAAACAGGAGATCATGGCGACGATAATCACACCGTGAAAAAACAGCGAAAGAAGCAGTGCCCTCGTCATGGGCGTCCGAGCGATTCTCACGGAGTCACCGTTTTTTCGACCCGCTCTGGTAACCAAATTCTCTCGGGCCTGTTTTGCCCACATCCAGGTCGAGACCATGAAGCACGTTATCTCATGCAGCCTCAAAGTCTTCACGCACCTATCAGTCATTGCCCACCTGAGCCTTCTTGGCGTCCCGCACCACGTCGGCGAGATTGTCAGATTTCAAGTCGGCGAGGCGGTAGTATCGTGCGCCGAGCCCGCGAGCGAGCGGCAAGGCGAGATCCATTCTTATAAGGTTCTTCTTGTCTTCCGAATCGACGACGACATAGTCGGTCCTCTTCAAACCCGAGAGGAGGGCAGTGATTTTCCCTATCTCCCGGTCGATAGGCTCCGGGGTGAGGCCCTGGTTCGCCCTGCCGTCGGTGACGAGCACCACAAGGCAGCGCGTCCGGGGCCTCTGCAGCTCCGTCCTCTTTACCAGTTTGTAAGCCTCCAGCAAGCCTGCCGACAGGGGTGTCCTGCCCCCCACCGGTATCTCCCGGAGCCGCCTCCCGGCGCGCTCGAAGCTCGACGTGGGCGGCAACACCACCTCCGCACCGTCCCGCCGGAAGATGATGAAGGCGACCTTGTCCCGCTTCTGGTAGCAGTCGAGGAGGAGCGATTGCACCGCGCCTTTGGTCTCCACCATCCTCTTCTGGGCGCCCATGGAGCCTGACCCGTCCACGACGAAGACGACGAGGTGGCCCATCTTCTTTTCCCTCTCCTTGAACCTCAGGTCCTCGGGCTTGATCACGAGGAATTCCTTTCGACCGCGCGCGTTTTGAAAAGGGGCTGCCGCACGGAGCGTCGCATCGACAGCCACGTCGCGATTGTTGAGAAAGCTGCTCTTCACATACCTGCCGCTCTTTCCGTATGATGCCGTCTTAGTCCTCCTGCCGCTCTCGGTGCGCTTCAACCTGTCCTTTCCGAAAGCTATCTTCTTTACCCCAAAAGGTTCGCCGGTCTCGAAGACTTCTTCCCTGGCGCGGGACTCGGCCTGCTTCTCGGGCGTGGAGGGGTCATTCGTGGCTTCGCCTTCTCCGTGGTCATGCTCCTCGTTCGCCCCGTCTCGCGTCTCTGCCCCCCTGTCCGCGTCGGAGGGCTCACTCCGGTCGTGGTTCTCCTGACGATCCGGCTTTGACTTCTCCTCTTCGGCCTCTTCCACCGGTCTCACCCTGTGGCTGAGCACAAGGGGAAGCACCTTATTCACGTGTTTTTCCGCGACGGCCCTCTCCCCGCAGTATGCCGCATAGGCGCGGCTGGCATGGAGGAGGAAGATATCTCCCCTATGCCCCTGTGCGCCCGCCTCCATGCAGCGGCTGACGATGTACTCTTCGATCTCGCGGGAAACAAGAACAGCGTGTACACGCATTTGCGCTTCGGCGATGCGCCTGCGCAACTCGTCCAGACCGGCCTTGTTTCCGGCGGGCTCCGGGGCATGCCCTGCCGCCGCTTTTATCACGTCCATTCTCGCCGCGCCTTCGTCAAGGGCGGTCCAGGATACGCACATGCCGAAGCGGTCGAGGAAATGGGGTGAAAGGACGCCTTCTTCCGGATTCATGGTGGCCAGCGTGATGAAGCGCGCCGGGTGTCGCGCCGAAAGTCCCTCCCTCTCCAGGACGTGGATACCACTGTCGCATGCCTCGGCGATGAACGCCGCGACGCCGGATGAAAGGAGGTTGATATCATCGACAAAGATCACGCCGCCGTCGGCCCTGCTCAAGATTCCCGGCTGGAAGACCCTATGCCCCTGTCCGAGGGCAGCCTCGATATCGATTGATCCCAGGAGGGCGTCCTCGGTCACATTCAGCGGCACTTCAACGAAGGGGGTGCTTTCCGGGAGAAGGCCCTTGAAAAGTCGTGCCAGCGTTGACTTCCCTGTCCCTTTCTCGCCCCAGAAGAACACTCCGCCACAACGGCTGTCTATGGCGTTGAGGATGAGGGCCAGCTTCGCGTCGTCGTGGCCGACAAACCCGCAAAAGTTCATGCGATCCGCAGTCCCGAGAGGGCCTGTTCGATCTTTCCCCTCTCCGCGCCTATATCCTCGAAGGGAAGGCGCCTCGCCCGATGGATCAGGGAGAGCATGGCCGCCTCCCGGATATCCTCAGCCCCGATCGTCTCCTTGCCTTTAAAGGCGGCCAGGGCGCGGGCCGCCTTGAGAATGACGATGTCCGCCCGGTGACCGTCAAGGCTCAGTTGGGTAGTCATCGACACGATCTCCTCAAGCACGGAGTCGGTCACCTGCACCCCGTCACGCCGTTGCCGTGCCTCGGTGATGTCCCAGGCGAGCCTCTCCTGTTCCTCCTGCCAGCGTCCCAGAAACTCCTCGGGGCCGAGGTCAAAGGCGGCCCTGCGGCGCAAAATCTCCACCCTCGACGCCTTATCGCGCACCGATAACACCCTCACGCAGAGGCCGAACCGGTCGAGAAGCTGTGGCCGCAATTCCCCCTCCTCGGGGTTCATGGTCCCCACCAGGATGAAGCGGGCGGGGTGAGTGAAGGAGATGCCCTCCCGTTCGACCGTATTCACCCCCATGGCGGCCGAATCGAGGAGCAGGTCGACGATGTGGTCCTCCAGGAGATTGACCTCGTCGACATAGAGGAAATTCCGGTTGGCCGCGGCGAGAAGCCCCGGCTCGAACCGCTTCTCGCCTTTTTTGAGGGCGTGCTCTATATCGAGGGTGCCGACGAGGCGGTCCTCGGTGACGCCGAGGGGCAACTCGACGACCTTCATCTTTTGCCTTTGTTTTTCCAGGGGTTCTCCCCTTTCGACCCGCTCCCTGCACGAGCTGCAGAGGAAACCGCCTGGCTCGCAGTTGAAGGGGCAGCCCTGCACCACATCGATCTCGGGGAGCAATTCTGCCAGCGCCCGCACCGCGGTGCTCTTGGCCGTGCCCTTCTCGCCCATGATGAGGAGCCCCCCGATGGCCGGATCGATCACGTTGAGCACGAGGGCCGTCTTCATCTCCTCCTGGCCTACAATTGCGGTAAAGGGAAACATTATCGTAGTACCTCCTCCATGCAATTATTGGGGCTCGCGTCGCCCCCTCCAGCAGCGGAGCCGCCGGAGCCTCCCCTTCATAAAAAGGATGAACCGGGGGCTAAAAAGACCAGCCGCCGCAACGGAAACATTATCGTAGTACCTCCTCCATCCGCTTCTTCCACCCTTCCACGTCTTGCGTCGTCATGACGTCTATGGCCCCGCCCTGGAATTCACCCTCCATGCCGTCCATCTTTTCTTCTATCCAGCCCTCCACCTCCAGGTAGAGCCGCTTGAGGGCCTCTCTCACATCGGGCGAAGGACTCCAGAGGCCGCGCTCCATCGCCTCGATGAGCCGCCTGCCCATCTCCTCCATGGCCCAGGGGTTCTGCTCCTGGAAGAACCTCCTGTTCTCCTCGTTCATGAGGAACGTGCGGGCCACGTCATCGAAGATAGAGGCGTCCACGCTCTTCGCTGTCGCCTGCCACCCGTAGAGCCGGCCCACCCGCTTGCTGATCTCGGCGGCGCCTTTGTAGCCGTGCTCCTTCATGCCTTCGATCCACTTCGGGTTGAGGAGCTTCGCCCGCGCTACCCGCCGCACCTCTTCGGTCAAGGTACGCACCGACACTTTCCCCTGCGACCGCGTGTCGCCGTAATAGTTCCTGATCTCAGTCCCGGAGACGACCTGCGCGGCGTTTATCATGCCGCCGTGTGCCCCGAAGTAGCAACAGCAGCCGGTCAAGTCGTACTCGTCCGTTACGGTCTTGTTGAAACTGCAGCAGACGCTCGACAGGCTCTCTTTCAGGTGCTTATGGGCCGCCTCGCCGAAGACCCCCTTGCCGTAGGCGTATCCGTTCCAGTAGAGGAAGACGTCGGCCAGATCTTTGTCGGTCTTCCAGGCGGAGGCGTATACCGCAAGCTGCGTGCCAGCCTGGTACGTGCCCGGCATGCTCGCGAATACCCGGTAGGTCGCCTGCCGTAGCGCAGCCTTATCCTCTTCCGGCCTGTCGCCGAGTCGCTCCAGCGTGTGCTTCCTCACGAAGTTACGCTCGACCGGCTCCGGCAGGGCCGCGACCGCCTGCACCGCCTCGTCGAGGAGGTCGATGGCGCCGGAGAAGTTGTCCCGCGTGATGCCGGAGACGCGCACGGTCACGTCGATCCTCGGGCGTCCCAGCTCCACGAGGGGTATCACGTCGAAGGTCTTCACCTTGCCGTTGTCCTGCCAGATGGGTCTTACGCCCAGGAGGTACATCATCTGGGCCAAGCCCTCCCCGTCGGACCACATGATGTCGGTGCACTGCCAGTAGAACGCGATATTCTCGGGGTAGTCGCCCTCGTCGAGGAGATAACGGTCGAGGGTCTTGTCGGCGAGCGTCTTGCCTATCTCCCAGGCGGCCCTGGTGGGGATGGTCTGGGGGTCGAGGGAGTAGAAATTACGGCCGGTGGGGAGGATGTCGGGCCTGCCCCGCGTGATGAGGCCGGAAGGCCCTGGCGACAGGTAGGCGCCGGTGAAGCCCGCCAGGAGGGAGCCCATCTCGTCGGACGCGGAGATGGAGCGGTAGAGGTGTGCGATGTCTTCCCCGACCTTGTCGAGCGCCTCCCGCTCGGAGGGCGAAAGCGCATACATGGCGCCCATGCCTTCCGCAAGGGTTGTGCCGTGTTCCACCCACCCCCTGCACAGGCCGCGCGCCGTGGTCTCTACCGCTTCCTCCAGGTCGCCGTTCCGCGCGGGTGACACCCTGCTTACGATATCGGAGACGACGGCGCGAAGCGAGCCTGGACCTGATTCATACCGGAGTATCACATAGATAAGCTCCGCCCGGTCGGCCCCTTGCGGTATCCTCCCAAAAATGTGCATGCCCTTCGGTATGTAGGTGTTTTTGAGGAGCGAGAGCTTTTCGTGGATTTCGGCGATTGTCTCGTCCATCATGTCGTGAGAGAGGCGGTCGGCGGGCAGGAGGTTGAGCGTCTTCACCCTGTCTGCAATCATATGGCTGACGGTATGGGCCTTTGCAGGCTCCACCTGACGGTAGCGGCTATACTCCGCGAGGAGCCTCTCCAGCTCGTCCAGGTCGCCGTAAAGCTCGCCCTGGACCATGACGGTCTGCATGTGGTCGATGAGGACGGCATTGCTTCGCCTCTTCGCGATGGTGCCCTCCGGCGGGTTGTCCGCGTTGTAGATGTAGAGATTGGGCATGGTGTCGATGGCGATGTCGGGCAGGCAGCCGGAAGAGAGCCCGGTAGCCTTGCCGGGGAGGAATTCCAGATTGCCGTGGGTGCCCACGTGGACCACCGCGTCCGCGCCGAACTCCCTGGAGAACCACTTGTAGGTGGCGATGTACTGGTGGGGAGGCGGCACGGAGGGGTCGTGCAGTATCTTGCAGACCTGGCCGTCGCAGCGGGCGCCCGCACAGCCCCGCTTCGGCTGGACGCAGACCACGGCGTTCCCGAACCGCAAGCCCGTGACCAGAATCTTACCGTCATAGACCATGGCGGCCGGGATGCCGTCCTTCTCCTCGCCGGGGGGATTGCCCCACGCCTCGGCCATGCGCGCCCTGGTGGGCTCGGCCAGCTCGCCGAACCACTCCAGGTAGCGATCATTCTCGACCAGGGCCAGGGCGCCGCCCTTTGCGACGATCTCCTCGACGGTCGTCCACCTGAACTCGGAGATCGCCTTTTTCGCCATAATCTCGTCGATTAGCGCCTTACCGCTCTCGGGCGGGTCCACCAGGTACCCCTCTTTTTGCATCCGCTTCATGATATCGACGACGCTCTCAAGCGTATCCAGGTGGGCGCCGCCGCCTACCGTAGCCTCGACGCCCGCGCAGGGGTTGTTGTTGAGAATAAAGGCGACTTTCTTCTCGGAGTTGGGTTTCTTCCGCAAGATCACCCACCGGGCTATCCTGTCGGCCAGCTTCTCTATCCTGTCGAAGAGCGCCTCGTAGGACTCTTCCTCGGGACTCTCGATGCCCCGGAACGCCCCTATGACGAGAGGCTCGATCACCCCTTCGAACTCGGGCATGGCGACGCTCCAAGCCACCTGGCTGCCAAGCCCCTCGGGGTCGTCGAGCCATTGTTCCCGGTCCTTGTAATACGAGATAACAGGTGCAAAAACGGGCACGCCCAGCCTTTTCAAAACCTCGACCCCCGAGGGCACGTCCGATTCTTTGATCCCGCCCCGCTCGCTGCCGAGAAAGAAGGCGGAGAGTTTCACGACCGCATCGACGCTGGGGACTTGTCGTTCCATAAGGAAGTGTTCGACTACTTCCACGCCGCTCATGTTGCCGAGAAGGTTGTCTTTCAGGGAGTAATAGAAGACCGGTATCACACCCAGCCCTCTGGCCTCCAAGGCACGGACGAGCGCCCCCTCCACCTCCATGTTCTTATTGACCCAGTTGGAGCGTGAGAAGAGGAGGCCCACGAAAGACGCCGGGGCGGAGGGTAGGAATCCCTGGTAAGCGGAAAGGAAGTCGGCCGTGGTCGGGAAAACACCGGGGATGGCTGGATGATGAATGCCCTCCCACGGCAGGGGCTCGGGGGATGCGAAGGTGACCGTTTCCTCGAAGAGGTTGCTCAGGAGATAGCCGAGCATATTCCTCATGTTCCCGGCGCCGCCGAAGAGGATATATTTGTAGACGGTCGCTACGATCTCCGGGTTGACATTCGACAGGGCGGAAAATGACGGCTCGGGTCCGACCACGACCACGGGCATCCTGTCTTTCACCGTGAGGACCGTCTGTTCCAGCTCCTCCCAGAAATCGTCGCTCGTCCGGTAGAGGAGCACGAGGTCGGCTTTGTCGATCTCTGAAGCGATCCGGGAGACCAATTCCGGCTCCCTTTTGATCTGTTTCGTGGACCAAGCGCTTAGCCCGATGCCGAGGTCGCGAGCCGCCTCGCTCAAAAGCGGCAGATATGACGACCACATGATGCTCAGGATTCTCATATCGTTGGGCCTCCGGTTTCGTTACTCACTGTATCTCCTTATAAGATCCGATCCATACACGAAGAAGCCCGCAGCGTAGACGAGCAGCACGACGAGCGACGCCATGTCTCGCGCGTCGAGGCGCGAGGCCCGTATCAGGATGTTGGTATGGGTCAGGGGCATGATGTAGATGATCCACTTGATGACCATGGGCGCCCTGTCCACGGGGAAGAAGGTGCCGCTGAAAAAGGCCATGGGCAGGATAAAAAAGTTCGAGTAGGTCGAGGTATCCTCGTGGGACTTCGCGACCATGCCCGTCACGATGCCCAGGCACGCGAAGAGAAAACAATTAAGAAGAAGGGTCATGACAAAGAGGGGAGTCACCCGGAAGTGCGTGGAGGCAACAAAGCCGACGAGCATGATGAGGACGGAGGCGAAAAGCCCCTTGGTCATGCCCGCCAGGACCTCGCCGATCATGATGGAGAAGGGGCTTATCGGGGCCTGCACGAGAACCTGGAAGGTCTTGAAATAGAGCCGATTCAGGTTAAGGGAACTCGCGACCCAGGTATAGGAATTGTTCATGGAGCTCATGGCCACGAGCCCTGGGATCAGGAAATCGAGGTACGTGCCGCTGCCTGTCCGGACGCTCCTGCCGAGACCGAAACCGAAGGCCACGAGATAAATGATGGGGACGACCATGGCGGAGAAGAGATAGCCGAGCTTGAAGAGCTTCCGCTTGAAGAGAATCATCTCCTTGAGGTAGATGGGATACCATTCCATTGCCTTCGTCATTCGAGCCGCTCCCCCGTGAGCTTGATGAAGACGTCTTCCAGGTTCGACCTTCTGATGGTGACACCATTCTCTATGCGGCCAGACACATCCTGGGCCTCCGCCCTGGTCCGGCACATATGCTGGATGAGGCGGCCTTCTCCGTTCACGAACTCGACCACGTACTCGCCCACCCGCGTTTTTAGGCCAGCCGGGCTGTCGAGGGCGATCAAGCTGCCTTTCGAGAGGACCCCCACCCTGTCGCAGAGGATCTCGGCCTCCTCGATGTAGTGGGTGGTGATGACCACGGTCCGGCCGTCTATCCGCGCCTTCCGTATGAGGTCCCACATCTGCCGCCTGATCTGGGGGTCAAGGCCGATGGAAGGCTCGTCGAGAAAGACGACCGCCGGCTCCGCCATGAGCGCCCTGCCGAGGAGGAGCCGTCGCTGCATACCCCCGGAAAAGTGGGAAACGACCGAGTCCCTCCTGTCGAGAAGCCCCACCAGCTCCAGCGTGGCCTCGATTCTGCACTCCAACCTGTCGAGGCCGTGGAGCATCCCGTAGATGAGCAGGTTCTCCCGGACCGTCAGCTCCCGGTCGAGGTTGTTCTCCTGGGGCATGACGCCGATGAGCCGCTTGATCTCGGAAGGGTGGGCCGCGTTGAAGCCCGACACCGTCCAGGCTCCTGAATCGGGCCGCGAAAGCAGGGTCAGCATCTTGATGAGCGTCGTTTTTCCCGCCCCGTTAGGTCCGAGAAGGCCGAAGACTTCTCCCTTTTCTATGGTCAGCGTAACCCTGTCGACGGCTTTCACCGTGCCGTACGTCCTTGCCAGGTCGTGGATTTCTATCATGCGTTACCTTCCGGGTGGACAATACGAAAACCGTTCCAGCTTATGACGCGCACGTCGATCCCGTAGACGTGCTTCAGGCTCTCTTCGGTGATCACCGTCTCGGGACTTCCGGCTAAAACAACACTGCCCGAGGCCATGAGTACGACACGATCGGAAAATTGTATCGCCAGGTTCGGGTCGTGGAGCGTCATGAGGGCCACGAGGTTTTTGTCGCGGACCAGACGCCTTATCTTCCGCAAGATGAGGAGTTGGTGCCTGAAATCGAGATGCGACACGGGCTCGTCCAGCAGCATGATGGGCGCGCCCTGCGCGAGGGCGCGGGCGATGAGCACGAGCTGCTTTTCTCCCCCGCTCAGCCTGGTATAGGCTTTGTCCCGGAGCGACTCGATCCCGGCCTCCCCCAGGGCCTCGTCCGTGCGATGCCGGTCCTCCCCGGAAGGGGTCGAAAGCGTCCCGATCCGTGACGCCCGCCCCATGAGCACCACCTCGAAGACCGTGTAGGGAAAGGGTGGCACGTGTTCCTGGGGCACGGTTGCGAGAACCCTGGCACGCTCCACGTGAGACCGCGTGAGCATGTCAACGCCGTCGAATGTCACCTCACCCTGCCGGGGCTTCCAGAGGCCGCCGATGCATTTGAAGAGGGTCGTCTTCCCGCAGCCGTTCGGGCCGAGGACCGTGGTGATCTCTCCTTTTCGGGCCTGGAGGGAGACGCCTCCCAATACGTCCGTCTCCCGTTGCCCATGGTTGAAATAAAGGTCCTTTACTTCCAACAATGCTGCTCCTTCCCCGCCCTGTTCTCCATCAGCTCCCCCAGCTCTCTTTTCCTCCCCGCTTCATCAGGTAAATGAAGAACGGGGCGCCCAGGATCGCGGTCACGATGCCCACCGGGATGTCGAGGCTCGTCAGGCTCCTCGCCACGGTGTCGGCGAGTATCATAAAAGCCGCGCCCATTGCCATGGAGAGCGGCACGAGGCTCTTGTGATCGGGGCCGGCCACCATGCGCACCAGATGGGGCACGATCAGGCCCACCCACCCTATGATGCCGCTCACCGAGACCGCGATGCTCACGCTGAGCGACGCCGATACCAGGAGGATCATCCGGTCTTTTTTCACGTTGACCCCGAGTGATTGCGCCTCCTCCTCCCCCATGCTGAGGACGTTAAGCCTCCACCGCATGAAGTAGACGGGCAGAAGCCCGGCAACCCCGAGGAGCGCTATCGACACCTGCGGCCAGCCGGCAAGGGAGAAGCTCCCCATCAGCCAGTAGACGATGCTCTGCAACTGGTGCGGATCGACCAGGAATTTGACGATGGAGACCAGCGCCGTGAAAAAGGCGGAGATGATCACCCCCGAGAGGACGAGGGGAAGCCTCGATATCTCGCCTTGCGTCCGCGCCATCGAATAGGCGAGAATCACCGCCATGATGCCGAAGCAAAACGCCATCACCTGTAGGGGCAGGTGGGGAAAAAACCCGATCGAGAGGGCGCATCCCAGCGCTGCCCCCGCGGAGACGCCCAGAATAAAGGGATCGACCAGGGGGTTCCGGAAAAGTCCCTGGAGGGTGACCCCCGAGCCGGAGAGGATGAGGCCCACGAGTCCCGCGAGAATCACCCTCGGGAGCCGGATATCGATAATAATACCGCTTTCTGCCGTATCGGAGAGGGCCGGCGCATGCCCGAGGAGCGCAGCCAACACGTCCAGGGGTGTGATTCCGTAGGCGCCCGTGAAAAGGGCGAAGAAGCCTATCAGGAAAGGAGAGAGAAGCATCAGGACGTAGAAAGGTCTCCGGAGCCGCATGCTAATGCCACCCTTTTCCTGAAACGCCGAATACCTTCCTGTCAAATCCATCCACCACTTTGTCCATATCCACGTCCCTGAAGCGCTCGGGATACGTCACGGCCGCCATCCAGAGTGTCACCGGCGCGAGGCGGGGAGACCAGGTCGACCACTCGGGGGCCTTGTAGACCTGCCCTTTTCTCACCGCCGGAATAAGCCTCCATTGGGGGTCGCCGGTCAGGTCGGACGCCCCGTACCGCGCATTGCCCCATATGACGATGACATCCGGGTTCCACGCGATGATCTTCTCGATCGGGACGTCGATGTTCCGCTGCCGCAACACGGAGGCGGGGTTATGCGCGCCGATGAGGGTGATCATCTCGTTCGTGATGCCCACGGCCCCTGAGACCGAGGTGGGCTTGGTGCCGATATGGAGCACCTTCTTCCTCCTGCCCTCGGGTATGTGCCCGACCCGCTCCCTGATTATGCGGAAGAGCCCCTCCATCTCCCCGATGGCCCGCTCCACCCGGGCCTCCCGCTGAAAAAGCCTCCCGTGGAGCCGCATCACGTCGTAAAGCTCGGAGAGGCTCTCCGGGTAGATGGCGATCACGGGAAGGCCCCGCTCCTCCATGAACCTCACAAGCTCGGGCTTGAAGGTCCACGTGATAACGAGGTCGGGCTTGAGCCGGAGGAGGGCCTCCATGTTGATATCGGTGCCGTTCCCCACGGACGGTATGGAGCGGATATCGGGCTTCGCCGCCTTCATGAGGTCATTGTCATAGGCCCATCTCCCGACGCCCGCCACGCGGTCCCAGACGCCAAGGACGGGGACCAGCTCGTAGGATATGAGAAAGACCGCGCGCTTTACCGGCACGGGCACCGTCACGCTCCTGCCGAGCTTGTCCTTGTAGGTGACGCTCGCAGGAGAGGCGGAAGCAGCCCGCCCCCCCGAGAGAACGAGGAGCGCCGCGACAAGTACGGCCGCAGCGCCGCCCCTTAGAATCTTATTGTAACGGTTCCGAACCATTGCCTTCCCGGTGCCTGATAATAGACATAGTAGGTCTTGTCGAAGATATTGTTCACCGCGAGCGAGACCGTCGCGAAGGATGTCACCTGGTAGGATACCTTCGCGTCAGCCGTAAAGAAAGGGTCGTAGGACCCGAAGACCCCGGTCGTCGTATCGCTGTTATCGGACGTGCTGAACTGCTTGCCCACGTACCTGCCCGTGAGGCTTCCGGACCAGGCTTTGTACGTGACGTCGCCCCCCACGTTGAACATCTCCCGGGGCATATACGTGAGCTGGTGACCCACGGACGCGGGGTCGGCGGCGTCCCTCACCACCTTCGCGTCATTGTAGGTGTAGTTGATGAAGAGGTGCAGCCATTTGTCAAACCTCTGCTCCAGCGAAAGCTCGACCCCCTTGACATCCGCCTTGCCTATGTTGACCTCGTTCGCCGTGGACGTGGCGAAATTGATCGGTTGCTCGATAAAATTGTTCATGTGGTTCTCAAAATAGGTGGCCTTGAAGACGCTCCCCTTCCAGAGCTTCTGCTCCCCCCCGATCTCCCAGGAGGTGGTCGTTTCCGGCTTGAGGTTCGGGTTCGGGTTAAAGGTGATCCCGTAGTACTGCCACGTCCTGAAAAGCTCGTAGAGGGTGGGCGGCCTGAAGGCCTGGCCGAGGGACGTCCGGAGCACCGTGCCGTCAAAGGGGGTGTAGACCAGGGCGCCCTTGGGGCGGAAGTAATTCTGGGTGTTCGAGGGAAACTGTTGGGACGAGACGCCGTAGGTGTTGGAAAAGCCGTCGAAGACCCTCCACCAGTCCTCCCTGGCGCCGATATATGCCTTGAGAGGTTTCAGGATTTGTATCTCATCCTGGGCGAAGAGGGCGTACGTCTGTTCCCTGCCCCCCGACTGGTCGAGGATGGCGCTTTTCGTGTATTCGTCCCTCCAGGAGGTCAGGTTCCACTCGGTGGTGCCCTCCCAGTCGTACCGGTAGGAGCCGCCGACGGTGAGGATGTTCCAGTCGGCCAGCGGCTTCGTGGCCTGGATGTCCCCGAAATAAGACGTGGAGGGACTCGAGTTGAGCGTACCCGGTCCACCGTCGATCTGGGTCGCCGGGGGAAAGCCGGGCGCGATGTACCAGTTCTCCCCCTGTTTGGCCATGCCAAACTGGACCTTCGTCTTGATGTCGCCCAGCTCCGTCTCGTAGCCCGCCTTGTAGGTATCCGTGCTCATGCGGCCCCAGGTGTCGGCGAACTGACCCGAGCCCACGCCGGGGTTCATAAAGTTCAAAGGGTTGCCGTAGCCGAGCACGTTGGACCCGGCGCCGTTATAGAGGTAGCTATTGGGGTTGCCGTAGCTGTACTGATAGGTCGTCTTGTAGTAGGCGGCGCTCAGGCGCGAGGTGGGCGTGAAGTCGTAGGCCACCTTGGCCGTGATATCCTGGTCCCACCACGAGTTGTTGCCCGTGTTGCCGATAAGGTATTGGGTCCCGCCGGTACTGGTCCGCGTCGGGGACCACCCGGTGATCCCCGCGGGCGGCGGGCTCGACGTGGTGACGAAGTCCGTCGGGTAGCCCCGTGTCGCCTGGTAGCCGGTGCTCACGAACATGGAGAGCCTGTTGTCGTATTTATTGCCGTACGAGGTATAGCCCCTCCAGTAATCATCGGAGCCGTAGGACCCTTTCACGATAAGCTCCTCTTTCTCGGGCATTTTGGTCAGGATATTGACAACGCCGCCCATGGCGTAGCCGCCATACAAGCTCGAAAAAGGACCCCGTATCACCTCCATCTGCCTGATGTCCTCCGGCGCCAGGCCCCCGAACTGCACGTTGCCCGTATAGGCGCTGTTGAGGGGCATCCCGTCGAGGAGGACCAGGGTCCGCTCCTGGCCCGGCATGCCCCTCAAGTTAATGCTCGACAGCACGTCCGTAAGGCCCTTGCCCCGCGTATCGAAGACGCCGGGCAAGGTGTTGAGCGCCTCGTCCGGGGCCATGATCTCCCTCTGCCCGATATCCTGCTGAGTCACCACGCTCGTGGACGCGGGCGCCTGGGACGCCTCCGTCTCCGTCCGCGTCGCCGTCACCACGATCTGCTCGAGCTCCATCGGGTTCTTTTGTTGGACTGACGCTGGCGTTGCATCCGTCGGGTTTTTTTCTTGCGCCCATGCCGTTCCTAAAAGAAGCAAAAGAACAATGAATAACGACACTTTCCTTACCATTCTTCCATCCTCCCTTTTCTTTCCGTTTCCACCTCCTTTTCGTGTTAAAATGACTCCCGGAGGTGGGGTTCGCTCGACATTCACGTGCGAGCGGCAAGGCGTCCCAGCCAAGGTTTCGCCTGCCCTCGCGAGCTTGCTCTCACCTCCTTTCTTCTATCGTGCCCATTCATCTCAGAGGACTACATCCGTCGCACATCACGTCTGACTCTTGAAAATAAAAATCGGCCACGAAGACCACCTTCTGGATGGTGGATAGGCCTTCGTGGCCGATTACCGGATGCTTGATTTTAAAAAGCCCCTGCGGGGCCCGCTTCCCCTGCGTGAGGTAGCTGCTTTCATTTTTATATCATACTTGAGCCCCATTCCGTCAAGCGTAAAAATATCCGACCGGTAATGATAACGCCGCTCGACCATCGTCAGCCAGGTCAATTCGCGGAACCTGCTTGGCCCCCTTGAAGCTGGTATGGTTCAACAAAACGTTCAAAAAACGTTTGCAATTATCGGCCTGGTGTGGTAGAGAAATGATGCGGCCTACAGTTTTAACCTGAAGGGGAAGTGCAGTGAAAATCTGCCGCTGTCCCGCAACTGTGATGGGTGACAAGGCCGGTACGGTTCACGCAACCAGCCACTGTCCGGCAACGGATAGGAAGTCGTACCGGTAACGCCCCTTAAGCCAGAAGACCTCGGGTTAAATCATGACGACGCTACCTTACGCGGCATAAGGGGGTGCGTATGAAATCCAACTCTTCATGAATCCTCTCCTTTCTTTCGTCACCGGATAAGCCAAAACTGTCCGTCTTTTATCCCACTTCAAGCAATCGTTGGATGTGGGGCGGGAGAGTACTGCCCGAAAAACCGGGCAGCACACAGAAAGGAGACTCTCCATGTGGCATCATTGCGTCAAAGTGAGGAATAAAAAGCGGCTCCTATGCTCGGAAACCCAAACCGGCCCATTTGTAGTGGCTCTCGTGCTCATATACTGCATAGCAGGGACGGCCCCTGCCCTCGCTCAGGAGCCTTACCGCCTCGACGAAGTCGTCGTGACCGCGTCGCGGATCGAGACCCCGCTTGCCGAGGCGCCCGCCAACGTGACGGTTATCACGGCCCAGCAAATCAGGGAGTCGGGCGCCCAGACCCTCGTCGATGTCTTTGACCAGGAGCCCGGTGTCTTTACCCAGAACGTGTTCGGCAATCCTAAAACGGCAACTATCGACATCCGGGGCTATGGAGAGGCAGCGCCCCAAAACGTCCTCTTCCTCGTTAATGGCAGGCGCATCAACTCCATCGACAACTCGGGCGCCGACCTCGCGCAGATACCCGTGGACGCCATCGAAAGGGTCGAGGTATACCGGGGCCCGGCGAGCGTCCTTTTTGGCGACAACGCCCCCGCAGGCGCCGTGAACGTCATCTTGAAGGCGGGAGAAGGCCCGCCCAAGTTATCGGTGGCCACAACGGCCGGCAGCTACAACTTCTTCAAGCCGGAGGCCATGGTCTCCGGCAGTCAGGACAGGTTCTCGTACATGGCCTTCGGCTCGGACCTCGATACCGACGGATACAGGCACAACAACGCGCTCCACTCGAAGGACCTGCTGGGCAATTTCAGCTTCGACATGAGTGATTATCTTAAACTGAACCTGAGTACGGGTGTTCACGCAGACTCTTACGGCCAGCCGGGCGCGCTCTATTGGTCTGCCCTGCGTCAGGGGTTAGTCGATCCCAAGGATTCCACCCACCCGAACGACACCGCCTCCACGGAAGACAACTTCTTCGATTTTGTGCCCGAGATCAAACTCCGTGAGGATGTCGTCCTCTCCCTTGGGGCTTCTTACCGGGACCGCCACACCGGTTCTTTTTACGACTTCGGTTTCGGCACCTACAGCGACACGAAGAGCCAACTTCAGACCTATGCCTTCACCCCGAAGGTTGTGGTCTCCACCCCGATAGGAGGCATGAAGAATACCTTCGTCATCGGATCGGATTATGACAGGTACCCCACGACGGTAAGCTCGTCGGGCCTACTGCCCGGTCCGTCCCAGTCGAGGAGCGACATTAACAAGCGGGACTTTGCCGGCTATGCGGACGAGAAGATCTATCCGCTGCAGGACCTCGCCCTGGAGGCAGGCTACAGACGGCAAAAGTCGACTTTCGATGTGGACTACAAGGACTTCGTAAACCCCGTCCTCAGCCAGGCGGGCACGTCCGGCTACGACAGGGACGCCTACCGCCTGTCCGCCAATTACTCGATCCTCGACAAGGCGAATATTTTTGCTTCGTACAGCAAGGGCTTCCGCTTCCCCACGACCGATGAATTCGTCGTTACCGGCTTCTCTCCGGCGCCCGGCGTTTTTGTGCCGACCCAGCTCAACACCAGCCTCAAGCCCCAGACCACCGAGGAGCTTGACCTCGGCATCCGTTGGAATCCATGGCACAGGGTCGGGGGCGCTTTCACCTATTATCAAAGCTGGAACAGGGACGAGATATACTTCAACCCTCTCACCGTCGCGAATGAGAACTACGACAGGACAAAGCGGCAGGGCGTGGAATCGACGCTCTTCTTCAATCTTGCCACGGGTCTCACACTCAATCTGGCTTACTCCTACACCGAGGCCCTTTTCGATGGAGGGCAGTTCGGCGGAAACCGCATTCCCCTGGTACCCGAGAACAAGGCCTCGGCAAAGCTCACTTATGCCGTCTCCAACTGGACGTTCAGCCTCGCTTCGGTGTACACCGGCGAGCGTTACGCCATAAGCGACCAGGCGAACGCGCAGGAACAACTGCCGGGCTACACGACGTTCGACACCTCCGTCGGTTACCGATGGGACAGGCTGAGCGCCCTGCTTACCGTCAGAAACCTGACGGACAAGAGATACGGCGAGATTGGGGTCTACAGCCCGTATGTCAACGACATTGCCTTGTATCCATCGCCGGGACGCCAGTTTTTCCTCACGCTGAGGTATGCCCTTGGAGGGTGAGAGGGAATGAAGATTATATTTTTGCTGGTGTCTCTCCTGGTCGCGGGCATGCTCCCGGCCCATGCGGCAGCCGGACCTGCGGATGCGGCCGGTTTATCCCCTCGCAGGATTATCTCCCTTGGGCCGACCATCACCGAGAAGCTGTATCTACTGGGCGCCCAGGACAGGCTCGTGGGCGTCACTACCTACTGCGAAAGGCCTCCCGAAGCGGCGCATAAGGAAAAGGTCGGGAACGTGACCCAGGTGAATATAGAAAAGATCGTCGAGTTAAAGCCCGACCTCGTGGTTGCCACGTCTCTCACGGAGCGGAGAGCGGTTCCGGCATTGAGACGCCTGGGCATCAGGGTAATCGTGTTCAATGAGCCGGGGTCTTACGAGGAGATGAACCGGCAGTTTCTGGAGCTTGGGAGGATAGTCGGGAGAGAAAGAGAGGCGGAGGGGATCATAAGGTCCGCGGAACGCCGGGTCGATGTGATAAAAAAACGGGTAGAGGGTTTCCCGAAGCCGAAGGTCTTTATCCAGCTCGGCGCAAAGCCCTTGTTTGCCGCCACAAAAGATTCTTTCGTGAATGACTTCATCGAGCTTGGGGGCGGGACCAATATCGCCCGCGAGGCAAAAACGGGGTTCTATAGCAGGGAAGAGGTGCTGAGGCAGGACCCGGATATCATCATCATTGTCCTCATGGATGCGGCAACGGGCAACGAAAAGAAGGGATGGCAGAAGTTTCACGCCCTGAGGGCGGTAAGAAACGACAAAATATTCATTATGGACCCGTACCGCATCTGCAGCCCGACGCCCCGGACGTTCGTTGACGCCCTCGAGGAAATGGTAAAAGCGCTGCATCCCGGCGCATAGAGGAGAAACAGCTTGGAGAACAGGCTCTTTAAATGGCTCTTTACCCTGCTTGTCCTGATCATGATCCTGCTGGCGGTCTCAGCCTTCTCCCTCTGCCTCGGCCCCTCGGGCATGCATCCCGGCACGATAGTACGTCTCATGTTTGGCGGGAAGGGGACAGCTACCGACTACGCTATCCTTTTCGATATACGCCTCCCGAGAATCCTTCTGGGCTTCGCCGTCGGCGGCAGCCTCAGCCTTGCGGGAGTGGTGCTCCAGGCCATGTTCAGAAACCCCTGGTTGAGCCTTATACGCTCGGCATCTCGGGCGGCGCGGCCCTCGGCGTTGCCCTGGGCACGATACTCGGTCAGACCGGCCTGCTCGGCGCCTACTCGCTGCCTATCTTCGGTTTTCTTGGCGCCTCCTGCGTCATCCTGTTTCTCTCCATCGGCATCAACAGGTCGGTCCTGAATCTTCAAAGCCTCCTTCTCACCGGCGTCATGATTAGCTTTATATCCTCTTCCGCGGTACTGCTGATCATGTCCGTCTCGCGTATCGAGGACCTCCACGGCATCCTGTTCTGGATCATCGGCTCCCTGGGCGAAACCGACTGGCTTCCGGTAAAGCTGGCGCTCATCGCGGCCTTCTCCGGCCTCATTGTCGCCTATCTCTTCTGTTTTGATCTTAACGCCCTGAGTCTGGGGGAAGAGGACGCCCTTCACCTCGGCGTGAACGTGGAAAGAACCAAGCGGGTGCTCCTCCTCCTCGCATCTTTCCTGGCTGGCCTGTCCGTTTCCCTCGCGGGGGCCATAGGCTTCGTGGGCCTGGTCGTCCCCCATTTCGTCCGCATGTTCGCGGGGACCGACCATCGCATTCTCCTTGCCTCTTCATTTGTCTCGGGCGCAATCTTCCTCATCTTCTGCGATGCGCTGGCGAAGAGCGTGGCGCAGCCCGTGGAGTTGCCCGTAGGCGTGGTTACCGGCTTACTCGGGGGCATCCTTTTCATTTACGCGATGATGAGACGGGCGAACACCGTGAGAGGCAAGTGATGCTGGAACTCCGTCATGTCGGCTGCCGCTACGACGATCATTTTGTCCTCAAGGATATCAACGTCCACATAGAGGACGGAGACCTCGTGGGCGTGATAGGACCGAATGGGTCGGGAAAAACCACCCTGATCAGGGCCGTCGCCAGGGCGATAAAGCCTGCCGAAGGGGAGGTGCTGCTCAGAGGGAAGCCACTCGGCATGTTCGGTTTCAGGGAACTGGCCCAACAGGTTGCCGTCGTGGGAAGGCTGTACGATCTCGATGTGCAGATGAGGGTCGAAGACCTGGTGCTTCTCGGCAGGATACCCCACAGAAGGGGCTTGCAGCTCATGGAGAGGAGGTCGGATATGGACATAGCACGGAGGGCCATGGAGCTTACCGGAACCTTAAGCCTCAAGGACCGTTTCGTGGATAGCCTGAGCAGCGGGGAGAGGCAGCTCGTGTTCATCGCCCGCAGCCTTGCCCAGGAGCCGGAGCTGCTGCTTCTCGACGAGCCTACCAGTCACCTCGACATCACCCATCAGGCAAGGGTCCTCGACCTGGTAAGAAAACTGAACAGGGATAAGGGTCTCACCGTCCTGGTCGTGCTTCACGATCTCAACCTTGCGAGCCAGTATTGCGACAGGCTATTTTTGCTCAGTGACGGCACGCTCCGGAAGGACGGCACGCCCGACGAGGTGCTGACGTACCAGACCATTGAGGAGGTATATCATACGACCGTGGTGGTAATGAAAAATCCCGTCTCCTCAAGGCCCTGCGTATTCCTTGTGCCGGAGGATGCAATTGCCGGCGTGTAATGAAAGGCCACCTGACGGGTCAACGATGAAAGATTAGGGGGAGGCACATGCTTCTTGGCATCTATTACAAGGGCGTTGAGATACACCGTGAAGAGAAAATAATCTACGCCCGCTTCCTCATGCCTCACCGGGTGATCTCCACCTGTCCGGCGGCAGGGGGCGTGCGCGATGATCTTGACTATTTGTATAATCACCAATCCTGCGAGCCTATAGGGCATGACCCCGCTGCGCTCCGCCTCATCGGTCCCGACCCGCAAGGCTACAGGTCCATGGTATGCCGGCAATATCGGCTGCCCGACGACCGCTGCGCAACCCTCGGCACCGCCGCCAACATGCGCTATGCCATCACGAAGGAGGCGCGTTTTCGCGACCTTGCCGTCGTCGCGGTCTGCACGGGCGGCGCGGAGACAAATGCCGGGCGTGCGGGAGACCCGGCCGTGGTCTACGAATGCGATGGGGCATATGAGACGGTCTCCATCGATCCCCCGGTGTCTCACGGCACCATCAACACGATGCTCTTTATCAGCCGTGAGATGACGCCGGGTGCCATGGTGAATGCCGTCATGACGGCAACGGAGGCCAAAGCCGCGGCACTCCAGGAACTCGATGTCAATTCCCGCTATTCTCACGGGATAGCCACCGGAACGGGCACGGACCAGATAGGCGTGGCCGCCCGGCTGGAGACGGGCATACCTCTCACGAGCGCGGGAAAACATACCGTTCTGGGGGAACTCATAGGGAAGACGGTCTGCGGCGCCGTCAAAGCAACTATGGCGCTGCAGGATTCTCTTACCCCCGAAAGGCAACGGTCCGCCGTGCGCCACCTCGAGCGCTTCGGTGCCAGTCACGACAGCATGCGAGCGTCCGTCGCCGCCCGCCTCGGCAAGGGCAAGGGGGCGCTGCTTGCGGCGAACTTCACGGTTATCGAGCGGGACCCCCTTGTAGTGGCTGCTGTTGCCGCGCTCGTCCATGTACGTGATAAAGTCGCGTGGGGTATTCTTCCCGGAAGCTGCGCGCCGGAACTGTGGGCAACTTACGGCGCCCAGATCTCCGCGGCGGTCTCGGGGATTTATGACCGGCTGCCCGTATATCGCGCCACGCTGGCTGCGGCAGGCTGCACGTCCTCTGACCGCGACATCCTGAACCTTGTGGAGCAGGCTTTCGCGCTGGGTTTCCAGGACAAGTGGCCCGAAGAGACGAGAGAGCAGGAGTGAGGAAAGGCAGGGCGCTGACCGTCTCAGTCATGCTCCATATGACCGTCATCGCCCTCCTGATTGTCTGCCCCAGCGGCAACGTGAAGAAGCACCCGGAGACCATTACCGTTTTTCTGACAGACTCCGGTCCGTCGGGAGGGAGAGGCGCCGCGGGGAAACCAGGACCGGTCCGCGTCGGTATGAAGCTGTCTTCATCCCTTCCAGGGAAACAGGGGCGTCGTGAGGAACATTCGGGGCCTGCCGCTCCTACGGCCGCTCCCGGAACCACGAAGTCTTCCGCGCCGAGACCGGAAACGGACAACGAGATGCCAATGAAAAAGGTCGCCACGGCGGGAGAGAATCCGACATTGTCTATGTTCTCTGGCGGTCCGCCGGTGGCGTCTGTGGCCCCGGGAGAGGCCGCGGAAGGACGCGGTTCGGGCGGCGGGACGGGAGCAGGGGTCGTCCGCGGCGGAACAGGCGGAGACGGCTCAAGCTCCGGTTCCGGCGCCGACAACGGTGCGGATGGAGGGAAGAAACAGTACCTGGAGCGCAATTTTGGCTGGTTCGGTGACCATCGCCTTCGTGATCCTGGAAAACGGCAATGCGGAAGCCATCAGGGTGACCCAGAGCTCCGGTCACGATCTCCTCGACCAGAGTGTGCTCAGAACGGTTCGGGCGTTGCAGCCCTTCCCCAGGCCCCCGGCTAGGGCGGAACTGATCATCCCGATCGCATTCCGGCTGGAATAAACGTAAGGTATATAGCGGCTTTCGGTAATTGATAGAGTCTGTCAGTGCGTCAAGGCAAGTCTTCGCAGGTGGAGCCGAGTTTTGCCGCCGGGGACACATGAGATCACTAAGTTGACTACAGTAGGCGGAACCAATATTTCGGTCTTATGGAAGCCTCATGGGCCGAAGTTCCTCCGGCGAGTAAGCCAGGCCGTGCGCCTTGAACGCCTTTTCAAGCCTCTTCTCGTATTCTCTCGTGCTCTCCTCGGAAGAGACGATCTTCCTCTCCGCCTTAAGTCCGAACAGTACGATCTGCCGAAGCAGGTTCTTCTTGGCTTCCGCGTCCGGCTCGTGTTGCAGATAGCGCTCGACGTCGCGCATGATCGTCGGCATCGGAAGCTTGGGAAAATACCGAACCGTCCCGTCGGGAAGCACAACCTTCAGCCGTGGGCACGGTATCGAATACTTGTAATCGAAAAAAGCCGCGAGATCGTCGCGCTGAACAGTCCTCTGCCGAAGACTGTCGAGAAGTCTTTCATCCGGGGAAATGGTGTTGGCCGTCACATCCGGGCCCTTCTCCCGGATCGCAGCTGATAGGTCGTCGAGGTAGCCGATAAAGGAGTCAGGATCCCTGTGCAATGCGAGATAAATGTTATCGTCGACGTCCTGCAGGGCGAGGGCGTATATTGCCGTCCTGCCGCCGATGACTTTTTTGAACCTTCTTGTCCCTGAGAGACGGGATGAAGAGAGGAATAAGGTTCCTGTTATGGCGCCGTATTCCATGACGACCCCGACAGGCTCAATGTTGGCATGGAAAGCCTTGCCTTTCAGAAAAAGCACTATAATCCCGGAGGGATCGTAGGGCTTGAAGGGGTTGGGCGCCTTGTTGAGCACGTAGTCTGGATTGATGTCGAGGAGAGGCGCGAGCTTCAACAGTGTCTCCACGGAAAGGGCCGATTCCTCGCCGGCCTCGAAATGCGCTATCGCCGACCGGTCGATGCCGAGCGCCCGCGCCACATCCTCCTGTGTCAGCGCCTTGGCCTCCCTGAGGGGCCGTATGACATTCTCGATCATCACGAATCCTGAACCATAACGTGACTGATAACTCACGTAATTAGATAGTCAACTCACTATTTGTTTGACATTACTTTCGTGAGTTGTTATCATTATACCGTGAGCTACGATGCCAGTCAACATGGAAATTGTTGATGGCGTGGATCAACTGTCGCCTTCTGATGCGAGCGGCGGTAGCGTGCCCCGCGGAAGACGCGCAAAGCCGAAGCATAAGAGAAATTGGTTTCTTGAAGCGGTCGAGCACTTTGCGCTCGATAGGCATTGACGCTCTTCATTCATATCCTTCTCGAGGATACGAGAGCATGAAAGACGATGAGGGACCGGCTTGGGGCCCCAGGGATGTGCTGCATTGAGGACGAAACGGTATTCAAAGAAGATCAAGAAGGACCAGCGACCGGCGTTTGTTCGGGAAACCCCCTCTCCGCATTTTCTCGGGGGGTAACATATATACATTATATATCGGGAGGATTTCTGTGGAGGACCTGAAGGAATACGCGGACGCGGCGGCAAAGGAAATAAGCGAATTGCCCATCCAGGGGCAGAAGCGTTTCATGACGGCCCTCGCGCTTCGCCTGGGCAACGACGACGATCTCATCGCGGAGATGATCGAGGCCATGGTCGCCAAGACCAAGAGGTACGAGAAGATCACGAGGTGGATGACGAAGCGCTTCGAGAAGGACATGACCCTTGCCCCGAAGCGCGTGGCGGCGGAATGCGTTTACTACCTCAAGGTCAATTCGAAGATGATGCCTTTCCTCATAAGGACGGGGCGGAAGGCCAAGGACAGGCTGCGCCACCAGAGATCCTACGCGGCACACAAGAAGAACTCTTCCCAATGATAATAATAGACCGGATAGTCCGTTTTATCGATGAATACGTCGAGGCGGAAAAAGCGAAAGCCGCCAAGAAAGACGAAACGCCTCCGGTCGTTCCCTCCCTCGCTGAGCCCCCGCCTCGCCCCCGATCCCAGCCTTTGAAACCAATCCAACCGCCTCTGCCCGAGAAGCCGGGAGGCCTCTCGATGAAAGCGGAGCGCTTCCTCGCTGACGTGATCGAACCTCACCAGGACGGCTTTCATTCTCTTAGCCTGCTGGAGATCGTCTATGATCTCGTGATGATACTCGATGAGCATGGCTTTTGTCCCTCGGTGGTCCAGACGCTGAAGCGCCATGACGCCGACGCCGCCCTCGATGGGAAGTTTCTCTCGCTGGTGTCCCTCGATGAGCACTCCTACCGGGTAGCCCGCATCACGGCGGACTTATACCGCGAAGACAGGAGGGGTCGGGACTGTGAAATCCTGACGCCCGGCCTTGTGATCGCGGGCCTCGCTCACGACCTGGGGAAGATTCCGGCCTTCAGGGAGAAACACGTTGAGCGGTACGCCATGGCGGATCATCCCATCATCGGCGCCGCAGTGATTGAAAAGATCTTCGCTTCGAACAAGAAGGAGATGCTCCCCGGGCTGAAGGAAGCCATTCTGAACCACCACGGGGGCGAGAATCAGGAGAACTACCTGCTGGACTATCTCAGAAAGGCGGACGCCCTGGCAAGGGAGGAAGAGGTAAGGATACATTCGGACCGCGCCTGGCAATCATGGGAGAAGTGGTTCATTCCGGAGGAGTACCTCGCCATCCTGGAGCCCGAGATAAACATCATGAGAGGCAGCGCCTGCCAGATCTTTGCCTTCAAGAGCGTCGTCTACGCGACGCCCGACTTTCTCTACAATAAAGCCATAGTCTACGCCAAATCGAAGAACGTGGTCGATCCCGCGTTCGTCAGCTCCCAGCAAGATTCTTCTTCAAGTTGTTTCTCACGCCTCTCAGGATCGAGGTCTTCGACGTCCTTCCCTCGGTATTCGAGAAGAGGAAGATCGGTTGGCTCAGGATGATCGTGAGCGTCTCCCCATGTGCGCCAAAGAAATAGTTCGGAAAATGACGGTGCAGCCACTATTGCCTGTCGTCTTAAGGGGCCCTCCGGTCAGGGACATGGAAATGTAGGTCAGCTAATGAACTACCCCGCAGCAAGCTGCGAGGTATCAAAGGCATTAAAAATCGAAGAGCGTGAGCTGACCTCGATGTATCTGATGATACGTTCTGCCCTGCTTCTGCACGTACTCCTTGATTACC
>JBEKJU010000022.1:0-24932 GCA_050011095.1 Syntrophorhabdales bacterium
TACCCACCCGCCGGGGATGTCAATATTGCCCGTTATTGCCTGCATTATCGCATGGACCCGGTTGCCTTGAAAACCGTTTATATGCTGATCTATAGAGCAGGTTCCCGGAACTATGGATGCCGGTTTGATCGTGGCGAATATCCGGGCGATTTTCTTGATATCGTCCGCTGGCACCCACGTTATCTCAGACATCTTCTCAGGCGTATACTGCTTTACGTGCTCAGACAGCTTGTCGAAACCTATACAGTTTTTCTCGACAAATTCCTTGTCGTAGAGGCCCTCTCCTATGATCACGTTGAGCATGCCGAGGCAGAGCGCGGTGTCTGTGCCCGGTCTCAACTGGATATGTATGCCCCTATCTGCCATGGGGATCTTCTTGGGATCGACGACTATGAGATGCTGTAAGGTCCCATTGTCCAGCGCCTTGTACATCTTGCTGCCTACGGTTATCCGTGAGTTGTCCATGTTCTGGCCGAAGATGATGGCGCACTTGGCATTCCAGGGTTCTTCTATGGGATATCCTCCGAAGGTCATCTGACGCGCCATAATGCGGGAACGGAAGCAGTTCCCTTCCACGGACAACAGGTTGGGGGTTCCATAGACGCCCCGGAATCTCTGGGCAAAGGCTGCCAGCTCAATATTCTCCGTACCCAACGACCCCGTATAGACAGCCAGCGCCTTGGCGCCGTACTTGTCCTTAATCTCCTGGAACTTACCGGCTATGGTGTCGAGCGCGTAGTCCCAGGAGATGCGCTCCCATTTCCCGTTAACCTTCTGTATCGGGTATTTAAGCCTGTCCTCCGAAGATACCCACTCGGGCAAGGCGTAACCCCTGGGGCAGAGTGCTCCCTCGCTGATTGGGTGCTCTTTCATGCCCTCCACCTTGACCAGTTTACCGTCCTCAACATAGGCGTCTATACCACAACTGTTGATGCACAGAATGCAATCAGATTTTATGATTTTTTGGGCCATGGCTTTTATCCTCCTTGCTCAAGATTGACATACATTGACAATACTAACATTGCTTTCTCCCATCTTCAAGGCCATATCCAGCGCAGACCACCTTCCCTTTTTGTCTTTGTCGCTAAACAATAAAGTTCCTATGCATGTTCAAGGATGCACCACTGATGGATGGCGTGAAGGCCCTGCTCGTCCGCACATCGATCCTCCGAATACCGCTACGCCCGCCTGTAGGATCTGTTGTCTTCTCAGGGGCTTTTTATCCATGGTTCTCACCGACGCTGAATGGTATTCAAATATGCATATGGCCCAATATGGCAACAGTTTATAACTGTAATATAACATTATTTGAATATCATTCATATTTTATGACTTAAGTTCAGTCTTGTCAAGCAGCTTGCGACAAACAAAGATGGGGCGAAGATAAGCGGCCTGGTATCACACGGTAAGAAGGGCTTTTATGCCGAACGTGCCCGTGGACAAGAAGGCAGAGAAACGACCGCCGCGCATCCGGAAAGTCGTCGGAAGGGCGTCCCTAATCTCAGTAGAGCCCGTACCGCAGGCAAACCTCTTCGTCTGTCGCCACGAGTCCGCTAACACCCCGCGCGTCCTGGCCGGCCAGGAATACCGATGCCTTCACCATCATATCCGGTGCATCCCAGCGTGACCTGTCCGCGCAAGGATGCACGTATCGCATGCCTTCCGTGTCCACCGCGCCGCGGGGTTTGATGCAGTTGACCGCCATGTTGAAGGGCCGAAGTTCCTCTGCCAGGCCGGAGGTAAGGCGTTCGAGGGCCGCCTTGGAGACACCATAAGCGATGCCCGTCTTCACTGACCCCTTCTGCTGTGACTGGACGGACGATATATTGATGACGCTTCCGGCCCTGCGGCTCATCATTCCTGGCAAGACCGCCTTCGTGCAGAGAAAGGGGCCGGTCAAATTCACCTTAAGAACCAACTCCCACCTCCGGAGGGGAAGCTCCCAGGCGTGAGCGGGAAACGCTATTCCCGAGTTGTTGACCAGGATGTCGACGCATCCAAAGAGGTCGATTACCCCGGCCACCGCAGCCCTGACCTGCGCCTCGTCCGTCACGTCACACCTGACCGCAACCGCCTCTCCCCCCGCTGCCTCTATCTCGTGCACCGTCCCGTGTATGGTGCCGGGCAGATGGGGCAGTTCGACCTCCGTGCGGGCCGCGACCGCCACCCGTGCGCCGTGCGCCGCGAGTCCGATGGCGATGGCTTTCCCCAACCCCCGGCTTGCCCCGGTCACTATGGCGACCTTCCCGCTCAGCGTGAGCAATGCATCACACCTCTGCCGAAGTAATGTGTAATTTCATGCTTCATCGGGTGTTTGCCTTCATCGTAGCACATCTCTTTCTGCCTGCATCTCGCGAAGAACCTGTAAAAAAAGTCTGTCGAAAACGATTTCACCTCAATTATCAGGAAGATAATACCGAGTGGCATTAGTTCTAAAACCGCAATTACCTTCAATTAACTCTTAACAAAAATCCTCCTTTCGCGATAGAATCTTTTGTTTGCAGCCTACCTACCCCATGCAAAAGAAGGAATAAAACGAAGTAGATAAATTCTACCACGGCCGAGTGAACAAAGTCAAAATTGCTTTCACCAACAGGAAGATGACTGCTTAAGGAGGCTTTGCCCTTATCGCCGTGTTCTTTGAGCGGATCGGCTTTGCGCGTCCGCGGCGACCTTCGTTCGTGTCCTGCGTATCCGCCGGCGAATCGCGGCGTGACAGCGGCGTGATAATTTGTTGCATGCATGTCCTTTTGCGAGTCCGGCCCTTAATTTGTGTTACCAAAGCTTCAAAACCGCACTGTCTAAAGTTCAAAACCGCACTCTGGCGAGCACGCAGCTTGTTTGCTTTCTGGCCGCTCTTCCGCTGATGATCGTGCTGTGGCCAGGCCCCTCTCGACTGCCTCTGCATCGGGAGGGCGACGCATTCGTAAGCATCGAGGCCGATGCCCGAAATCAGATTGGCCTAACCTGGTATTGTCTGTCAACGTCCTGCGCCCATGTCGGCCATGGCACCCGGTCCAGGCATCGAACAGCAGGGACGCTATGAGGGGGTGCGGTTTTGAAATTTAAATCGTTTCAAAGCAGTGCGGTTTTAATTCTTAACTGACACCGGCCCTTAATTTGCTGCAATACACGCGCCTTCTGTGATATACTTTGTTTTCCGGGCGCCCATAGCTCAACTGGATAGAGTGCCGGACTACGAATCCGTAGGTTGTAGGTTCGAATCCTACTGGGCGCGCCATTTTCTCCTTTTCCGGAACATCCGCGGGGGCCGGATGCCCCCGACGCCATTTTCCTAAAAGACCCCCGAGACGCGAGGCCACGAAGGCGCCTCTTTAACGACAGACGCAATTAGGCCAAGCTACGGGCAAGAGGTCCCCATCAGGTAACGACATGACGGAGAGAAAAAAGACAAGGGTGATCAGTGTTGGCGGCGTCAAGATCGGCGGCGATAATCCGATCACCGTCCAGTCCATGCTGAAGACCGACCCTCAGAACCTGCAGGAGACGCTGACTCAGTTGCGAGACCTGAAAAAGGTGGGTTGTGAATTGGTGAGAATCGCCCTTCCCCAGGAAGAAACATGCAAGATAATCCCTTTTCTCAAGAGGGAGGTCGATATGCCGATCATAGGGGACGTCCATTTCAACCACCGCATCGCCCTTTCGGCTATTGAGGCGGGTATCGACTGCGTCAGAATCAATCCCGGAACGATAAACAACATAAAAAAAGTGAAGGAAGTGGCGAACCTTGCCCGGGAGCGTCAGATACCGGTAAGGATAGGCATCAATATAGGCTCCCTCGAAAAGAGGATCCTCAAAAAGTACCGAGAGCCGGATGCGAACGCCATGGTGGAGAGCGCCCTTTACTTTGTGAAGCTCTTCGAGGATCAAGGACACCCGGCCATCAAGGTATCCCTGAAGGCCTCCGATGTCCTGCAGACCCTGGAGGCCTACAGCAAATTTTCAGAGCTTTCCGATTGCCCCCTCCACGTCGGCATTACGGAAGCGGGACCCTTGTTCTCGGGCGTCATCAAATCGTCTGTCGGCATCGGAATCCTCCTTCATCAGGGTATAGGCGATACGATACGCGTCTCCCTGACGGGCAGCCCCGTACATGAGGTGACAGCGGCCTACCACATCCTGCGGAGCCTCGCTTTGAGGAAAAGGGGCATCAACATCATTTCCTGCCCTACCTGTGGGAGGTGCAGGGTGAGTCTCAGAGAGGTGGTCGAGGAGTTTGAAAAAGAGACGAACCATATAGAGGCCCACCTGAACGTCGCCATCATGGGATGCGAGGTGAACGGTCCGGGAGAGGCCCGCGACGCGGACCTGGGCATTGCCTTCGGCCCGCAGAACGCCGTCCTCTTTTCAAAGGGGGCAGTCAAGAAGACAGGCATCCCCCGAGAATTCGCCAAAAACGTGCTGGTGGAAGAGATATATAACCTTTCCCGCTAAGAGCCGGGGCCCTCACTGCGAGTGAGGCCCCTCCGTCTCCCTTTTCGCGACGAGCACCCGCTGGAAAACGGTCACATGGGTGAGTATCGCGAGGATGACGACCACCGGACGCAGAATCCCGACGATCAGTCCCACAACAAGGAGTATGATCCTTTCCGGCCTTTCAAGGAAGCCGTTTCTGCACCTGATTGAGGAAGCCTCGGCCCGTGCTCGCGCATAGGGGGTGATGGCCACACCGATGGCCGCAAAAAACGATACCATTGAAAAAAGCGGGTCCGGGTAATCCAGGCGGAGAAAATAGACCGAAACGCCAAGCATGACGAGGAGATCCGAGTACCGGTCGAGCACGGAATCGAGGAAACCTCCGAAGGGCGTCTCCATTCTCGCCTGGCGCGCCACAGCCCCATCGAGGAGATCACAGAAACCCGACAGAAGAAGGAGGATGCCGGCCACAAAAAGGGGCCACCGCAACGCGATGAACAGGGATGCGAGAAACGAAAAAAAAAGGCCCAAAATGGTGAGCACATTTGGACTGACAACCCTGCTGCCAAAAAGCAGATGGTAAACCCACAGTATAAGCGGATCGAGGGAATGGCCTATCTTGGAGCCTATCAATAGTAGAAGTCCTATTATTGGGGCTCAGCGCCCCCTTCGTCCGCAAAGCGGCCGAAGCTACCCCCCTCAAGGGCGTTTTTGACCGACGGGCTCAGCGCCCCCTTCGTCCGCAAAGCGGCCGAAGCTACCCCCCTCAAGGGCGTTTTTGACCGACGGGCTCAGCGACCTCTCTCATGCCGCCCGGTCTTCCGGCGTGCGCAGCCTCACGGTCGTCATGAGGGGTAAAGCCTCTGTCCGCGAACTCGCGCATCCCTTCACTAAAAAGGAAGGGGTGGAGGTGAAAGAATACAACGTCGACACCCAGTCTATGGGCGCCCGGTCGCCCGACCCCCTCAAAGGGGTTCGCTTACCTGAACCTCTCCCCTTTTATGAACTCTTCAACCATTCTTCTCGCGATATCATCGGAGAATTGCCGTATGGGGTGCTTCATGGTGTATCCCGATATCGATTCGAGCACACCGCCCACCCCCCTGTCCCTCGCGACCTTGCAGCACCTTATGGCATCTATGACGCATCCGCCGCTGTTCGGTGAATCCTCGACGGAAAGGCGCAGCTCGAGTTCGATCGGGATGTCACCAAAGATTCTCCCCTCCAATCGCATGAAACAGACCTTGTTGTCGTATTGCCAGGGAACATAATCAGATGGTCCTATATGGATATTCTCCGGGGCGAGAGGCGTGTCGAGAAGGGATTGAACGGCCTCCGTCTTCGATATCTTCTTCGACTGGAGTCTGTCCCTGTTAAGCATGTTCAGGAAATCGGTATTTCCCCCTGTGTTCAGTTGGTATGTCCTGTCGATGGCGACGCCCCTGTCGTTGAACAGCTTTGCCAGGGTCCGGTGGATGATCGTGGCCCCTATCTGCGACTTGACGTCGTCCCCGATCACGGGGATCCTCCTCTCCTCGAACATGGCGGCCCACCGTTCATCGGATGCAATGAAGACGGGAATGCAGTTGATAAGGCTTACACCGGTCTCCAGGCAGCACCGCGCGTAAAACCTTGTCGCCTCCTCGGAGCCGACAGGCAAGTAATTTATCAGGATATCGACCCCCCTATCCCTCAGTATGCCGGCCACGTCGTCAGGGGGGCTGTCGGCGGGGACGAATCTACGGTACTCCGGATAATCCGTCATGTGGGGGGAGACACCGTCGAGGCGATTTCCCATGGAAACCGTCACGTTCCCATCACAGAGGGTTGAGGTGATCCGTTTCGTGCAGTTCGGCGGAGCGAAAATCGCCTCGGAGAGCGGTGTGCCGACCTTCCTTTTGTCTATGTCGAAGGCGGCGACGACCTTGATGTGTCCCGCGGTGTATCCGCATATATCATAGTGCATCAACCCCGCGGCGATATCCTTCTCGCCCATACGGGCGTAGTAGTCCATACCCTGAACGAGGGCGCTCGCACAATTCCCCACTCCCACAATCCCTAGCCGAATCTCCCGCATGGAATCCCCTGTAAGCTATTTGCTCTTTAAAATGTCCGCCCAAAAAAGTCAAAGTCAAAATCGGCCGTTTACGCCATCCTATACCGGTTGACACCCATATCGTACAAATCGTTGCCGAACGCATCGTTTATGACAAAAAGCGGTAAATCCTCGACCAGCAGCCTGGCCACCGCCTCCGGCCCCAAATCCTCATATGCCGCAATATCGTATGACCGGATGCTTTTCGAAAGGAGTGCGCCCGCCCCTCCCGTGGCCCCGAAATAGACCGCCCTGTGTCTCATGATGGCATTTTTGACCACATCCGATCTTTTTCCTTTTCCTATCATGCCTTTCAAGCCCAGGGCGAGGAGCGTAGGGGCGTATGCATCCATCCGGGAACTGGTCGTGGGGCCTGCCGCGCCGATTACCCGACCGGGGGCCGGAGGCGTCGGACCGCAGTAGTAAATTACCTGCCCCCTGACGTCGATAGGCAGGGGGCCGCCCTGGCGGAGTACCTCCATGAACCTCTTGTGCGCCGCATCCCTCGCGGTGTAGATATAACCGCTCACCAGCACTCTGTCTCCTGACCGCAGCCCGGAGCAGACGCCGTCGTCGAGGGGCGTGGTGATGCGCTTTGCCTCCATATGTTCCTCTATATCGTCATTTCCTTTATCCTGTGGGCGTGGCACTGTATGTTCACCGCAACCGGAAGGGACGCGATGTGGCATGGCAGCACCTTGATGTGGACATCCAGAGCGGTGATCCTACCCCCGTAACCCCCCGGCCCTATCCCTAATCTATTTATTTCCTCCAGCAATTTCAACTCAAGATCGGCCACGGTCGCATCCTGGTTCCTTATCCCGAAGGAAAGCATCAGCGCCTCCTTCGAGAGGAGCGCCGATGTCTCGAAATTCCCCCCTACGCCCACACCGACAATAATGGGCGGACACGGATTCGGCCCCCCCTTCTTCACCATATCGAGCACAAAGGCCTCTATTCCCGGAAGCCCCTCCGCTGGGGTGAGCATCCTCACCTCACTGTAGTTCTCGCTCCCCCCGCCCTTCGGCATAGCGATAATCCTCACCTTTTCGCCGAGGACAAGGGTTGTGCGGACGATGGGCGGCGTATTGTCACCCGTATTCTTTCTGGTAAGGGGGTCGCAGCAGGATTTCCGCAGGTAGCCTTTTCTGTAGGCATTGCGGACCCCGTCGCTGATCGCGTCATTAAGGTTGCCCCCCGTGAAGTGGACGTCCTGACCGATTTCCATGAAGACGATAGCCAATCCCGTGTCCTGGCATAGCGGCATCCCCTCCTCGCGGGCGATCTCCGCGTTCCGGAGCAACTCCCGCAACACGTCCTTTCCTGACGGGGAGACTTCCTCGTCGATGGCGCGTCCCAGCCTTTCGAGGACCCCTTCGGAAAGATTGACGTTCGCGTCGATGAAGAGCCTCTCGATTGCCGCGGCCACCTCGGCCACGTGCACGTCCCTCATCATCACTCCTGGTAGGGCGGTATTATACCCCTCTCCATGAGGAGGCCGACCTCCTCCCTCGCCCTTCTGATCTTTTCCTCCGCCATACGGAAAAGCTCCTTCTCGCCCAGCCTCACGCGGGCCACCCCCTGTTCCATCGCCTTCTTCGCGACCGCCACCGCCTCCCTGGGAAAGACCTCCCACTCGTCCATCGTGGGAAGGAGGCACTCTTCCGAGAGTCCCCTGTCTTCCGCGCAAGCCGCCAGCTCGTACGCCGCGGCGATGCACATCTCATCCGTGATGGTTCGCGCCATGACGTCCAGGGTGCCCCGGAAGATAGCGGGAAAGCCGATCGAGTTGTTCACCTGGTTCGGGAAATCGCTCCTGCCCGTGGCAACGATGCGCGCCCCCGCCTCCTTGGCCTCCCAGGGCCATATCTCGGGGATCGGATTGGCGCAGACGAAGACGACCGCCTGATCGGCCATCCGCGCGATCCAGTCCTTCTTTATGACGTCGGGTCCCGACTTCGAGAGGGCGATGAGCACATCCTGGCCGGCCATGGCCTCTTCCACGCCCCCGGCCCTGCCCTCCCCGTTCGTCATCCTGGCAAGCCCCCACATCTCCTTGTGGGTCCTGGCGTCGATATCGTCGCGTCTCGCCGAAAGGATGCCATTGATGTCCACGACTATCATCTTTTTCGGATCCGCCCCTGCCTTGAAGAGCATACGGGCGATACAGACATTGGCCGCCCCTGCGCCGACGAGGGTAATTTTCACATCAGCCATGGCCTTCTTCACGATCTTCAGGGCGTTGATGAGGCCGGCGAGCGTCACCGCCGCGGTGCCCTGCTGGTCGTCGTGCCACACAGGTATGGGGGCCTCGGCGCGAAGCCGTTCGAGGATATGGAAACACTTCGGGCTCTCTATGTCTTCCAGATTGATGCCCCCGAAGGTCGGGCAAAGGTATTTGACCGTCTTGATGAACTCCTCGGCATCCGTCGTGTCGAGACAGAGGGGAAAGGCGTCAACGCCGCCCAAGTACTTGAAGAGCAGGGCTTTTCCTTCCATGACGGGAAGGCCCGCCAAAGGACCGATATCCCCGAGGCCGAGGACACGCGTGCCGTCCGTGACGATCGCCACCATATTCGCCTTGTTCGTCAGCTCGAAAACCGCCTCGGGGTTTCGCTGGATCTCCCTGCATGGTTCGGCCACGCCCGGCGTGTACCAGATGGCAAAATCATTGATATCCCGTATCACACATTTCGGCACCACCTCTATCTTCCCGCGATAATAAGGATGCATCTTCATGGCATCCTGCGCCGGCTTCTCCGCCTTTGCAAGAAGCTCTTCTTTTGTCACCCTTTTCTCCATCAGTTCTCCCTGGATTGCCCGAGCCTGAATTCGCCCTGAAGAGGCATTACGATACTATTATTGTCCCTCACGGGGGCGCAAGGACCCTGGGACTCGGTCAACAATAGAACATTTTATAGATAATTCAGAAAATTTGCTACAATATATGTGATGAAACATCATGCCGTAAAGGCCCTGGAGCGGTAGTTTGGTCGTCCGCGCACACAGGTCGGTGAGGTGCATGAGGCGGACAGGAGGGGACAACGCGTGAGAATGACAGGTATTCTGGATCATAAAGGACGACGGGATGGCGAGAGAAGTTCCTGAGGATGCAAGAAGTGAGATAGAGGGACTCGTAAAGGACCTCAATTACCACAGCTACCGGTATTATGTGCTCGATTCGCCCGTCATATCCGACGATGAGTACGACCGCCTCTACCGGAGGCTGAAAGAGCTGGAGGAACGCTACGGCTATGTGACACCGGAATCGCCGACCCAGCGCGTGGGCGCGCCTCCCGCCGAAAAATTCAGGAAGATCAGGCACGCCCAGCCCATGCTCTCCCTCGATAATGCCTTCTCCTATGACGAGCTTTCGGAGTTCGACAGGCGGATCAAGAGGCTCCTCGGCACGGAAGGGCATATTACCTACACGGTGGAGCCCAAATACGACGGCCTAGCTATCGAGCTGACCTACAGGAACGGCCTGCTCGTCAGCGCCTCAACGAGAGGCGATGGATACGAGGGCGAGGACATCACGAATAACATCAGGACCCTCCGGTCCGTGCCTCTCACGATCGCCGCCGACGGATCTGTCCCCGACGAGATCGATATACGGGGCGAGGTCTACATGAATCTCGAAGACTTCCGGGGGCTCAACAGGCAGAGGGAGGAGAGAGGAGAGCCTGCCTTCGCCAATCCACGGAATGCCGCGGCGGGGTCGGTGAGGCAGCTCGATCCTGCGATCACCGCGTCCCGCAGGCTCTACCTGGTCTGCTACGGCGTGGGAACGCTAAGGGGGATGGAGCTTGCTAGCCAGTCGGCCCTCATTGAATGGCTCAAGACATCGAGATTCCCTACCCCAGCGATATTCAGGACGGCCAGGGGGATCGACCAGGTCATCGAGTCGGTGACCGAAATCGAGAACCTCCGGAATTCCCTTGCCTTCGAGACCGACGGGGCCGTGGTAAAGGTCGATGACGCCTCCCTCCAGCGCCGGTTGGGGGAAAAAACCAGGGAGCCGCGCTGGGCAATGGCGTATAAGTTTCAGGCCCACCAGGCAACCACGAAGGTCCTGGATATCCGGGGCAGCGTCGGACGGACGGGTGTCATTACCCCGTATGCGGTCTTCGAGCCGGTAGGAGTCGGCGGCGTCACCGTATCACGGTCGACCCTCCACAATTGGGATGAAATAGCCAGAAAGGACATACGGATCGGCGATACGGTCGTGATCGAAAGGGCGGGGGATGTCATTCCCCACGTCGTGGCCGTGGTGGCTGACGAGAGGACCGGCGACGAGCGAATTTTTCCCCTCCCCGAGAAATGTCCGGCCTGCGGCTCGACAATCGCCCGCGAGGAAGGCGAGGTGGCCGTTCGGTGTATCTCTCTGTCCTGTCCCGCCCAGATTCAGGAGAAAATCATCCATTTCGCTTCGAGGGGGGGCATGGACATCGAGGGCCTCGGCGAGAAGAATGTGGCCCTCCTTCATTCAAGGGGACTCATCAAGCGGTTCGAGGATATCTACAGATTGAGAAAGGCGGACCTTCTCGCCCTGCCGCGATTCGCGGAAAAGTCGGCCCAGAACCTGATCGACGCGGTTGAGCGGTCGAAACGAACGACCCTTTCCAAGTTCCTCTTCGCTATCGGCATCCTTCACGTGGGTGAGTACGTTGCGCGGCTGCTCGCGAAACACTTCAGGGGCATCGGGGACCTCTACCGCGTGCCGAAGGAGGGAATCCTCGATATCAAGCAGGTGGGCGAAAAGATCGCCGCCTCGGTCTCCGCGTTCTTTCAGGACGAGGGGAATATTGAGACCTTCGAGACGCTCGAGTCCCTCGGCGTCAGGGTGGAGAATCCCGATTTTGCCTCCCATGGGGAGGCGGAAGGGCCTCTCGCCGGCAAGACGGTCGTCATCACGGGCACCATGGCCGCGCCAAGAAACCAGGTGGAGGATTTGATCGAAAGGCTCGGAGGCCATTCGGCGTCGCAGGTATCGGCGAGCACCGATTACCTGGTAGTGGGGGAAAATCCCGGATCAAAACTGGCAAAGGCAAAAAAACTGGGTGTCAAGACGATCACCTATGACGAACTCGTCACGATGATCGAGAGACGAAAGGGGGCTGAAACTTTATGAAAGCCATTATCGCAGGTACGTCACTACTCTACTCGACCCTTTTCAGCAGCTGGGATGAGATGGCCGTGGAAACACCTTACGGCAAGGTCTTCGTGCGCAAGGCGTCCCGCTATCTCTTCCTCCAGCGCCATGGAAAAAAGGCTGCGCCGCCACACATGATCAACCACCGCGCGAATATCTGGGCACTGAAAAGCCTGCAGGCGGAAGGCGTCATTGCAATGAATTCGGTGGGAAGCCTCAAGACTATTCTCAAGCCGGGCACGTTCATCATCCCCGACGATTTCTTTTCGCCCTGGAACATACCGAGCTTCTATGACTATGAGATACACTACACGATCCCGGTCATGGACGCGGCCTATGCCCAGAAAATGCGCGCCGTCTGCATTGCAATGGAGGTGGAGGCGGTACTGGGCGGGGTCTACATCCAGACAAACGGCCCCCGCTTCGAGACGAAGGCCGAGGTGGGCGTATTGAAAAAACTGGGCGATGTGGTGGGGATGACCATGGCGTCGGAGGCGACCCTCTGCATGGAATATTCCCTCCCATACGTGAGCCTCTGCTCCATCGACAACTACTGCAACGGCGTCATCAAGACCCCCCTTACCATGGGAGAGATCGAGGAGGAGGTCCAGAGGAATGCGAGGACCATCGAGGCGATCCTTCAGGCGATCCTGTCAGAGGGTTTTTGATGGATATCCTGATCAAGGGCGTCCGTCTTCCCGATGGAGCCGTCCTGGACATCTTCATCGAGAACGGGAGGATCGCCGAAATATCGGCGGAATGCAGGCGGCCGGCCCACCGGACCATCGACGGATACCGCAAGGTCGCCCTGCCCGCCTTCATCAATGGCCACACGCATGCAGCCATGACGCTCCTGCGCGGTTATGCCGATGATATGCCGCTCAAGCAGTGGCTCGAGGAAAAAATCTGGGTGCTCGAGGCGAAATTGACGGGAGAGGATGTCTACTGGGGCACGAAGCTCGCCTGTCTCGAAATGATCAAGAACGGCATCACCGTCTTCAACGATATGTACTGGTTTTGGGAAGACTCGGCCAGGGCCGTCTGTGACATGGGAATCCGGGGTGTCCTCTCCGGCGTCTTCATTGATATGTTCGACCAGAAAAAGCGCGAGGAGCAGATAAACCGCAATATCGAGCTTTTCCGGATAGCGGAAGGGTACCGGCCGAACGTCATCTTTGCCCTTGGCCCCCATGCCGTATACAGCGTTTCCCGGGAAAGCCTCCAATGGATCAGGGCGTTTTCCGAGGAGCATAAGGTGCCCGTCCATATGCACGTATGCGAAAGCGAAGGCGAGACGCAGTTCACCCGCGACCGGTACGGCCTCTCGCCCGTCGAGTTTCTCGAGGAAGAGGGCCTGCTCTCGGAAAGGTTTATCGGCGCCCACGGCTGCTGGCTGAGTGAGAGTGATGCGGCCATTCTTGCGCGGGGCCGGGCGAGCCTTGTCAACAACCCTGTTTCCAACCTCAAGTTGTGCGTGGGCGCCACCTTCCCCTACCGGCTCGTACGGGACCACGGCATCCCCTATTGCTTCGGCACTGACGGCTGTTCCTCGAATAATCATCTCGACATGATAGAGACGATGAAATTCGCCTCCCTCCTCGCGAAATTCTCCACGAACGACCCCACCTTTCTGCCGGCCAGGGAAACCTTCGACAGGGCGACGAGGGGGGCCGGCCGCATTTTCGCCCTGGACGACTGGGAGATAAAGGTCGGCTCGACGGCGGACATCATCCTCCTCGACCTCGCGCGACCCGAGTTCGTGCCGAATTTCGACATTTACTCGGACATCGTCTATACGGCCTCCGCAAGCGCAGTCGATACGGTCATATGCATGGGCCGGATCGTCATGGAAAACCGCCGTGTGGAGGGTGAAGAAGAGATTATGGAACGGGCCCTGCGGGCGGCGAGAGCCCTGCCCTCACGATGAGATTCGTCTGCGATGCGATGCTCGGCAAACTGGCAAAATATCTCCGCCTTCTGGGGTTCGACGCGGCGTACGCGGCCGGTCCGGCAGCCCTCGATGGCATAAGCGCGACGGACCCCGGCCGGATCCTGCTGACGAGGCGCAGGGGGGGCCATGCAGGATTCGCGAGGACCATCCGCATCGAATCGGAGATCGCGCAAAGGCAGCTCCGGGAGATAAAGGCGCTGATCAAACCCGAGATCAAGCGTGAGAACGTCTGCGGGAGGTGCATCGAGTGCAACGTGGAATTGATCGAGGTGGAAAAGGCGGACGTCGAGTCCCTCGTCCCCGAATTCGTGTTCCACGCCTACGCGCGCTTCAGGACGTGCCCCTCCTGCAGGAGGGTCTATTGGGAGGGAACGCACACGCGTGGCATGGAGACGCTCCTCAAGGAGATCCTCGACTGATGCCGAGCTGCATTCAAAGGCCCCACCCGGATGGTATCCGGGTGGCGACGGGGAGACAATGATGCCCTTCCCTTTCAAGGAACTGATCGAGCGCCTCAAGGAGTTCTACAAAAACGACGTCCCCGCCCTCACGAGGATCGCCGCCGAGCGAAAGAGCCCCTTTCTCGTGCTCATCGGCTGCCTGCTCAGCTTGAGAACAAAGGACGAGACGACGGAAAAGGCCATGGAACGCCTGATGGCGCGGGCGCACACGGCCGGGGAGCTTTCGGCGATCCCCACCGGGGAGGTGGAGAGGATCATCTATCCCGTCGGCTTCTACCGGAAAAAGGCACGCCTTATCAAAGAGGTTTCACGAACGGTCATCGAAAAATACGGAAACACCGTACCCGACACCATAGACGAACTGCTCACGATAAAGGGTGTGGGGAGGAAGACGGCAAATATCGTAGTCACCGAGGGCTTCGGCCTGCCAGGCATCGCCGTCGACACCCACGTCCATCGCATCTGCCGAAGACTGGGGGCCGTGAGGGCACGAACACCCGACGAGACAGAAAGGGTGCTCCGGAAAATCCTGCCCGAGGATTACTGGAGGGTCATTAATCCGCTCCTCGTCACCCACGGCCGGAGGACCTGCACACCCATCTCGCCATTCTGCGGCAGGTGCCCGGTCTCCAGCCTCTGCGCCCGTGTGGGTGTCACGAGCTCCCGCTGACCACGCATGCCTCAACAAGGCTACTGGACCTGCCATCGTTTTATCGACGGATTTTCGGGACCCGGTCTCTGCGGGAGCCACGAGGGGCGGGATCGGGATGGCCGCATTCCGGGCATTTCTCCCGGTCATCCTTCCGATCGCATGCGCCTCGCCATAAATCCCCGCGGGTCATTTTGTCCAACGCTTTCCGTATGTTTCTTCATCCGTGACCGACAAACGCGAGAAGCTCCAGTGCTCCAGTCCTTTTTACCTTTACAATTTGCCGTTTATCTGTTAATTTTCCTATCTGAATGAGAAAATTGGGTCTTTTCCTCGTTTTTTGCTGCCTATGGAGCAGCGTCCTCATCGCGGCGGAAAGTGACAGGATCGCAAAGGTCGAGGTCATCGGCAACGAGAGGATCGACAAAGGCGTCGTCTTCAATGCCATAAAGACGAAGGAGGGCGACGTCTACGATGCCGGGAAGACCGGGGAAGACCTGAAGAGCATTTATAAGACGGGTTTTTTCAGCGACGTCATAGTGGACGTAAAGGATACGGAGAAGGGCAGGATAGTCACCTTTGTCGTCGTTGAGCGGCCTCCCGTGAGCGCCATTTACATCGCGGGAAACAAGAAGTTGAAGACCCAGGACATACGGGACAAGATAAAGATAAAATCGGGCGATACCCTGAACATCGAGAAGATGAAGGATAGCGTGGAGGAGATCAAGAAGCTCTATGCCAGTAAGGGCTATTACGCGGCAAAGGTGAGCTACGAGGTCGATACCGGGCGGGGCTACAAGGCGGAGGTGAGGTTTGTCATAGAGGAGCCCCAGAGGGCATACGTGCGGAAGATCACCTTTACCGGCAACAAGAACATCAAGGCGAGCCGGATAAAAGGCGCGATGAGAACCAGGGAGAAAGGATGGTTTTCCTGGGCTACCGGTTCGGGTATCCTGGACGAGGAGGCCCTGGACGAGGACAGGAAGCAAATCGAGGGCCTTTACCACGACAACGGGTACGTGACGGTCAAGGTGGGCGCGCCGGATGTCCGGATCTCAGCTGATGGAAAGACCATCTCCATCGCCATCGATATAAAGGAGGGAAATCTCTACAAAATCGGCGAGGTGGATTTCAAGGGTGATATCATCTTCAGCCGGTCGGAGCTTCAGAATAAGATAAAGAGCAAACCGGGCAACACGTTCAAGGCGTCCGTCTTCCAGGCTGACGTGACGACAATCACCGATCTCTACCAGGACAAAGGATACGCCTTCGTTGATGTTGCTCCCCTCACGGCGCTCAACGATGAAAGCAGGACCGTCAATATTACATACGATATCGCCAGGGGGTCGGAGGTCTACTTCAACCGGATCAATATAGTGGGCAACATAAAGACAAGGGACAAGGTCATAAGGCGGGAGCTGAAATTTGCCGAGGGCGACCTCTATTCGGCCACAAAATTGAAAGACACGAAGAGGAGGCTCCGTAATACCACCTACTTCAAGTCGGAGGAACTGAAAACGATCAAGACGGACGAACCGGACAAGGTGAATCTCGATGTGATCGTCGAGGAGAAACCGACGGGCTCCCTTTCTTTCGGCGTCGGGTACAGCACCTATGAAAAAATGCTTCTCTCGGGCTCTATCAGCCAGGATAATATATTCGGTACGGGTGACAGGGCATCTCTGTCCGCTCAGGTCAGCTCGATCGCGCGGTTGTACGACCTGACCTTCGCGCAGCCCTACACCTTCGACAAAAACTTTACAACCACGTACAACATTTTCAATACGGAAAGGACCTTCGACACGTACGACTACAAGGGCTCGGGCGGCGGCATCTCGGTCTCCCGCCCTCTCACGGAGTACATAAGGGGCAGCCTTGGCTACAGGTATCAAAGGATCGACGTGTACGACATCCAGTCAGATGCGGGCAGCTTCATCCAGAGCCAGATGGGAACGAGCGCGACGAGCGCCGTCAACGCATCGCTCAGCAGGAATACGATCGACGACGTCCTCAACCCGAGCCGCGGCTCGTTCGCGTCCGCCCTCGTCGAGGTCGCGAGCCGTTCCTTCGGTGGGGACAACGAGTTCGTCAAATCCGTCGTTTCCTACGGCCATTACATCCCCTTCATGTGGGACACGACGTTCCTCCTGAAGGGCACCGCCGGAAACCTTACCGCTTACGGGGGAACGACCGTCCCGGTCTACGAGAGATTCTTCGTCGGCGGCATCCAGACGGTTAGGGGCTTCGAGTACGGCGGGGCGGGCCCCACCTCGCCCCCGAACCATGAAGACGACCCGATCGGGTCGCTCAACGAGCTCTACTTCAACAGTGAATGGATTTTCCCCCTGTACAAGCCCGCCGGCCTGAAAGGCTTTGTATTCTTCGATTACGGCAAGGGATTCAACAACACGGGCGGATTCTTCGAGGCCTTGCGACCTGCCGCAGGAATCGGCATCCATTGGTTCTCGCCCATGGGTCCCATTACACTCGAGATTGGCCTCAACCTGGACAAGCACACGGGCGAGAAGGCGGAGGTCTTTGATTTTTCGATGGGGAGACCATTCTAACAGGAGGACTTATGAGAAGATATGCGATTTTTACAGCGTTGATCATGTTCATTTTTGTGCCCTTTCAGGCGATGGCGCAGGCGCCGTCGGTGAAGATAGCATACGTCGACATGCAGAAGGCGATGGTCGAGTCAGACAAGGGAAAACAGGCGTCGAAGAGCCTGATGGCGGAGGCCGAGAGACGGAACAAGGACCTTAGCCAGAAACAGGAAGAACTTCAGAAGATGAAGGACGCCTTTGACAAACAGTCCGGGCTGATCACGGCTGAAGCCAGGACTGAAAAAGAGAGACAATTCCAGACCAAACTGAGAGACTATCAGAAGATGCAGAACGACTACGAGATGGAAATGCAGCAAAAGCATCGGGAGCGTGCGCAGGAGATCGTGAAAGAGCTCGTCGAGAATGTCATAAAGGGCATAGGCGAAAGTGAGAGGTATTCGGTCATCCTCGAGAAGAACGCGGTCCTCTTCGCGCCGGGGGCCTCGGACATTACCGATAAGGTAATCAGCCGGTACAATGAATTTGTGAAAAGGAAGGCTGCCGCACCCGTAAAGAAATGATTAAACTGAAAGAAATCGCGTCACGAATAGAGGGCGGCCTCTCTGGCGACGGCGAGGCCTGTATTGCGGGCATTGCCGGCGTGAAGGAGGCGCGCGAGGGTGATATCACCTTTATCCTCGGCCGCGCCTTTGAAAAATACGTGCCCCTTTCCCGGGCGTCCGCCTTTATCGTCGGCCGTGATGTCGCCGAGGGCCTCCTTGTGGGCAAAAACTACGTGACTGTTGGAAATCCGGCCCTTGCCTACGTCGAGGCCGCCAGCCTCTTCGAAACGGCGTATTCGCCCCCCAAAGGTGTGAGCCCCGGCGCATACGTGGCCGAAGGCGCTGTCGTCTCCCCGGAGGCCGCGGTCTTCCCCTGCGTCTATGTCGACGAGGGGGCCGTCATCGGCAAAAACGCGGTGATCCACCCCTTCTGTTTTATCGGCCGGGATGTCATTATTGGCGACGACACGGTCATTCACCCCAATGTGACCGTATACGGCAGGACGGTCATCGGGAAGAGGGTCGTCATCCACGCGGGCGTCGTCCTGGGGGCCGATGGATTCGGCTATATATGGGACGGCCAGAGGCACAGGAAAATACCCCAGCTCGGCATGCTGGAGGTCGGGGACGACGTGGAAATAGGGGCAAACACGTGCATCGACCGGGCATCTCTCGACAGGACGGTGATCGGCCAGGGGACCAGGATAGACAACCTGGTGCAGATCGGCCACAATGTGACGATTGGCGAACATTCTATTATTGTCTCCCAGGTCGGTATAGCAGGGAGTACCACCGTTGGGAGAAATGTCGTCCTGGGCGGTAAGGTGGGCGTAAGGGACCACGTCACGATCGGCGACAATGTTCAGGCGGCGGGAGGTACGGGGATCACCAAGGACGTCAAGGAGCGCTCCGTTATCGCCGGCACGCCTCACATGCCTCACCGCGAGTGGCTGAGGCTGCAAGGTTATTTGAAAAGGCTGCCGGAGCTTTTCGAGCGGATCGGCAGGATTGAAGAGACGTTGCACAGGGGCTGAAGCATGATCGAGATTAATGAGATTCTGGCGTTGCTGCCACACAATTTTCCTTTCCTGCTCGTTGACAGGATCGTGGAATTGGAGCCGGGCAAGAGGATTGTCGGCATAAAGAACGTCACCTTCAACGAGCCCTTCTTCCCCGGTCATTTCCCTCGAAAGCCAATAATGCCGGGGGTGCTCATCATCGAGGCCCTCGCTCAGACAGGCGGGATCCTTGCCTTTAAATCCTTTCCCGATCTGAGGGGAGACGTCCGGTTCATCGGCATCGACAAGGCCAGGTTCAGACGGCCCGTGACACCGGGCGATCAGTTGAGACTGGTGATCGAGGTCGTGAAGCACAGACGGGGAGTATGGATCTTCGACGGGGAGGCATTTGTGGAGGACAAGTTGGTGGCGGAGGCGCAGATCATGGCGACCCTTCAGGGGAATGAGGAGAACGAATGATACACCCGACAGCCGTTATTGAAAAGGGAGCCCAGGTCGCAGACGACGCCGAGATAGGCCCTTACTGCCTAATTGGAAATAACGTGGTGATCGGCGCCGGAACGCGGCTCATCGGCCATGTCACCATAGACGGACGCACCACGATAGGAGGCTCCTGCACCATCCACCCCTTCGTTTCCATCGGCTCGCCCCCCCAGGACATCACCTACCGCGGCGAAGAGACGACCTGTGTCGTGGGGGACAACAACGTGGTCAGGGAATACGTCACCATCAACAGGGGCACGAAGGCGACCGGGACCACCACGGTGGGGAGCAACAACTTCATCATGGCATACAGCCATATCGCCCACGACTGCCGGGTGGGGAGCAATGTCATCATGGCCAATTGCGCGACCCTGGGCGGCCACGTTCGTGTCGCCGATTTCGCCATCCTCTCCGGCCTGTGCGCGGTCCATCAGTTCTGTAAGGTGGGAAGATACGCCTTCATCAGCGGCCTCACCGGTGTCCCCAAGGATGTCCCGCCCTTTGTCATGGCGGCGGGCAACAGGGCCACCCTTTACGGCCTTAATGTGCTGGGTCTTGAAAGACGCGGGTTTACGAAGGAGGACATCGCAATGCTGAAGAAGGCCTACCGTATCATCTTCAGATCGTCCCTGTCGCTTGAGGCCGCCCTGAAGATGATCGAGGAGCAACTCGAAGGCGAGCACGTTAAAGAGCTTATCGCCTTTATCCGTGCCTCCGAGAGGGGGATATGCCGTTAAGGCTCTGTCTCATCGGCGCGGGCCATATGGGAAGGATCCACGCCCGTAAGCTCGCTGGAATGAAGGATGTCACCCTGACCTGCATCGTCGATGTCGACCCCGCGCAGGCAGGGGCGACGGCAATGGAACACGGGGTGGCCGGGGTCGACCACCATAGCCGGGCCCTTGAGGACGGGGTGGCCGCGGCAGTCATCGCATCGACCACCGACACCCACTATGCCGTCGCACGGGAGCTTCTCGAAAACGGCGTCCATGTCTTCATCGAAAAGCCTGTCGCCGCCCGACCGGCCGAGGCGCGGGAACTTATAGCCCTCGCCGCCAAAAAGGGGCTCGTCCTGCAGGTGGGACACCTCGAACGGTTCAGCCCGCCCTTCCGCAGGGCACAAGGCGCCATCCGCAATCCCCTCCTCATGGAGGCCCGCAGGATCGGTCCCTTCACGGGCAGGTCCACCGACATCGACGTCATTCATGACCTTATGATCCACGATATCGACCTGGTCCTTGCCCTTGCCAAGACCGACGTCACGCGCGTGCGCGCCAGGGGCACACCTGTTCTTACAGAAAAGATCGACGTGGCCCAGGCCCGCATCGACTTTGCCGACGGCTCTATCGCGCGCCTTTCGGCGAGCAGGGTTTCCCGTACGAGGGAGAGGACTTTCACGGTGGTTGAGGAAGGAGGCTACTTCTCACTCGATCTTTCCGCCGGTCATATGCTTTCAGCGAAAAGGGGCAAAAACGGCTCGGTAGAGGTCCGCACCTTCCGCGCGCGCCATCCGGACCCCGTGTACGATGAGCTCCGGGCCTTCGTGAGGGCGGTCAGGCACGGGTTGAATGTCGTCGTCCGCGGCGAGGACGGTCTGCGCGCCCTCATCCTCGCGAATGCCATAAAGGACGAGATCGATCAGCACGTCTCCCGGGATGGTGTAAGGGCCCTTGGCTAAAAGGGTTGTGATCGTCACGGGGGAACTGTCCGGGGAGATCCACGCGGCCCATCTCGTAGCGGCCCTCAAGGAATCGGCCAATATCGAATTCAGCGGCATCGGCAGCCGGAGGCTCGCCGACGCGGGCGTCAGTCTCGTCCATGATTACCGGGACATCTCCCTCACCGGATTGAGCGAGGTGTTCTCAAAGGCGGGCCCCATCTGGAAGGCATATGCCGCGCTCAAGCGGCACCTCCGCGAGGGTGCGCCCGACCTTGTAATTCTCGTTGATTTTCCCGGCTTCAATCTGAGAGTTGCCCGGCAGGCAAAGCATCTCGCCATCCCTACCGTCTATTTTATCCCTCCCCAGATATGGGCGTGGAGAAAGGGCCGGATAAGGCAGATCAAGCTATGGATCGACCTCGTCCTCTGCATCCTTCCCTTTGAAGAGGCGCTCTACCGGACACACGGCGTCCCCGTCCGCTACATAGGCCACCCCTTCGTCCGGACCGTGAAACCCCGCCATGGCAAAGACGAGTTCTTCTCCATGTTCGCCATAAGGGGTGATCGACCCGTCATTACCATGATGCCGGGGAGCAGGCCCGACGAGGTAAGAAGGCACATGCCCGTGCTCATGGAGGTGCTCGACCATGTCCGCGCGAGGTTAGGCCGGTTTGCCGTTCTTCTGCCTGTTGCGGAGACCATGGATGAGGCCGCCTTTGCGCCCTTTATCAAAAAAAGGGGCGCCATTATTCCCGTTGCGGGTCTCCCCTACGATTGCCTCGCTTACTCGGACGCGGCCCTGATCGCCTCAGGCAGCGCGGCCCTGGAGGCCGCGATCCTCGGCGTTCCCTCGGTGGTCCTCTACAGGATGTCCACCCTCTCCTACCTCATCGCGCGGATGGTGGTCGATGTGAGGCATATCAGCCTGCCCAACATACTCGCGGGTCATGAGGTCTTCCCTGAATTCATACAGTCCCTGGATGCAGAAAAGATTGCCAGCACCCTGGTTTCTATGGTAAATAATGATAAGGCTCCGGTGCATAAAGAGTTGGAGCACGTGCGAAAAGAACTTGCCGTTCCGAACCGCGATCCGTACAACATCGCGGCCGCGGAGATTCTTCGGTTGCTCGAGCGATAGATAGATATGGCCCTCTACCTGAGACTCCTCAAATTTGTTCAGCCCTACTGGGTCAAGCTCGGTCTGGCCATGGCCTTTATGTCCCTCGTCGCCGGGACAAACGGACTTACCGCCTATCTCGTCCAACCCGTGATGGATAAGATCTTCTTCGAAAAGAACGCAAAACTCCTCATGCTCATCCCCTTCGGCATCGTCATTCTCTATCTCGCGAAGGGGATATTCGATTATCTCCAGGCCTACCTTATGGGCTTTGTCGGCCAAAAGATCATCACGGACATGAGGAACATGGTTTTCAAACACCTCCAGATGCAGCCCCTCGTCTTTTTCGACAAGACCCCCACGGGCCTCATTATCTCTCGTATCACGAATGATATCAGCCTGGTTCAGGGCGCGGTCTCCGACTCTTTCACGGCGATCCTGAAGGATGCGTTCACGATAGCCGGTCTTGTTTTCGTCGTTTTCTACCGCGACTGGAAGCTCGCGGTCATCGCCTTCATCGTCCTTCCCTTCGCCACATACCCTATCGTCGCCTTCGGCCGAAGGCTCCGCAAGATCAGCGTGCAGAACCAGAAGGCCATGGCGAGGCTGACGAACTTTCTCCACGAGACGATCACCGGGCAGAGGATCGTGAAGGCCTTTGCCATGGAGCGGTACGAAGACGCAAAATTCAACGACGAAAACGAGTATCTTTTCCGCATCGTCTTGAAGCGCTACAAAGTAAGGGCCCTCTCTTCACCCATCATGGAGGTACTCGGCGGTATCGCGGTGGCCATCATTATCTGGTATGGCGGGGGAGCGGTCATCTCGGGCAAGTCGACGCCCGGCAACTTCTTCTCTTTCACGGCGGCGCTCCTTTTGCTCTATGAGCCCATCAAGCGGATCAACAAGGAAAACCACAGCGTGCAGCAGGGCCTCGCCGCGGCCCAGAGGGTGTTCGAGATAGTCGACCGGGTGCCCGAAGTGACCGACAAGCCCGACGCGACTGAACTCGCAGCCGTAGAGGGGAGGATCGAGTTTGTCAATGTCTATTTTAAGTACGAAGAGAAGATGGTCCTGAGTGACATCAACCTCTCCGTGCGCAAGAACGAAACCATCGCCCTCGTGGGGGAGAGCGGGGTGGGAAAGACGACCCTCGCCAATTTGATACCCCGATTCTATGACGTGACCGAGGGGCTCATCAGGCTCGACGGCATCGATATAAGGGACGTCACCATGAACTCCCTCAGGGAGAACATCGCCCTCGTCACGCAGGATGTAATCCTTTTCAACGATACCATCTCCCATAATATCGCCCACGGCAAGGAAGAGGACATGGAAAGGATCGAGGCGGCCATCCGCTCCGCCAATGCCTACGAGTTCATCTCGAAGCTGCCGAAGAGACTCGATACGATCGTGGGGGAAAGGGGGGTCAGGCTCTCGGGGGGACAGAAGCAGAGGATCGCCATAGCGAGGGCCCTCTATAAGGACGCGCCGATTCTCATTCTGGACGAGGCAACGAGCGCCCTCGACACCGCCTCTGAGACGGAGGTGCAGAAGGCGCTCGAAAACCTGATGGAGGGGAGGACCACGATTATCATCGCCCACAGGCTCTCGACGATCATCAATGCCGACAGGATAATCGTGTTCGAGGGCGGCCGCATCGTCCAGGAGGGGACACACCGCGAGCTCATCGAGGCCGAGGGTCCGTACAAGAGGCTATATGAGCTGCAGTTCGTGAACCAGGACAGAAAGAAGATTATACGGATCGACAAGAGGCTCAAGAATGCTTAAAGGCCTCAAGTACGCAATCATGCTGAACCTGCTGCCGCCCCTCGTCTACCTCTTCCTCATCCTTTTACGCACCACGCTCACGATAAGACACGCGAACAGGGAGGCGGTCGACCGATTATGGGAGCGGGGGGACAACATCATCGCCTGCTTCTGGCATGGCAGACTCCTCGCCATGCCTTTTGCTTATAAAGGCACCGGTGCGAAGGTACTCATCTCCCGTCACCGGGACGGTGAGTTCATTGCGCGGGTCGTACGGTATTTCGGCCTTGGAGCGGTCAGGGGGTCATACGGAAAGAGATCGGTCTCCTCGGTGAGGGAGATGCTCGACGAGCTTGCCCAGGGGACGGATATAGCCATAACGCCGGACGGGCCGAAAGGACCGCGCTATCAGGTGAAACAGGGGATAATCGAACTCGCCAGGCTCACCCAGAGGCCAATCGTGCCCGTCACCTACGGCGCGAGCAGGCGGAAACTTTTTGACTCGTGGGATCGTTTTTTGCTACCCTACCCTTTTTCGAAGGTCCTCTTCCTGTGGGGCGATCCCATCTATGTACCCCGCAAGACGCAAGGTGACGCCCTGGAGCGCACGCGGCGGGAGGTCGAGGGGGCGCTCATATCCCTCACGGAAACAGCGGACCGCATGGTATGTGGAGACTGATATATAACCTGCTCGTCCATTCCGCCCTCCCCTTCTTCGTCCTCTTTGCCCTCACGAGGAAGAAGATCAGGAGGAATTTCTTCGAGCGCCTGTTCCCGGTCCCTGTCGACGACCGGTTGAAGGACGCCATATGGATACATGCCGCCTCTGTGGGCGAGGCGGTCGTTGCCGAGAACTTCCTCAGCTATGCCCGGACGATGGCGAGGAACGATTTCATTATTACCACCAATACCTATTACACGAGGGACCTCCTGCGGAAGAAATTCGGAGGCTCGATAGACGTCTTCTCCCTGCCTTTCGACCTCCCTTTCTCCCTCACGCGTTTTATCGGCGCATCCACGTTCTCTGCC
>JBEKJU010000023.1:0-42541 GCA_050011095.1 Syntrophorhabdales bacterium
GCGTCGCCCCCTCTGTGGGCAAAGCCACGACCCGCAAGCGGGTGCCCCGAGACTCCCTGCTCAAAGACTCGCTCCGCTCGTTGTCTTGGATACCCTGCTGCAAGCAGCAGGGTCATTTATTCGGATACCGCCTCCTTCTTGAAGAAATGACGGGCTGCCCCTATAATGGATTCGTAGGGGAGTGAGACCTGGACCGACACCCCCGAACCATGCACATAAGGCAGCAGTGCATGACTACTGAGGCAGGGGGCGGAAATGCAAGAAAAATGGGGCGCGCTCGTCGTCGACGTGCAGGGGGATTTTACCACATGGAAGAAAGGGGCGCTCGCAGCCCCGGACACCGGCGAGGACTACGTAAGGGACGTGGAGAGGGCGACGAGACGCCTGAAAGAGGCCGGCGTCGTCATCCTCGGCTCCCAGGACTGGCACCCCCCGAACCATATCTCGTTCGCCTCCAACCACCCCGGAAAACAGCCTTTCGAATCGATCATCATCAACGGGAGAACCCAGGTCCTCTGGCCGCCTCACTGCGTCCAGGGAACCGAACAGGCGCGGGTGCTGATCGATAACAGCCTGTTCCTGACGATTGTGAGGAAGGCGCAAAACCCCGGCCGTGACGGCTACTCCGCATTTCAGGACGACGGGGGCGAAAGGACCGAGCTTCATGCCATCCTCGGGAGAAACGGGGTGGAAAGGCTGCTCGTCTATGGAATAGCGACCGATTACTGCGTACGGGCCACGGCAATCGACGGGGTTGCCGCCGGGTATCAGGTGACGGTGGTGAGAGGGCTTTGCAGGGGGATCGCCCCTGAGACCACGCTTCAGGCGCTCGACGAGATGAGGCAAAGGGGGGTGAGGATAGTCGAGACCCCGGAAGAGGCGGCCGGCGAGGTCGGTAGCCCGAAGGCCCGGTGAAGCCCGAAGAAGGCGACTTGGTATCAGCGGCGGCCTATCCGCGCTCCCAGGACCTGGCCCGCGAAAAAGGCCCCGACAAACAGGGGGAATGTCGCATAGTGCCAGCCGATTCCGGACGCGAGACGCAGGGCGATCACGAGGGGCACCGGCAGATGAACGGCGAGAAACCACCGCACCGAGAATTTTCTCACCCGTGACCGCCAATAACCGAAAGGGATGTTGAGGAGCAGCACGACCGCCGAGAGGACCGCGAGATACATAGGTCCATCAGTATACTACGTCGGCCACATTTCCCGGTGAGAAAAAAGGGACACTATCGGCAGGACACGAAACGGACGGTCCTCGCCGACGTGGAAACGACGTCGCCGAGCGCCTGGAGCGTCCTTTCTATCTGCTCGTCCGTGTTATCCAGCCCTAGAGAGAACCGGAGGGCGCAGTGGGCCTCCTCTTCGGTGCGACCCATCGCCAAAAGGACGTGGGACGGCTCGGGAGAGCCCGACTTGCAGGCCGAGCCGGAGGAAAAGAAGACCCCCAGGGAGTCGAGCGCTAGGACGAGCGACTCGCCCCGCATGCCCGGAAGCGTGACATTCAGGGTATTGGGGAGCCTCTTTTCTGGGTGGCCGTTCAGTTTCACCCGCGGGACGATCCGCATGACCCCCTCGTAAAGGGCATCGCGCATCCGCCTGACCCTGTGTTCCATCTCACCCAGGCGCCGGGCGGCCAGATGGGCGGCCTTACCCATCCCCACAATACCGGGGGTATTCTCCGTTCCACCCCTCAGCCCTCCCTCCTGCTTTCCCCCGTGGATAAGGGCGGGAAGGTCGAGCCCCTTGCGGACGTAAACCGCGCCGGTCCCCTTCGGCCCGTGAAACTTGTGCCCTGAGAGCGTGAGGAAATCGACGCCCCACGCGCCCACGTCGACCGGTATCTTGCCGACGGCCTGCACCGCGTCCGTGTGAAAGAGGGCGCCCTTTTCTTTCGCGATACGGGCCAGCTCGGCAATCGGCTGGAGTGCGCCGGTCTCGTTGTTCGCCGCCATGATGCTCACGAGGCACGTCGCATCCGATAGGGCGTTCGACAGATCGTCAGGGCTGACAATGCCGTCGCCATCGACGGGAAGGTAAACGATCGTGAAGCCGAGCCTTTCAAGCCAGCGGCACGCGGCGATCACCGAGGGGTGCTCGATGGAGGTCGTGATTATCCGGCCTTTGGCGCGACCGAGGGAGAGGGCGATGCCCTTGATGACGAAATTGTTCCCCTCGGAACCGCCACTCGTAAAAATGAGGCGGCGGGGCGTGCAGTTGATCAGGAGGGAGAGGCTTTTGCGGGCCTCCGCGATGGCCCCGGCCGCCTCCCTTCCAGCCGAGTAGATGCTCGATGGGTTGCCGTAGCACCCGAGGAAACCGGCCATCGCCTCCTGCACGGCCGCATCGACGGCGGTCGTCGCGTTGTGGTCCAGGTATACGGGGGCAACTGCCGGCGGGGGTTGGAGGCGGCTGTCGACCGCATACTCCCCCCGGCCCGCCACCTCTTTCATCCCGGCGCAGTCGACCCTGGTCACCTCGCACAAAAGGGCCTTGTAGGCGGGGAATCCGGAAATGGGATCGTAATTTGAGAGATCCGTTAGTTCGTTGACGCAGGCCTTTTGCCAGTCGGCCGAGCCGAGGGCGCCGCCGCCGGCCCCGCTTGCCTCCACCGCGCCCGCTACGATATCGTCGCTCACCCGGGCGTACATCTCGACCTCTCCCCGCAATGTCCGGATCAGGACCTTGTCCCCATTACCGATCCCCCGCGCCAGGGCATCGCTGCGGTTCATCATGACCCTAGGCGCCGGCAGTTCCCTCGCGAGGGAGGCCACGGAGTGATGCAGGGTGTGGAGGTCGATGTTGTGGCGTGCCCCGGAATTGAAGACGAGGGGGAACCGCGCGGCCAGCGCGGGGTTGGAGGCGGGGCTCTCGCGGGGCTCGGCGTAGCGGGGCAGGGGCTCGTAGCCGTATTCCTCGAGCAGGGAGGAGGCGATCTCGAACCTTCCGCTCGGTGTCTCGAAACCCGGCTTGCCATCGTCCCTGAGCAGACCCTTCTCCCACTTTCTGTACTGCATCATCGCGGGCGGAACCTGCACCATACCCCCGGCCCTTTTCACGTCGTCCAGGGTGAACCCGGAGCCGGAAAGCACGTGGGAGAGCAGTGCTTCCGTGTCTTGCGGGTAGAGATGGCCGTACCCGAGGCGGCGTGCCAGTTCGGAGAGGATGAAAAAATCATAGCGGGCCTCGCCGACGGGTTCGACGAGTCGCTCCCGTATCCTGAAGACGGAATCGTAGACCACGTAGGACTCCGCTTCGTAGTACGTCGACGCGGGGAGTACGATATCGGCGTAGGCCATGTCGGATGTCCACTGACGGTCGATGCAGACGAGAAAGTCGAGGCCTCCCAGGGTCTTTCGCCAGATGGCCGATTGGGGCCACGACGTGATGATCGATGCCCCGAGGCTTATGAGCATCCTGATAGGATAGGGGTCGCCCTGGAGGACCGCCCGGGGAAGGGCGATGGCGTGGAACTCGCCCCGGTATCGGGTATAGAGGGGAAACTCGTTGTGGCCGGCCGCCTTTTGGGCATCCGGGTTGGCGACGAGGCCCTTCCGGTTGAGGGAAAACCTGTTCTGCCTCATCTTGAAGCACTGGCCGCCGGGGACGTCCAACTGGCCCGCGAGGGCCAGAAGGGTGAGGACCGCCCTCACGGTCTGCACCCCGTTGCCGTTGTATTCGAGACCGCTGTACATGACGGGCGCGACACCGTCGGCCTGTGCCATCCGCCTCGCGAGAGAGCGGACCGTGTCGGCGGGCACCCCCGTGACGCCTTCCACGTAGTCCGGCCTGAAGTGCTGCACGTATTGCGAGAAGGCGTCGAAGCCCGTCACCCAGTTTTTGACGAAGGCCTCATCGTAGAGCTCCTCCTCGATCAGGACGTTGCACATGCCTAGGGCCAGGGCGGCGTCCGTGCCGGGCCGGAGGGGAATCCACGTGGCGCGCGGGTATCTCGCCACCGCGGTCTTCCGGGGATCGATGACGACGATCTCGGCGCCACGTCCGTGGGCCGCCTCGATCTTCAGGAAGTCGTCCGGCGGGCAATGGGCGGCCGGGTTCTTCCCCCATACCACGATGAGCCTCGCGTGCTCGATATCGGAAAACATGTCGATATACATGCTCCCCATGGTGACGTGGGGGGCGATCATGGCGAAGGCCACGTAGCAGAGCGCCCCGACGCCGAGCGTGTTCGGGGAGCCGAAGGGGAAGAGGACGCTCGACGCCGACGAGACGGCGACGCCTTCCGGCTGGTACACGTCGCACAGGGCGCGGTCGAAGCTTCCGCTTCCCGTGTAGACGGCGGCCGCCTCGGGACCCGATTCTTTCTTTATCCGATTCAGCTTCGCGACGATCTCATCATACGCCTCGTCCCATGAGATGCGCGTGAACTCGTAGGTCCCTTTGGGGCCGCTCCTCCGCAGGGGATAGGGAATTCTATCATGGGAGTAGACGATCTCCGGCGAGCGCTCCCCGACCCTGCAGATCATCCCGAAGGGCGATTCGTTATCCGCCCTGACGGCGGTCATACGGCCTTCCCGGTCGTACGTGACGACTACCCCGCATCCGGCCGAACAGATGCCGCATACCCCGCTCTTTTCATTGTCCTGAAGGGCCATCGCATGCCTCCTTGAACGGCGTCCCCTTAGCCCGCGTCCATGAGAGGCGCCGGATGTCCGAAGGCGGCATCCTTGCGATACAGGCCGACCGCGAAGTATGAGGCGGGGTCTGTCCAGACGTCCAGCCGGCGGAAGCCGGCGCGTGCCGCCAGGGCGTCAAAGCCCTCAACCGTGTATTTGTACGAGCTTTCCGTGTGCATGTGCTCCGAGGGACCGAACAGGACCGACTCAGTGCCTATCCGCACCTTCTGCCCCGCGAGGCTTTCGAGGTGCATCTCCATCCGGCACTCCGCCTCGTTATACCTCGCCACGTGGCGGAACCCGCCGAGGTCGAAATCCGCGCCCAGTTCGCGGTTGAGACGGGCAAGGAGGTTCAGGTTGAATGAGGCGGTTATACCGTCGGGATCGTCGTAGGCCCGATGGAGGAGGGCGTGATCCTTCTGCAGGTCGTAGCCGATGAGGAGGGCGTCGCCTTCCTCGAGCAGGTCGTGAAACTGGCGAAGGAGCCGGCGCGCGTCGGGTGGATCGAAGTTCCCGATGCTCGAACCGGCATAGAATATGAGACGCGTGGCGGCCCGCGGCAGCAGCGGTTTGAGGCTGTCGAGCCCGGCGAGGAAATCCATGGCGACGGCGTGCACGGAGACATCGGGAAAGCTGTCCGCCACGCCGAGGGCCGCGTCCTTCAGGTACTCGGCGGAAATGTCCACGGGAACGAAGGCCGATGCCCGGTCCGTTTCGAGCAGGAGACGGCCCTTGCCGCACGCCCCCGCGCCGGGCTCGATGATGCAGAGGTCGGGCCCGATCCTGTCGAGTATCGCGTGGCCATGCTCTTTCAGAATAGAGGTCTCCGTGCGGGTGAGGTAGTACTCGGGAAGCTCGCATATCCGGTCGAACAGCCTCGATCCTTCGGCATCGTACAGGTATTTGGGGGAAATCGTCTTCGGCACGGCCCTGAGCCCCGCGAGCACCTCCTCTTCCATTGTTCGCGCATCGACCTCGACCTTGGTGAAGTCTACCCGACATCGGGTGCCCCCGAGCCGGGCTGTTTCCATTCGGCTGATGTCCATGATTGACCCCTCCTGTTGCCGAAAAGAGATAGAATCGCTCTCAACGCGGGCGATGGGTTGCAAAGCGACGGAAACAGCCTCGGAAATGGGATCCAAGACGGTTCTGCAACAAAAACGGCTTGTCAGGAATATAATCACTCCCGCGGGCCGCGTGCAGGGCCCTTGCGCTTTCCGGTCCCGAGAGAGGATGGATGAAGAAGGCGCCTTTCCCGCGAGTGCCGCCGACACATAGTGATGGGTCCTTAAGAATACGGACGAAAGGCCGACAACTATTTCATAGGCAGGCAGGCCGTTGGCGTGCATCGCATAAGGGTGCGCCAAGGGATGGAGGCGGCGGGGAAGACTGAAGGAGGACCGGGAAAAATGTGGAGCCTTTCTAGGAGGAGCGGATGATCGACTTCAGGCTGGAAGACACGACCCAAGGGCCGACGCTCAAGCTGTGCGGTGAGCTGACGATAGAGAGCGGGGAGAGACTCAAGGCGATACTTCTGGAATCGATTGAGGGCAGCCGTTGCCTCTTCCTCGATCTCGCGGAGGTGACGGCCGTTGACGCCGCGGGTTTTCAACTCCTCTTCTCAGCCCTTGGGACCGAAGGTTACCGGATGCAGGGAGGCGACCTTGCCGGCAGTCTGCCCGAGGGGATGAGGCGGGCAGCGGTGGACGCGGGATATGCCAAGAGGGGCGGAACCGTGTGAAGATGAGGGAAGATAATGTTTCGTGAACGGGGAGGAACGATAAATGGGCAAGACGATCATGACCGTCGACGACTCGGCCAGCATTCGCCAGATGGTCGGTTTCACGCTGAAGGGCGCCGGGTATGACGTGGTGGAGGCCGTTGATGGCCGCGATGCCCTTGCCAAGTTGAACGGCAAGCCCGTTAATATGGTGATCACCGATCTTAACATGCCCAATCTTGACGGCATAGGGTTGATTGGGGAGCTGAGAAGGAAAAGCGGCTACCGGTTTATCCCCATCGTCATGCTGACGACGGAATCTCAGGAGTCGAAAAAACAGGAAGGCAGGGCGGCAGGCGCCACAGGGTGGATCGTAAAACCCTTTAAGGCCGAACAGCTTCTCGCCGTGGTGAAGAAGGTGCTGGGATGAACGATGACCATAGACAACTTTTTGAAGAAGAGGCACACGAGCTTCTCGCCGACCTCGAAAATTACTTGCTCGAGCTGGAACAGGCCCCCGATGATAAAGAGCTGATAGGCAGTATATTCCGCGCCATGCATACCATAAAGGGGTCGGGCGCCATGTTCGGGTTTGAGGATATTGCCGCCTTCACCCACGAAGTGGAGAGCGTCTACGACAAGGTACGGGATGGGCAGATACCCGTGACGACGGAATTGATCAACCTCACCCTTAAGGCTAGGGACCAGATCACAGTCATGTTGAAAGGTCAGGCCGAAGGCGGGTCCGCCCCCGGTATGGCCGCCCCCGAAATCATCGCCGGCCTTAAGGCGCTGACCCCTGGGGCGCCTGCCACGACGATTCTCCCCGCCCCGACACCCGGCGACGAAGAAAAGGCCGTTATCGAGGGGGGCACCGATGCGGTCACGTACCGGATCAGGTTCGCGCCGTGCCCCGATATTTTTCTAACCGGCACCAACCCGCTTCTTCTTCTTGATGAGTTGCGCGGGCTTGGGGAATGCAAGGTGTACGCGCAGCTCGACGCGATCCCCCCATTGAAGGACCTCGATCCGGAGAAGTGCTACACCTCCTGGGACATTATCCTGACCACAAAACAGGGTATAAACGCGGTGAGGGATATTTTTATCTTCGTGGAGGATGACTGCGGACCGACCATAGAGGCGATCGATCCCGAGCCCCACCGGGAGCCGGATGAGGGCTACAAGAGACTCGGCGAGATACTCGTGGAGAGAGGCGATATAAGGAAGGAGGAGTTGAGCGAGGTCCTCACCGGGAAGAAGTACCTCGGGGAGATGCTGGTGGAGAAGGGTATTACCACCCCAGACAAGGTCGGATCGGCGCTGGTCGAGCAGGAACACATCAGGACGATGAGGGAGAAGGCCCACGCCAAGGAGGAATCGACGGCAAGCATAAGGGTCCCCGCGGAGAAGCTCGACACCCTGGTCAACCTCGTGGGGCAGCTCGTCACTGTTCAGGCCCGGCTCAATCAGACGGCCGCCCGGGCGCAGAGCAGTGAATTGACGTCCATCGCGGAGGAAGTGGAGAGCCTCACGGCGGAGCTTCGCGACAATACGCTCAATATCCGCATGCTCCCCATAGGGACGACGTTCGGGAGATTCAAACGCCTGGTGCGCGATCTGTCCAATGAGCTGGGCAAGGAGATCGACCTTGTCACCGAGGGCGCGGAAACGGAGCTTGATAAAACGGTGATCGACCGCTTGAATGATCCCCTCGTCCATATCATACGGAACGCAATCGACCACGGCATCGAGCTACCCTCGATCAGGGAGGCGCAGGGTAAGCCCGCAAAGGGCACCATTCACCTCTCTGCCTCATACTCAGGGGCATCGGTCCTCATCACGGTGAAAGACGACGGCGCGGGTCTCGACACAGAGGCAATACGGCAGAGGGCCGTCTCGAAGGGCCTCATCGCGCCGTCCGCGGAGCCGACGAAGAAGGAGCTGTTCGCCATGACCTTTGCGCCCGGTTTTTCCACCGCAAAGACGGTGACGAACGTGTCCGGCCGCGGAGTCGGCATGGATGTGGTGAGAAAGACCATCGACACGCTGAGGGGCGCGGTCGAGGTGGAGAGCGAGCAGGGATCGGGCACATCGGTCACCTTGAAGCTTCCCCTCACCCTCGCCATTATTGACGGGCTTCTCGTGAAGGTGGGAAGCAGCTTCTTTGTCCTGCCTCTTTCCACCGTGGAGGAGTGCATTGAGCTGATCCATAAGGCAGATGAGAAAAAGAACGGTAATTGCCTGGTCAGCGTGCGGGGCCAGCTCGTTCCTTATATCCGTTTGAGGGAGACCTTCGCCGTGAAGGGCGATCTCCCGTCTATAGAGCAGATCATCATCACCGGCGCAGACTCGGGCAGGATAGGGTTCGTGGTGGACAATGTAATAGGGGAACACCAGACCGTGATAAAGACACTCGGCAAGGTCTACAGGAATGCCGAGGGCATATCGGGGGCGACAATCCTGGGCGACGGGAGGGTAGCGCTCATACTCGACACGAACAGGCTGGGGTGCGTGGCCTCGTGAGCGATGTTCCCACGCACCGGATGACGAAGCTTTAGAGGCTCTGAGAAGGCGGCGGGGACGTGGCGCAAAGTGCGGCCATCCGCCTGCCCCTTGTCGTGAAAAAAGGGAGGAAACGCGTGAATGTGCCGGGTATAACGGAAACGAGGCAATATCTCACGTTCAGCCTGGGTGAGGAGTCCTTCGCCTTCGACGTGGCGCACGTGAGGGAGATCCTGGAATTTACCACTGTCACGAAGGTGCCGCGGACACCGGGGTTCATGAGGGGTGTCATCAACCTGAGGGGAAGCGTCGTGCCGGTGATGGACATGGGGTTGAAGTTCAACCTCTCCCGGACGGAGAAGACCGTCAATACCTGCATCATAGTCGTGGAGGTATCCTTTGGGGGTGAGACGACCGTCATGGGCGCGCTCGTTGATTCCGTGCAAGAGGTTATCGAGCTTGAACCGGACCGGATCGAACCGGCGCCGAAGATCGGTATGCAGGTGAACAACGGGTTCATCAAGGGCATGGGGCGCCGGGATGACCGGTTCATCATCATTTTGGATATCGATCGTGTATTCTCGTCCGCGGAGCTGGCAATCGGCCAGGCGATGGAGACCGAAGGGCGGATGGGATTGGCGGAAAACGCATAAGACGTTGGTGAGGCAGAAGGGGCATCCGCGGATGACGCGCTTTCCGGCTTTTCGCCTCCGGTGAGGATGATGACTGCGACAGAGACACGGGAGGATGGTTCACGAGGTTCACTCATCACCCTCTCCAAGTCCGACTTTTCCCGCCTGAGGAACTTCATCTACGACCACTGCGGGATCAGGATTACGGACACCAAGAAGATCATGCTCGAAGCGCGCCTCCAGAAGAGGTTGAGAAGCCTCGGGCTTGATTCCTTCTCCCAATACTGCACCTACCTGTTCAGCTCCGACGGGATGGCGGAGGAGCTGAACCACATGGTAGACCGGGTCACCACGAACAAGACGGATTTTTTCAGGGAGCCTCTCCATTTCGATTACCTCACCCGCAAGGTACTTCCCGAGGTCTTCCGGGTCAACAGGACCGTCACCGTCTGGAGCGCGGGGTGTTCGAGCGGGGAGGAGCCCTACACCCTGGCAATGGTCATTAAGGAGTTTATCGGCGACGATTGCGCGATCGACTTCCGCGTCGTCGGAACCGACATCTCGACCCGGGTGCTCGAAACGGCAAAACTCGCCATCTACGATGGAGAGAGACTGGCCCCCGTTCCACCGGAGATACAAAGAAAATACTTCATGCGAAGCAGGGACAGGACCAAGGGGCTTTACAGGGTAACACCCGAACTGAGGGCGCGCGTGACCTTCCGGCGCCTGAACTTCATGGACGACGATTTTGGATTCCGGGAAGAGGTGAGCGTTATCTTTTGCAGGAACGTGATCATCTATTTCGACAAACCGATCCAGCAGAGGCTTCTCAACAGGTTCTGCCGCTGCCTCAAACCTAACGGTTACGTTTTTGTCGGCCACTCCGAGACACTCCTCGGGATGGACGTACCCCTGGTTCAGGTCGCGCCTACAATATACCGGAAGAAGGGCGGATGAGGATTTTTCTTAAGCCGGGCGAGTGCTACCTGGGACAGAAGCACGCACTGGTATCGACCGTCCTCGGCTCATGCATCTCGGTCACCATGTTCAGTGACGCCTTGCGGACAGGCGCCATCTGTCACGCGCTCCTTCCGATGAATGCCGCGCCGCAAGACGTGAACATGTTTCGCTACGTGGACAGTTCCATCTACTCCATGCTCCGATACTTTGACGCGATGGGTGTCGGAAAGGGGGCACTCAAGGTGAAGGTCTTCGGCGGAGCGGATCTCCTCCCTTCGCTGCGTGACAGGACCGTTGGGCGCGCAAATATAGAGCGCGCCGTCGCCATCGTCAGAAGTGAGAACCTGGAGCTCGTGACGTCCGATGTGGGGGGTTTCCAGGGGAGAAAGATTATTTTCAACACCCTTACGGGGAGTGTCTTTCTCAAGAGAATCAAAATGAGGGGATTCCCATGAAGAAGATCAAGGTGCTCATCGTCGACGATTCCGCACTTGTTCGCCAGGCATTGACGGACATCCTCTCCAGCGACCCTTCGATCGAGGTGATCGGGGCCGCGAGGGACCCCTTCATGGCGGCGCAGAAGATGAGGGAGGTTATCCCGGATGTCATTACGCTGGATATCGAGATGCCCCGGATGGACGGCATCACGTTCCTGCAGAAACTCATGAGCCAAAATCCCATCCCCGTGGTCATTTGCTCGTCCCTTGCGGAAAAGCAATCGGAGACAACCTTGAGGGCCCTGGAATACGGGGCGGTCGAGATCATCCAGAAACCGAGAATAGGGGTCAAGCAGTTCTTCGAGGAATCGAAGATTCTCATCTGTGATGCCGTGAAGGCAGCTTCCGGGGTGACGCAGAAGAAGATCGCTTCCCCGTCTTTTCACGTCCCTCCCAAGCTGACCGCCGATGCCGTTTTGCCGAAGGCGTATGGCAAGTCCCTGCTGCGGACCACGGAGAAGGTGGTCGCCATAGGCGCCTCCACGGGGGGCACCGAGGCCTTGCGGGTATTCCTCGAAGCCCTTCCTGAGGACGCGCCGGGTATGGTCATTGTCCAGCACATGCCGGAGAATTTCACGCGGGCCTTCGCAAACCGACTGGACACCTTCTGCCGGGTATCGGTCAAAGAGGCGGAAAATGACGACACCGTCATACGGGGACGGGTCCTGATCGCACCGGGGAACAAGCACACGCTTTTCAAGAGGAGCGGGGCCCGCTACTATGTCGAGGTGAGGGAGGGGCCCCTCGTCTGCCGGCACAGACCTTCCGTTGATGTCCTCTTCCGGTCCGCGGCGAGGCATGCGGGGAAGAATGGGATCGGGGTCATCATGACCGGTATGGGCGACGACGGCGCCAAGGGCATGCTCGAAATGAAGGAGGCAGGGGCGTATACCATCGGCCAGGACGAGGCCTCCTGCATCGTATTCGGCATGCCGAAGGAGGCGATCAAGCTCGGCGCCGTTGATAACGTCGTGCCCCTGGAGCATATCGCGAGTACGATCCTGAATCACGCGCAGTGAGCCGCTTAGGCGCCGGCGCGTGAAGGGATGCGTGTCGCGCGCCGTGCGACCGATAAGTCTCCCCTGATTGCCAAGTGTAATAGGAAAAGACCTCCCATGATGTACGGCACGGGTTCCCCCCTTTTGTAACCTTTTGACGGATCCGAGCGACTTATCCCATAGCAAGCACGAGTAGCATCGAGGGCCTTTAGGGGCCAAACAAAAAAATCGGAGGAGGTACTATGAAAAAGCTCTATGTGATCGCTCTCGCATTGCTCATGGTGAGTTGGACGGCGGTTGTATTCGCGGAACCGCCCGACCAGGGTTCGGCTCCCCCCGGCCCCGCCGCTCCCCACCAGTGGGCCCACCCGGAGCACCAACACGGATCCTTCCTGAATCTCTCGAAAGAGCAGAAGGAGAAGATGCGGGGGATCAGGAACAGCTTCTTTGCAGACACGCACGATCTGAGATACAATATCCGGGAGAAGCACTTGGAGATGCGGAAGCTCTTCACCGATCCGAAGGCCCCAGATTCAGCGCTTCTCGCAAAACAGAAGGAACTGGACGCCCTGCTCGTGAAGCTCATGGACAGGAAGGCCCAGATGAAAATCGAATGGAGAAGGGTGCTCACCCCCGAGCAGATCGAGAAGCTTGACCGGCCTCACCACTTCGGGTTTCACCATCACGGCCATTTCGAGGGTTGAGGGCCTTTCCCGGGGGCGGTCTTGGCATGAGGTTTGGATTGTGAAGGGCCTTTCGGGCGGACCGGGAGGCCTTTCCGTGCCCGGAACAATGATTCGGGCCGGCCGTTTACAGGTTTAACCACGTGTCGATGAAGTTTCAGAAGGATACCGCAACCGAAGCGGAACGTGATCGTATTCGCTGGATCACCTGGGCTCCGTTAAGTCCCGGACTCGTCAGGGACTTAACGCCGGCTGTAGCCGCCCTGGCCGCGGCAATCATCTTCTCTTTCTTCTTCGGCCGGTCTCACACCGCCTGGCAGCCGGCAATCATCATGAGGGGGATCCTTCGCTTCTTCAGGATCACTGTGGCGCTCTGCATCCCTCTCTGCGTCCTGTTCCCGGTCTACCGCTTCATCATTGAGTGGAAAAGGGACGTGCTCCTCCGTGTCGAGCAGAATGAGCTTGTCATCCAGCCCGTGAAGCACTGGCTGGAACGGCCCTTCCAGGGCATCGGGATAGCCTTTCTTTTTCGCACGAAGCTCCTGATCATGCTTCAACTGATCGGCGGACCGGCGATGCCGGTATCTCTCTTCGCGCGGGGAGGTCTGGGTTGGCGTCAAACCCTCCTCGCGTCCGCCGTGATCGCCTTTGCCTCTCTTCTCCTTTCCACCCTCTGGACCCTTGACGACGTGGGGATACGCTACGCCAACCGAAGGAGTCACGAGCTGAAGATGATCGGCAAATACGTGGGGACCGTCATGCCCCTCGTCTTCGGGACGTACGGCGTTATAGGCCTAATGGCCAACTATCCCACGGCCGAGGCCCTCCTGGCTGTCCTGAAGGCCGTTTTCGTCCTCTACCCGCCTTTTGCCTGTTTCACGGTGCTTCATACCTATCTGATCAGGGGCAGGAGGGGCTTTATCGCCATGGGGAATACGATAGAAGAAGGGGGTGTCTGGCGTCGCGGCGGGTGAGTGAAGAGAAGGGACGGACGAGTGACGGCCTTGAGACGGCGGTTATGGAGGATAGGCAATGATAAGGAAGATGTGTGACCGGTTAAGAAAGGCCATGCCGGGGAAAGGGTTCGCCTGTTGCGCGGCGGCGGTGATCCTGGGCCTCTCTGTCACGGCGGGATACGGGTTTAGCTCGGCGCACCTCGATCAGGTCAAGAAGACGAACAGGTGCGAGGGGTGCGACCTAACCGGTGCCGACCTCGGCAAGGCCATCATGAACGACGCCAGGATGGCAGGCGCCAGGATGGCAGGCGCCAGGATGGCAGGCTCGGACCTGTCCTCCGCGGACCTGTCCTCCGCGGACCTCTCGGGCGCGGACCTGTCAAAGGCCGACCTCGTGGGCGCCAATTTCTGGAAGGCAAACATGTCCGACGCCAATCTGGCCGGAAGCAGGCTCTCCTGGGCGAGGCTGACGAATGCGGACCTGTCCCGGGCGAACCTTAAAGGGGCTGATCTTGCGCGGACGGACCTTGCGGGCGCGAAGTTGTCCGGTACCACCTGGACGGACGGAAGGATATGCAAGGAAGGCTCTGTAGGGGAGTGCAAGACCGGGCCCGGCCAGCCCGCGGAAAAGACGAAGTCCGGCAAAGGCCCCCACAGGTCCCCTCAAAGTCCGCCCGGTTCCCCCGGCGGGGGGTGAGACTTTGTCCCGGGCCCTTCCCCCCGGCTCGAGGACGTCTCAGGGGAAATGGGTTCAGGTTCCGGGCGAGTCGGTCGGAGGAAGGTGGGTCCCGCCCCATTGGGTCTGGGTGCCCGCGTATCCCCGCTCCCGCCGGAGGGCAGGTCGGCTATGTCCCGTATACACCCATGCCGGCCTACGTCGTGGCCCCTGCCCCCTTCGTTCCCCGGCATCCTAGCCTTAGTATTGCGGCCCCTCGGCCTTGTAGGGATAGCCCTTGGAACGGGGGCCGCCATCGTGGCGATGCCCTTTGCCATACCGAGCGGAAGTATGCAGGAAAGTGGGCCAGGAACTTATTGTTGGACCTTTTGACTTCACGTTCCGGAGGCCCCTGGGGGTCTGGTGACGGCCTGGTTCCGGTCCCTAAGGCCGGCAATCCACGGAAGGGAGAGGGCCACACCACGGCCCTCAATGCCCTTTACCGCGAAAAATCGTTCATTACCGGCTTTGACAAACCTCGGGGGGTTAATAACGGGGTCTGTTGTCCTGTCTAGCCCTGAACGCCAGGGCTAGTTTTAGCTGCTTTATCGCCTTCTCGCTCGCCTCAATGGCCTTGGCCTTGTGTCCCCGGAAATCATGGGGGGCCCGCTGCATCTCGGCTACCGCAGCCTCCAGAGCCTCTATCGCCCTTGCGATGTTGGGATGCTCGACGGCCTCCTCCCGCACCATGGGCCCCTGGGCCTGCACCGTCCTGACCGTTGCAGCGGTCACGCAGACAAGAAGAAATACCACCATCACCATACCGATAACCTTTTTCATCACGCCTCCCTTCTGATTTTTTTTGGTTCCTTCTCTCAAAATCGACCTCGCTTGAGAAAGTCGGGACCATAGTGAGCCCCATTTTGTGTCCCTGTCCCCCCGTCCGCCATGAGGGGGGCTAAATCGCCCTTTTTGCGACAGGGTCGGTGAAGACCAACGGAAGGCCTTCATGCGGCAGAAGGCCCCTCAATGCCCTCTGGCATGGCCAACAAGCAACAGGTGTGCCAGACATGCCGGGTAGGGGGCGATCCTTGAGCGAAAAGGGCTTTTGGCAAAGGGGAGCGTCTTCTCGATCCCGCTTCATACATAAGATGTCGAACAGGGCGCTCCCGTTCGACAGGATTGTCGAATATCGCCACCCGTCTTTTCTCTCTCGACCCTCTTAGCACAATCCGTGTTCTCCACCCGATCGCGGCACGTGCGCGGCGCGGGACGGCCGTCTACACAGTGGCAGTACGGATTGATGGCAGGCAGTATGTTGGTTGAGGGTCTTGGTGCCGGTGCAAAGGGAGGCGTGAAGAAGTCGACGAGGTATCACTTGGGCGAGATGACGGCCTTCGCCCTTTTCTCCTTCTCCCCCTCGACGTGAACGCGGTCCTCGTTGATATAGTACGTCACGGTGTCTCCCGAAACCCTGTCATTCCCTGAGAAGACGACCACATCCCCCTTCAGTATGATCTCGCCCTTATCGTTATAGAAGAACGCCTCTTTGCATGTTGCCGTTCTTTCAAGCTTGACGATCTTCACGTTTCCTTCGGCCTTTGCCCGGTCGATCTCGTTTGTCTGTTCATTGATGTAGGCGGTGAGCACATCCGAAAAGAGGTACATATCCACCTGCTTCGCGATCACATTGCCCTTGAAGACGATGATCGTGCCTTTCTCGAGTCCTTCCATCGTATCGGAGACTACGTCGACCGGTTTCTTTTCTGAAAAAAATCCGAGGGAGCCCTTCTTGTCACCACGTTTTTTCGCCTGTTCCTTCCCCCCGGCCTTCTTGTCAACATCGCCCTTTTCCGTCGCCGGACCGGCCGCCGTGGCCTCGCCTCCCGCCGCAGCCCCGGTCGTGCCCGCCGTGCTGTCCGATGACGCATGTGTCCCGGCCGCTTCGCCCGCGCCCTTCGGATCGGAGACGGTGGCCACCAACACCCCCGGCCTTCCCGGGTCGCCGCCCTGCCCTTTCTGACCGGTCGCGGCTGTAGCGGTTGAGAAAGGCGCCGGGCCGTTCCCCACCGCTCCGGTTTCCCCGGGGTTCCCCTGGGACAGGCCTGTGCCTGTCGCGCTGTCGCCGCTCGCCGCCGTCTGGACGGGTTTCAGGTCGATCTGCCTCACCTTCCTTTCATCGTAGGAAAAATCGGACATCGCCGGCCCCTGCCCCTGGCTTGCCGAAGCGCCTCCCGGCGTTACCGCGGGCGGAGCCCCCGCCCCGGTGTCGCCTCCCGCGCGGGCGGTAGTCGTCGAACCGGCCGCGGCGGCGCGGAGCGTCTTTTTCTGCCTCTTCGTCGACCCCGCGTAGATACTCTTTGGATATTCCTTTGCGAGCCTGTCCGCATAGAACTGGGCCCTCTCCGGATTCTGCAGCTCCCTGTAGTTCTGCGCCAGGTAATAAAGCGCCTTATCCCTGTCCTTGGCGTCGGGATACTTGTCCAGGAAGTAATTGAACCGGATGATCGAGGCGTTATATTTTCCCCACTTGTAGTAAAACTCGCCGACATAAACTTCTCGGCCCGCGAGCTTCTCCGTGAGGTTCTTGATGCGGATGTCGGCATCTTTCGCGTACGGGCTTGTGGGATAACGATTCTTGAGAAAAGTGAAACGCTCGACCGCCTTGAACGTGTTTGCCTGGTCGCGGTCGATGGTGGGGGAAAGCCTCTCGTAGCATTCGGCGAGTCGCCGGAGCGCATAAGCCGCGTTCTCGTCTTCGGGGTAGCTGTTGACGAAGTCCTCATAGATGCCCGCAGCCACCAGATAGTTCTTTTTTTCGAACTGCGAGTCCGCCTGTTTCACCTGTGCGATGAGGGCAATGGGATCGAAGGGAAAGTTCTCCCGGACCTTGCCGAAGCTCTCGATGGCCTTGTCGTAATTCTTCTTCTTCATGAAGGCGACGCCCTCGACGTAAAGGTTCGCGGGGTTGTCAACCTTCTTCACCTCGGCCTTTTTCCCGCCGCAGGATGGGAGGATGAGGCACAAAATGGCGATAACTATGAGGCTTTTTCGCATCGTTTACTATAACAGAAACAGAAAATTTATGCTAATTTTATTACGGTGGCCCGCCTTTGTCAAAGGATAGAACCATACTTTGGGTCCTTAGGCGGATGGGCGGGTCCGGTGGTGTCTCGTGGAACGACTGCAAGACCTGATCGAGGAAGGTCTCACCCATTTTAATATCGACCATGACGCGAAGAGCGTCGGCCATCTCGTCTCCTACATCGGGGAACTAGAGCGGTGGAACCGGACGATGAACCTCGTCGGCCTTAAGGACAGCCGGCGGATCGTGGGCGAGCTCGTGTACGATGCCTTTTTCCTCCACACCCGCGTCGCCGGGGAGAGGTCCCTTCTCGACCTTGGATCGGGCGCGGGGGTTATCGCAATTCCCCTTTCCATACTGGATCCCACGATGCGGGTCATTTCGGTTGATAAGGGCCTGAAGAAGGTCCTTTTTCAGAGGCACGCGAGGAGACTCCTGGGTCTTGCCGGCCTCGAGATCATCCATGGACGCATGGAAGACGTCGCGCCCCTCGGCGTTCGGACACTCGTTGCAAAGGCCTTCGGGCCTGCGCGCGTTATTCTTGCCGAAGGCCGGAGGCATCTGGGCGAGGGGGGTCGTGCGTTCATCGTGAAGGGGTTCGTTTACAAAAAGGTTTCATAGACAGATTGTTTTGTGCTAATGTATCTTGTCCATGGGAAAAATCATAGCGATTGCGAACCAGAAGGGCGGCGTGGGGAAAACGACGACGGCAATCAATCTCGCCGCCTCGGTCGCCGTCGCCGAACATCGCACCCTCCTCATAGATATGGACCCCCAGTGCAACGCGACCAGCGGGTTCGGCGTATCATACGGTAAACTGAAAAAACACCTGTACCGGACCATTATCGGCGAGGCGACCATAGAACAGGTGATCGTGAAGACGGAACTTCCCATGCTCGATCTCGTCCCCGGCCATCCCGATATGATCGGCGCGGAGATCGAGCTTCTTGATATGGAGGAGCGGGAGCTGATATTGAAAAAGGCCCTCGTTGGGGTAAGGGAGAGTTATCCCTATACGATTATAGACTGCCCCCCTTCCCTGGGGCTCCTGACGGTCAATGCCCTGGCCGCCTCCGATTTTGTCATCATTCCCCTTCAGTGTGAATATTACGCGCTGGAGGGGCTTGTTCTTCTCTTAAAGACGATCTCCGTGATCAAGAAGAAACTCAATCCCCCCCTGGACATTCTCGGGGTGCTTCTCACCATGTTCGACAAGCGGAACAACCTTTCCTTCCGGGTCATGGAGGAAGCGCGGAAACACCTCGGCAGCAAGGTGTTTCAGACGGTTATTCCGAGGAACGTTCGGTTGAGCGAGGCGCCGAGCTACGGGAAGCCCGTGATCCTTTACGATGCAGCCTCGAAGGGTGCGGAAAGCTATCTCGATCTCGCCGCGGAAATATCATTTGACGGGGGATAGATGCGGAAGAAGGACCCGCTGGGGAGAGGACTTTCGGCTATACTGAAGGACGTGGACGAAGGGGGGATTCATCTTATCCCCGTGCAGCAGATAATCGTGAACCCCACGCAGCCCCGCGTCGAGATGCGGCAGGAATCGCTCGCCGAGCTCGCCTCCTCCATCGAGGAAAAGGGGCTGCTCCAGCCTATTCTCGTGCGGAGGAAAGAGGGCGCCTACGAGATCATCGCGGGCGAGCGCCGTTTTAGGGCCGCAAAGATGGCGGGGCTGAAAGAGGTGTCCGCGATCATCAGAGACGTCGACGACCGCGAGGCCCTTGAGCTTGCAATGGTCGAGAACCTCCAGAGGGAGGACCTGAACCCTATCGAGATAGCGACCGTCTATGAGCGGTTCGTGGAGGACTTCGGCTACACCCACGAAGGCCTCGCCAAAAAAATGGGCATCGAGAGAAGCTCTGTTTCGAATTATATCAGACTCCTCAAGCTCCCGTCATGGATAAAGGATCTGATGGTAGAGGGCAGGCTGACCCAGGGCCACGGAAGGGCCCTCATCGGATTGACGACCGAGCAGGATCAGAAGAAATACGTGAGAAAGGTGCTCGACGACGGCCTGTCGGTAAGAGAGCTGGAACAGGTGCGAAAAAAGGCGGGGCTACCGAGGCCCTCACCCTTCTCCCAGGTGGAAGAGATGCTGCGGGAGGTACTGAAGACGAAGGTGCAGGTGACCTTCAGGAGGAATAAGGGGAAGGTGATCATCGAGTTCTATTCAAAGGAGGACCTCGAAAGACTGCTCGACTCCCTTGCTGCCCTGCATCAATAAAATTTGAAAATTTGGTTGAAAATCTACCGGCTTTCATGTTATGAAAGACTCGGTTGGGAAAAACATTCTAATAACGGCTGTACGGCCTTACAAGGGATAACGCATGATTGATCTCAATTACACCCTCATTATTCAGTTTAGTCAGTTCCTTATCCTCCTTATCCTCCTTAATTTCCTCCTCTTCAGGCCCATGCTCAACGCGCTGAAGAAACGGCACACCACGATCCAGTCTCTGGCCGAGCGGGCGGAGGACACGGGCAAAGAGGCGGAGGGGCTCACGAGGACCTATGAGGAAAACCTGAAGGAAAAGAGGCTGCCCGTAATGGAGCAGCGGGAGAAGGCGCTCAAGGAGGCGCATGCCGTCTCAATGAAGGTCATCGAAGAGGCAAGGCGAGACCTTGCCGAAGAGCTGACAAAGGTGAAAGACACGGTAAAGAGCGAGGGCGAGAGCGCGTTCAAGGCGCTTCTGGGTGAATCCGACCGGTTTGCCGTGGAGATAGCTCAAAAGATAATGAAAAGAGGCATCTGATGGGACTTGGTAGAGATCTTCCCGTATGGCTCCACTTGCTGTTGCAGTTCGTCAATTTTGCCATCCTCGTCGGGGTTCTCGTCTATTTTTTGAGGAAGCCCCTCAAAGGGTTCCTCAAAAACAGGCAGTATGCCGTGAAGGAGAAAATAGAGCAGGCCGAGCGGGCGATAAGGGAGGCCGAGGAGCTTAAAAAGGCTTATCAAGAGAGGCTCTCCAGGATCGAGGGCGAGATAGACGCCTTTCGTGCCTCGGTTCTCGGGGAGGTAGAGAAGGAGAAAAAGAGGATCCTCGACGGGGCTCATGCACTCGCCGGCCGGATAGGCGAACAGGCGCGCCTTGCGTACGAACAGGAAATGAAAGAAGCGACTGCCAGGATTCGCACCGAGATCGCCGAGCGGACGACCAGGGAAGCCGACCGGAAGGTACGCGAGATGTTCAAGGAGGAGGACCATGACCGGATGGTCGAGGAGTTTATTCAGAAGGTAAGGAGCGTCAATTGATACGACAGTCGATTGCGAAGAGATATGCGAGAGGCCTTTTCGCCGTGGGCGAAAAGGATGGGAAGTACACGGATTACCTGCGAGGGCTGCAGGAGATACTCAGTACCGTGGAAGGGGAGCCGAGGATCGGGAAGGCCCTGATGCTGCCCCTTTTCGAAATGGACAAGAGAAAGGCCGTGCTTTCCGATCTCATGGGTCTCCTCGGCGCCGCGCCGCCGGTTGCCGCTCTTTTGGGCCTGCTCCTTGAGAGAAACAGGATGAATTATCTGCCCCTCATCCGTGATGCCTATGAGGAGATGGTCGATGACAGGGAGGGAAGGGTCAAAGGCATCGGCTATTCGGCGTACCCTGTCTCTGATAAGGTGAAGTCCCGGATCGAGGAGGCCCTCGGCGAGAGGCTCAACAAGAAGGTGCAGCTCCAGATCAGGGAGGACAAGGACCTCATCGGCGGGATCAAGGTGATCGTGGGCGGGATGAGAATCGACGGGAGTGTCAAGAAGCAGCTTGAATTACTGAATGAAAGCATGATGAAGGAGTAGACCGATGGCAGTCAAGGCAGACGAGATAAGCAGGATCATAGAACAGAAGATATCGGGTTTCGAGAGGGAGATCGACCTCCAGGAGACGGGCACCGTTATCTCGATCGGAGACGGTATTGCCCGGGTCTACGGCCTTGAAAATGCCGTGTCCGGCGAGCTGATCGAATTTCCCCACAATGTGATCGGCATGGTCCTGAACCTGGAGGAAGACAACATAGGGGCCGTTATCTTCGGCGATTACACGGAAATAAAGGAAGGGGACATAGTCCGGAGGACCAACAGGATCGCCCAGGTGCCCGTGGGTGAGGGCCTTGTCGGTCGCGTCGTTGACGCCCTGGGGAACCCCCTTGACGGAAAGGGGCCCATCGAGGCGAAGGAGTATAGAAACGTGGAGCAGAGGGCCCCGGGCGTCGTCGTGAGGCAGCCCGTGAAAGAACCTCTGCAGACGGGCATAAAGGCGATCGATGCCATGATCCCCATCGGGAGAGGGCAGAGAGAGCTGATCATCGGGGACAGGGGCACCGGCAAGACCGCCATCGTCATCGACACTATTATCAACCAAAAGGGTAAGGATGTCTTCTGCATCTATGTGGCCGTGGGCCAGAAGCGGTCGTCCGTGGCAAGGATCGTCGATACGCTCACCGCGTACGGCGCCATGGAATACACCACGGTGGTGGCCGCCACCGCGAGCGATACGGCCCCGCTCCAGTACCTCGCGCCTTTTTCGGGTTGTTCGATGGGCGAATACTTCAGGGATACGGGGCGGCATGCCATGATCGCCTACGACGACCTCTCGAAACACGCGGTCGCCTACAGACAGCTCTCGCTCCTCTTGAGACGGCCGCCTGCACGGGAGGCCTACCCCGGTGACATATTCTACCTCCATTCGAGACTGCTCGAAAGGGCGGCGAAATGGGATGACGCCCACGGCGGGGGCACTTTGACCGCCCTTCCCATCATAGAGACCCAGGCGGGCGACGTGTCGGCATACATCCCTACAAACGTCATCTCCATTACGGATGGACAAATATACCTGGAGCCGGAGCTATTTTATTCGGGCAACAGACCGGCGATCAATGTGGGCCTCTCCGTGTCGCGCGTCGGCGGCAGCGCGCAGACAAAGGCGATGAAGCAGGTGGCGGGCCGCCTCAGGATCGACCTTGCCCAGTATCGGGAGATGGCCGCGTTCGCGAAGTTCGGGAGCGACTTGGACAAGTCCACACAGGCCCTTCTCTCCCGGGGCGCGCGACTCCAGGAGCTTTTGAAGCAAGGCCTTTATACGCCTTATCCCGTCGAGAAACAGGTGGCGCTGCTTTTCGCGGGGACGAACGGCTACACGGACATATACCCCGAGGCGCTTATTCCGCGCTACGAGCAGGAGATGCTGGCCTACATGGAAAAGGAGCACCAGGACATACTGGCAGCCATAAGGGAAAAGAAACAGATCGACGCGGCCACTGACGCGAGCCTGAACAAGGCGCTGGCCGCATTCAAAGAAAAATTCACCTACTAACGGACTGACTATGGCGACCCTGCGAGATATAAGAAGAAAGATCAGCAGTATCAGGAGCACCCAAACAATTACCAGGACCATGAGGATGATCTCCGCGTCGAAGTTGCGGCGGGCCCAGGATGAGCTGGAAAAGGTTACCGCCTACGCGCTCCGGACGGAGGAGCTTTTGAAGCGGTTGGCGAGCCACATCCCGGAGAATAGCCATCCTCTCCTTTCCGGGCGGGAGGAGGTCAAGAAGGTCCTCCTTTTCCCGATTGCCTCCGATAGGGGTCTTTCCGGCGCCTTCAACCTCAACGTTTCCAACGCCGTTGAGCGCTTCATCGAGGAGAACAGGGCACAGTACGAAAGGATAGCCGTCTATGTAGTCGGGAGGAAGGTGAGGGACTACCTGAGAAGGAGAAGGGCCGAGATCACGAAAGAGTGGCTCGATCTGAAGGTCTTGGGCCTCGATGTGGCACGAGAGATGGCCAGGGAGCTGACGGAGTTTTATCTGAGCGGCGAATTCGAGAGGGTCTATCTCGTTCACACCCACTTCCAGTCGGCCGCCGTTCAAAAGGTGGTGTTCGAAGAGTTTCTGCCGCTCAGGGCGGAAAAAGCCGAAGACGCCCCGGATTACCTGTACGAACCTGACATGCAGTCCATAGTGGACCGCTTTATCCCCCACTACGTGCTGACGAAAATCTACTTCGCCCTCGTGGAGTCGCAGACGTCCGAGCACGCGGCCCGCATGGTGGCAATGGAAAACGCAACCACTAACTGCGGTGAGATGATCGATCATCTCACCCTCGTGTATAACAAGACACGCCAACAGAGCATCACCAATGAAATGATGGACATCGTTGGCGGTGCCGAGGCCTTACAGAGCACCTAAAGGAGGTCGTACAGAATGAATTCCGAGGTTACAGGGAAGGTCGTGCAGGTTATCGGAACGGTGGTCGATGTCCGTTTTCCGCCGGAAAACCTTCCGCCTATCTATGGGGCAGTTTATCTTACGAATCCGACCATCAACGACAGGAAGGAGAATCTTGTCCTCGAGGTTGCCCAGCATATAGGCGACAGCACGGTCAGGTGTATCGCCATGGAGACCACCGACGGGCTGAGGCGGGGTCAGGATGCCTCCTATAAGGGGATGCCCATTTCCATTCCCGTGGGGAAAGGGGTCCTCGGGCGTGTGCTGAACGTCATCGGCGAGCCCGTTGACGGGCGGGGGGACGTGGAGGCGAGCGAGCGGTATTCCATTCACCGCCCCGCTCCGACGCTCGTCATGCAGAACACAAAGATAGAGCTTTTGGAGACGGGCGTGAAGGTTATCGATCTCCTTGAACCGTATCCAAAAGGCGGTAAGGTCGGCCTTTTCGGGGGCGCCGGCGTCGGGAAAACGGTCATCATCATGGAGATGATCCACAACATCGCCATGCAGCATGGCGGCATCTCGGTTTTCGGCGGCGTGGGTGAGAGAACAAGGGAAGGTAACGACCTCTGGCTGGAGATGAAGGGATCGGGGGTTATCGACAAGACCGCCCTGATATACGGACAGATGACCGAAGTCCCCGGCGCCCGCGCGAGGATAGGCCTCACCGCCCTCACGGCGGCCGAATACTTCCGCGACGAAGAGGGCCAGGACGTGCTCCTCTTTATCGACAACATATTCCGTTTTACCCAGGCCAACTCCGAGGTATCGGCGCTGCTCGGCAGAATGCCGTCCGCCGTCGGTTATCAGCCGACCCTCGCAACCGACCTTGGTGAGCTTGAGGAAAGGATCACCTCGACGCTCCGCGGCTCGATCACCTCTGTTCAGGCCATCTACGTGCCCGCGGATGACCTCACCGACCCCGCGCCGGCAACGACCTTCGCCCATCTCGATGCGACCACCGTTCTCTCCCGGCAGATCGTCGAGCTCGGCATCTATCCCGCGGTCGACCCCCTCGATTCAACGAGCAGGATTCTCGACGCGCAGGTGGTCGGCGAGGAGCACTATGGGGTGGCCATGGGCGTCCAGCATACGCTCCAGAAGTACAAGGACCTCCAGGACATCATCGCCATTCTCGGTATGGACGAGCTGTCCGAGGAAGACAAGATTGTCGTCTCCCGGGCGAGGAAGATCCAGAGGTTCCTTTCCCAGCCCTTTTTCGTGGCTGAGCCCTTTACCGGTTCCGCGGGCAAGTACGTGAGCATAGCCGAGACGGTGAGGGGGTTCAAGGAAATCCTCGATGGAAAACATGACGAGCTGCCTGAGCAGGCCTTTTTCATGGTCGGTAATATCGACGAGGCTGTGGAGAAGGCAAGAAAGATGATGGGTGAGTGACGTGGAGAGGCTCTATATGGAGATTATCACCCCCGAGAGGGTGATGGCCCAGCAGGATGTCGATATGATAGAGGCCCCCGGCACGTTGGGTGAGTTTGGCGTCCTTCCGGGCCACGTCGCCTTTCTCTCGACTTTGGAGCACGGAGAGATCCGCTTCATGGTGGACGGCAAGACCCGCTTTATTGCGACGAGCGGCGGTTTCGCCGAGGTCCTGGACAACAGGGCTACCTTTTTGCTCGATACCGCCGAGTTTGGGGAGGAAATCGATCTGGCGAGGGCTGAGCGCGCCAGGGAGAGGGCTGAATCGGCCCTGAAGGGGCTCTCCTCGGAAGAGGAGGAGTACGAGGTCCTTCAGGCGGCGCTCATGAGGGCCATAGCGAGGATATCCACCGCATCAAAGACCGTGGGATGATTTTCTCGATAGACGAGAGGCTCTTTGAGCTTTTTCCCGGCCTTAGGATAGGCGTCCTTGTGTGCCGCGCGGACAACACGCGGTACGGCGAGGATATCCTGGAGCCCGCTCTCGAGCAGATCCGCACCCGATTCGGCCACGAAAGGCCCCAGGACCACCCGTATGTGCGGGCATGGCGGGAGGCCTTCGCGAAGCTCGGCGTATCGGCATCCAAGTATCAAAGCTCCATCGAATCACTCGTGAGGAGGGCCCTGAAAGGCGGTGTCCTGCCGCGGGTCAACCCCCTCGTCGATCTCTACAATGCGGTTTCCCTCGAATTCCTCGTCCCCATCGGGGGTCACGATCTTTCCCCCCTTGAGGGCGATATCCACCTTGGTTTTGCGACGGGCACGGAGCCCTTTACGCCAATGGAGGGCGGCGAGGAGGAGACCGCGCAAAAAGGAGAGGTCATCTACAGGGATAACCGCTCGGTGCTGACCCGGAGATGGGTCTGGAGGCAGACGAGCAAGGACATGGTTACACCCACCACACGGTCGGTATTCATGCCCATAGACGTGCTCGGAGGCCTCGCCCCTGACCTGGCCGAGCGCGTGATGGAGCGGATCAACACGCACCTCCGGGAGAACCGGACCGGAGAGGCCATCTATCACGATATCCTTACCGCGGAAAAAACCACGGTCGATTTCACCTTTTAGGGCTCGTCAGCCGACCGCCGGTTCCGAATGGACTCGATGCGGGGAAAGCGGTCTGTTTAAAAGTGCTATCCCCGAACAAACACGCCCACCGGTCATCACCGGAAATACCCGCTCTATACAACCGGAAACGTCACCCGTCCGTTCATTGTGGCTTCTCCCCTTCATTCTTGGGAGCGGGCTTCGTTTGCTGTCGCGGCTTTGGCTGGGCAGCGGGCTTTGCCTGCATCTGCGGTTTGGGCTGAGCCTGCCGGCGAATTTGCGGACCGGCCGGCTTCGCCTGCATCGGCTGTCCCTGGTGAATCTGCTGACCGGTCTGTGTGGCCGGACGAATGATGGGCCTGGCCGGCTGTCCGGGGTACTGCACGGAACCAGGCCTCATTTGTTGAAGCTGTCCCTGGTGTCCTGCCTGGACCTGAGGCGTGTGGAACTGCTGGAGAGGGGGAGCCTGATGTCCCGGCTGACCCGGATGGTCATTGCCCATCTGAGCATGGACCGGTTTGAGTCCAAAATACGCGTCATTATGGATTATGTGGTGATTGTGCTCAAGGGCCGCCCGATGGCGTTCGATCTCAACCCTTCGAACCATGTGTTCGTGACGCCAGCGGTCCATATAGACCGGTGTCACCCTCACTCCGTGATCACGCCAGACTTCGACGTGCCTTACGCCACTAGCGATAAAGACGACGTCAACGTATGCCCCATGTCTTTCATATACATAATAGTCGTAATGATAGGCGACGGGGAAGGGCGGAGGAAGATAGACGGGCTCTCCATAGACGACCGGAGGCTGCTCCATGTATTGCTCCGCCGGAGGCTGCCCCGCATATTCCTGGGGCGGCGGGGTGTTAATCGGAGCGACCATCGCCCCGTTAGGATTGTCGCCCCTTTCGGCGCATCCACATAAACCGGCGACACCTAACGAACAGATAGCCGCGAAAAACAAAAACCGCATTACTCCATTTCTCATCCGGTCCTCCATGAAATACTCCGTAGACCTGCGGGGAGGATCACCCCGCCAGGTTAAAAAATGCAATTGCGTCACCCGTGGCGGCCGGGCGTATCATTCCTTCACGGACATGGCGTCTTACGACCCCGAAACCTTCGGGCGGACATGGTATAGCACCTTCCGCCGCAAAGGTTCAACAAGAAAATGATTGACATCTGCCGTTTGTCTTAGTTAGATTTAGAGACTCATGTGAATTTTTTAATTATTTCTCGCAACTGGCAACGGCAAGTCCATGAGGCGCTGCGGTTGCGGTTTCTCAATAGGGCGCTCGGTACTAAAAAAACTTTATGTTCAAGGAGGTTATAAATGGGGTCCACAAAGGCGCGTAAGGCATTATCGGTGCTGCTTGCCCTCGGTCTATTGGTTCTCGTGGGCGTATCGCCTGCCCTCGCAGGCGAGGCGGACATCGTATTGCCCAATCTCAGCGACGTCAACTTCACGGTGTTCGGCATCGTGCTGAACGGCATTAATATCATGTATTTCGGCCTGCTCGTCTGCGTCCTCGGCTTGGTCTTCGGCCTCGTCCAGTCCAATCAGACGAAAAACCTTCCGGCCCACAGCTCAATGCTCAATGTGTCGGATATCATCTGGGAGACCTGCAAATCCTATCTCGCCCAGCAGGGCAAGTTCCTCGTCATCCTCTGGGTCCTCATCGCCATCTGCATGACCTATTATTTCAGTGGGCTGCAGCATGCCCCCGTCTTCAACATAGCCGTTATCCTTTTTTGTTCTATTCTCGGTATACTCGGCTCCTACGGCGTGGCCTGGTTCGGCATGAGGATCAATACCCGCGCGAATTCCAGGACCGCCTTTGCATCGCTTTACGGCAAGCCGGTCAACGTGGTTGCCATCCCCCTGCGCTCGGGCATGAGCGTGGGTCTTTTGCTCGTGAGCGTCGAGCTTTTCTTCATGATCTGCATCCTGGTTTTTCTCCCCAAGGCCGTGGTCGGCCCTTCCTTCATCGGGTTTGCCATCGGTGAATCCCTGGGCGCAAGCGCCCTCAGGATCTGCGGCGGCATCTTCACGAAAATCGCCGATATCGGCTCGGACCTGATGAAGATCGTCTTCCATCTGCCTGAGGACGACCCGAAGAACCCCGGTGTTATTGCCGACTGCACGGGTGACAACGCGGGCGACAGCGTTGGACCGACAGCGGACGGCTTTGAAACGTATGGCGTGACCGGCGTTGCCCTGATTGCTTTTCTCGCCCTGGCCCTGGCCCTCAATCCTGTCATGGCGGGAACCCTCATCATCTGGATATTCGCCATGCGTATCCTCATGATACTCACCTCCGTCGTCTCGTACTTCATCAACACCGGCATCACGTCGGCCGTATACGGTGACAAGAAAAAATTCAGCTTCGAGCAGCCTTTGACCAACCTCGTCTGGATCACGTCCGCCATCTCGATCATCGTGACCTTTTGCGCGACCTATCTCCTCCTGGGCAACCTCCCCGATCCGAAATACGCATCTTTGTGGTGGGCCCTCTCGATCATCATCAGTTGCGGCACGGTGGCCGGGGCATTGATCCCTGAATTCACCAAGGTCTTCACGAGCACGAGTTCCCGGCACGTCAAGGAGGTCGTGGCAAGCGCCCGGCAGGGTGGCGCCTCCCTCGATATCCTTTCCGGTTTCGTCGCAGGCAACTTTTCCGCCTTCTGGGAGGGGTTGACGATCCTTGTCCTCATGCTCGTCGCGTACCTCGTCTCCACTAATCCGTCGATCCAGGCCCTCATGCCGAAGGAATATACCTTTGCGGCCCCTGTCTTTGCCTTCGGTCTCGTGGCCTTCGGTTTTCTCGGCATGGGTCCCGTGACGATCGCCGTCGACAGTTTCGGCCCGGTTTCCGACAATGCCCAGTCCGTGTATGAGCTTTCCCAGATCGAGAGCGTCCCCAACATCAAGGCGGAGATAAAGAAGCAGTTCGGCTTCGAGCCCGATTTCGAGAATGGCAAGGATTACCTCGAAGAGGCGGACGGCGCGGGCAACACGTTCAAGGCAACGGCGAAGCCCGTGCTCATCGGCACGGCCGTCGTCGGCGCGACCACCATGGTCTTCGGCATCATCATCCTTCTCGAAAGGATTTTCGGCGGCGTGGTGGCGAAGCTCTCCCTGGTGCAGCCCGAGATCATCCTCGGCCTCCTCATGGGCGGCGCCGTGATCTACTGGTTTACCGGGGCGGCGACCCAGGCCGTCGTGACGGGCGCCTACAGGGCCGTCGTCTACATCAAGGAGAACATCAAGCTCGACAGCAAGACGGCCTCCATCAATGACAGCAAGGAAGTTGTGAAGATCTGCACGCAGTATGCCCAGAAGGGTATGATCAACATCTTCATCGTCATCTTCTTCATGGCCCTCGCCCTTTCCTTCTTCAACCCCTACTTCTTCATCGGCTACCTGATCGGTATCGCCTTCTTCGGCCTCTTCCAGGCCATCTTCATGGCGAACGCGGGCGGCGCATGGGACAATGCCAAGAAAATCGTCGAAGTGGACCTGAAGGAAAAGAACACGCCCCTCCACGAGGCGACCGTCGTGGGTGACACGGTGGGTGATCCGTTCAAGGACACCTCTTCGGTCTCCATGAACCCGGTGATCAAGTTCACCACGCTCTTCGGTCTCCTCGCCACGGAGATCGCCGTCACGATGCGATCGCAGACACTGAAGACGGGCATCGCGGTCGTCTTCTTTATCGTCGCCCTGGTCTTCATTTACCGGTCCTTCTACGGGATGAGAATCGGCGGGCAGGCGCTTACCGGGAACACGGAAACCGGCACGAAGTAGGGAAAGGCGTTCTTAGACGCCCTTGAGCAAACCCAGCCCCTGTCCGGCAAAGCCCGGGCAGGGGGTTTTTCTTGCCCCTTCCGTGGGGGCAAGCCGGCATTATAGTCCGACCGTGGTTGGAGGGCGCCCTTAGAGGCGGTGTCGGCGTGGCTATGGGCGCAGGAGGCGCGCCCCCGCCGGGGGATGGACCGATACCGGGTCGCTTGTCCTTGCCCCATCTTCGCCGGCGCATTAAAGCCGCCCGCGGCGGGTAGTGCGCGAAGCGGCTGTCACGCAAAGGGTCGCCGCCGAAGGCGAGGGTAGCGGCTTTGGATGCAACTGGGTATGAGATACCCTCAGAAAGCGGATTTCCCCGGCACGATCTCCAGAAGTCCCCTTATATCGTCCGCAACATAGTCCGCTCCCGCGTCTTGCAGGTCCGCCCTCGATGTCCTTCCCGTCAGCACGCCCAGGGTGGATGCCCCCGACGCCCTGCCCCCGAGCATGTCCGTGGGGTGGTCACCCACAAGGATGGCGTCACGGGCGGTCACCTTCAGGGCCTCCAGGATCGCCTCGACATGGTCCGGGCTCGGCTTGACGTGACGCACGTCTTCCCTCGTCTTCAGCGCGTCCACGTACGTCCCCATGTCGGGAAACACCTTCTCCACGGCGGCGGGGCAGTTCCTCGTGATGATGCCGATCTTCACCCCCCTGTGCCGCAGGGTCCGGAGCACGTCCCTCACGTAGGGGTAGAGGGCCTTGCCGTCGGCCGCCTCAATCTCCATTCGGCGAAGCGTCGCAAAGGCCCTACCCGTAAAGCGCTGCCCGGCCTCGCGGATCATGGCCTCCACCTCATAGATCATCTCTATGACGTAAATGCCCTGATGCGCGAGGCGGCGCACCTCGACGGGAGAGATGTAGTCCTCCGCGATTCTTTCGATCTCCCCCCTGATCTTCTCTATGAGGCCGAAGGCCATCGGGTCGGTCAAGGTTCCGTCGAAGTCGAAGGCAACCGCCTTGATCATGGGCAATCCTCGATGTAGCGGGACGTCAGGACGTCAAAGAGGCCCCCCGTGGTGAGCCGGACCTGCGGGATGACGGGCAGCGGGAGAAAGGACATCTGAAAAAAAGGATTCGTCATCTGCACGCCCATTTTCCGCACCAATCCATCCAGTTCCGCCTCCCTTTTCAGAAAGGTGGCGGCATCGAGGTGCGAAATAATGCCGAAGTACGGCATGGGGATGACGAGACCCGATCCCCTGTGCGATGCCGCCATGCCGCCCCCGCAGGCCTGCAAAAGGCCGAACACCTCGTGGATATCCTCCAGGTTGTCGCCCACGATGAGGAGATTGTGGCTGTCGTGCGCGTAGGTCGTGCCGAGGGCGCCGTTTCGCAATGAAAAACCCTGGACAAGACCGAACCCGTACGTCTCTTTTGCGCTGTACCGGTCGAAGAGGTAGGCGAAGACGAGGTCCCTTCCATGGTCGGGAACGAGATACCCATTCTCGGTCCGCGCGTCACAGATCACGTCGTCCGTGATGATCGTGCCCTCCCTGACGCCTATCGCGTGGACCCTCTCCCCCTTTGCCCTTCTTCGGAGATCGTCCTTCGTGAAGGGCGCCACGTTGAGCCGGGCAATCGCCCGACCGGCGGCCCTCTCATCATGGTCTGTCCCAACGCCTTCCCCTTCCCTGAATACGACCTTTCCGTCCTTCACGGTTGCCCTGACCCGCATTTCTTCCGGGTTGTCAAAGACTACGAGGTCCGCCCTCCTTCCGAGGGCAGGGCCCATCCTATCGCAGAGCCCGAAGTAGACGGCCGGGTTTATCGTCACGAGCCTGATCGCCCGGAAAAGGGGGATACCCGACCGCACGAGCCGGCTCACGAGCCGGTCGAGGTGGCCCGATTCATAGAGGTCCCGGCTGGAGAGATCGTCCGTACAGAGGGAGAGGCTCGCCAGGTTCTCAGGCCGGACCAAACCAAGGAGGTTGTCGAGATCGCGGGACGCTGAACCCTCCCGCAGGAAAAGATGCATCCCCCGGCCAAGTTTCTCCTCGCCCTCATCGACGTTTGTTGTCTCATGGTCCGAATATATGCCCGCCGACATGTAGAGGTCGAGGTCGTCCCCCCTGAGCCCCGGCGCGTGACCGTCGACGGGCCTCCCCTCGAAGAGGGCGATCTTCCTCATGACCGCGCCTCGCCGCTCCATCACGGCAGTGAGGTCCATCACCTCTCCAAGGCCGATCACGCCCTGCATACCCTTGATCCGCCTCAGGTCCCTTATGCCGATATTTGATGCCCCGCGCTCGAAGGGGCTCGACGGCACGCAGGAGGGGGCCATCAGAAAGAGGTCGATCGGCACCCCCCCGGCGAGCGAAAGGTACCATTGAAGCCCTGCCACGCCGCCCGCATTGGCGATCTCGTGGAGGTCCGTCACGATGGCGGTCGTGCCATGGGCGAGAAAGGCCCGGAAGTAGTGACCGGGCAGGAGGTGGAGGCCCTCCACGTGCAGGTGACTCTCGATGAAACCGCATGAGACATAGCAGCCTCCTGCCTCAACGACTTCCCTCGCCCCGGTCCGGGAAAAAGAGAAGATCTTCCCATCTTTGATGGAAAGATCCGTCTTTTCTGCCCGTTCCCTGAGTGGGTCGACCAGAAGGCCGTCCCTTATGAGAAGATCGGCTATGGGTTTTATGACAGGGTTACCCTTTTCACGCTGATGACGTTCGGCAGCGCGGAGAGGTCCTTAAGCACGGCGTCGTCCATGCCCCCGTCCACGTCGAGGAGGCACAGGGAAACACCGCCGATCTCTTCCCTGCCGAAATGCATGCCTCCGATGTTGATCCCCTTGCTCGCGAACACCGACCCGAGCCCGCCTATGATGCCGGGTCTGTCATAGGTGAGGATGAACAGCATGTCTCCGGTCAGGTCCGCGTCAACGGCGATCCTGTTCACCCTGATGAGCCTCGGCTCCTTCTTGCCGAGGAGGGTTCCATAAGCCGCGTTCTCGCTTTTCTTCCCGCTCACCCTTATTCCGAGCAGGGTGGTAAAGTCCTCGTGCTCCTTTTTCTTGATCTCCTTGACCTTGATGCCCCTTGATTGCGCGAGCATGAGGGCGTTGACATAGTTGACCCCCATAAGGTGGGGCGAGAGAATGGCCTTGACGATACCCTGCGTCAGTATCTTCGTCTCCACCTCGGCGATGGCCCCGCTATACTCTATTTCTATGTGCGTCAGAGGTGGCTCGGTGACCAGGGAGACGAATCGCGCGAGCCTCTCCGAAAGGGCGAGATAGGGGGAGAGCTGCGCCTGGATATCCATGGAGACCGGCGGCGCGTTGACGCTGTTCTTTATCACGCCGTTCAAGGCATAGTCCGTAATCTGGTTCGCGATGTCGATGGCCACCTTGCTCTGCGCCTCTTTAGTCGATGCGCCGAGGTGGGGTGTGGCGACCACCTTGTCCGAGAGGACAAGGGGATGGTCCTTCGGCGGTGGCTCCGATTCGAAGACATCGAGGGCCGCCCCCGCGACCTGGCCGCTTTGGATCGCCTCGTACAGGTCTTTCTCGTTTACAATGCCGCCCCTTGCCGTGTTGATGATGAAGACGCCCTTCCTTGTTTTACCGATGTTGGCATTCGTGATGAGGTCTTTCGTATCCTTGAGGAGGGGCACGTGAATGCTGATGAAATCACTCCTGGCGAGGAGCGTGTCCAGGTCGACGAGCCCGATCCCCTTCTGGGCCGCAACCTCCAGGTGGGCGTAGAGGTCGTAGGCAATCACCTTCATGCCGAGGGCGATCCCCTTCTCCGCCACGATCATCCCGATGTTTCCGATGCCTATGACGCCCAGGGTCTTCTCGTACACTTCGACGCCCATGAGGGACTTCTTTTCCCACTTCCCCTCTTTCATCGTGCGGTCGGCGAGGGATATCTTTCGCGCGAGGGCGAACATGAGGGCAATGGCGTGTTCCGCGGCCGCGAGGGCGTTGCCCTGGGGCGTGTTCATCACCACAATGCCCTTCTCGGTCGCTGCCTCGACATCGACGTTATCCACGCCGATGCCCGCCCTTCCGATAACCTTCAGCTTATCGGCCTTCTCAATGACATCCCTCGTGACCTTGGTGGCGCTCCTCACCACGAGCGCATCGTACTGCCCTATGATGGCCTGCAGTTCTTCCTTCTTCAGGTCTGTCTTCACGTCCACGTCCAGGTGATTCGACCGTAGGATGTCTACCGCCTTATCAGACATGGAATCTGCGATCAGGATCTTCATGCGGCCTCCTTCTACTGGTCTTTTAAGGCGTTCGTCGCGGCGGCCACACCCTTCCCCATCTCGAACGCGTACCCGAGGTCTCTCAGGGTGAACTCAAGGGCCGCGATGGCGGTGATGACATCGTACTTGTCGGCGTAGCCCAGGGTTGCGATCCGGAAGATCTTGCCCTTCAGCTGATCCTGTCCGCCTGCCCCGGTGACGCCGTACTTTTTCCACAGGGTCTTGTAGATGGCCTGCCCGTCGACGCCCTCCGGCGCAACAATGGCGGTCACGGCGGGACTCGGCGACTTGGCGAATATCTTGAGGCCGAGGGCCTGCGCCCCTTCCCTCGTTGCCCTGGCGAGGAGATCGATCCGCTTGAAGACGTTCTCCAGGCCCTCCGTCTTTATCATGCGCAGCGACTCCCTTAGCCCTATGATGAGCGAGATGGCGGGGGTGAAGTTCGTCTGGTTCTTCTCCAGGTTGGACCGTTCCTTTGCCCAGTTGAAGTAGAACCTGGGCAGCTTCGATGTCTTGTTAAACTCCCAGGCCTTGTCGCTGACACTACAAAAGGCGAGTCCGGGGGGCAGCATCAGCGCCTTCTGGGAGCCGCCCACGAGGACGTCAATATTCCATGCGTCGGCGGGCAGCTCGAAAACGCCTACGCCGGTGATGCCGTCGACGACCATGAGCGTATTCGCACGATTCTTCACGATCGTCGCAACCTCTTTGACCGGGAACCTGACACCTGTCGAGGTCTCCGTCGCCTGCATGTAAACGGCCCTGACATCGGGATTCGCCTTGATCGTCTGCTCGATGACGGCGGGGTCGAGGGCATCACCCCACGGCAGGTCTATATTGATCGCCTCGACGCCGTATGCCTTGCATATGTTGGCCCACCGCTCTCCGAATTTCCCGCTCCTTACGCAGATGGCCTTGTCGCCCGGCGAAAGGACGTTCGTCACGGAACTTTCCATTGCCCCCGTGCCCGACGATGCAAAGATGAGCACCTCGTTCTTCGTGCCGAACACATGCTTCAGATTCTCCCTCACCTCCGCCACGACCTCCTCGAAGAGGGGGTTCCGGTGGTGGATGATGGGTTCGGCCATTTTCAGGAGCACTTCCGGCGGAATGGCAGTCGGGCCCGGTGCCAGTAAATATCTCTTTTCCATGTATGCCTCCTTCATTTATTTGCAGACGGTGTGCGGCTCGCATAGTTTAAAAGATTTTCGCAAAAAACGTCAAGGAAAACGGTGATACCGGAAGCGGCGCCACCCTCCGCTGCACACAAAAACATTACCATGCGTCCGGACAACATGTGGTATTATATTCCTCGCATGAAGAGGATTTACTTTGATCACGCCGCGACCACGCCGGTCGATCCCAGGGTCCTTGCGGCGATGCGCCCCTACTTCACGGAGCTCTTCGGCAATCCCTCTTCGGTCCTTGTCGAAGAGGGATTGGAGCCCAGAAAGGCCATGGACGAGGCGAGGGCCAAGGTCGCGTGTCTCCTCAACGCGCGGACAGATGAGGTGATCTTTACGGCCTCGGCCACCGAAGCAAACAATATGGCCATAAAAGGTCTTGCCCTCGCGAACAGAAACAGGGGCGGCAGGATACTCTTTTCCGATATCGAGCACTACTCGGTCTTGAGCCAGGCGGATTTCCTGAGGGACCTCGGCTTCGAGATCGACTACGTGGGGGTCGACCGGTACGGCATGGTCGACATGGATGACCTGAAAAAGAAGGCGATGCCGGGGACAATCCTCGTCTCGATCATGCACGCGAACCTTGAGATAGGCACGATCGAGCCGATCAGGGAAATCGGCCTTTTCCTCAAGGAACGGGATATCCTCTTTCACTCGGACGGCACGGGCACGTGCGGCCGGATCCCGATCGATGTCAAGGATATGCCCGTCGACGCCATGACCGTTTCCGCCCATCAGCTCTATGGCCCCAAGGGCGCGGCCGCCCTCTATCTGCGGAAAGGCGTCCCCCTGCGGCCCATCTTCCAGGGCGGCTTCCAGGAAGCGGGCTACAGGGCAGGCACGGAGAATGTCCCGGCCATTGTCGGCTTCGGTGAGGCGAGCCGTCTCGCCTATGAAGAGATGACGGGAAGGATAGAGAGGCTCACCGCCCTCGGGCAAAAGCTGTGGAAGGGGATCGAAAAGGAGATCGATCATTTGCATTTTACGGGCCATCCGGTAAAGAGACTCCCCGGCCACGTCAGCTTCTGGATAGAGTTCGTCGAGGGCGAATCACTCCTTATGTGGCTCAATCTGAACAATATTTCATCGGCGAGCGGGAGTGCCTGCGCCTCGAACGTGCTCGCGGCTGACGAGACCGGGCTCAAGGCCTCCCACGTGCTGACGGCGGTGGGCGTGCCCCCCGAGATATGCCACGGCTCCATCACCTTCAGTCTCGGCACGGAGAACACGGAGGCGGAGGTCGATTCCACCCTTTCGACCCTGCCGGGGATCGTGGAAAGGCTGAGAGAGATGTCACCCCTTTACCAACACGCGCGAGGAGGACAATAATGGCACAGGGCCCTTATAGCGATAAGGTCATGGATCACTTTATGCATCCGCGAAACATGGGTGAGATAGAGGATCCGAGCGGCGTGGGCGAAGTGGGAAACCCCGCCTGCGGCGACGTGATGAGGCTCTACCTCAAGATTGAAAACGACACGATCGTCGATGCAAAATTCAAGACCTTCGGGTGCGGGGCGGCAATTGCGTCGAGCAGCATGACGACGGAGCTCATAAAGGGAAAATCGGTCGATGAGGCCCTCCGCATATCGAATGAGGCCGTTGCCGAGGCGCTCGGGGGCTTGCCGCCCGCGAAGCAGCATTGCTCGGTCCTGGCCGAAGAGGCGCTTCAGGCCGCCCTCGAAGACTATAAGAAAAGACAGCGGTTGGGGGGCTAAAGGCAAAGGCCCCACACCACGCTTCGCGACCGGGTGCGGGCGGACCGCACCCGGTCATCCTTCTCTACCATCATCACGGCCCTCCACAGGCTAAAACGTCCCAATGTCGCCCATACACCCCCTTCTTACCCGCCCTCTCGTGGGTGCGCCCCGATACCGGTTCGCCGTCGTGGCCGCGAATTGGCGGAAGATACCGAAAAACAACAATAGATTCGCACTCCTGAGCCCTTGGGGGAAATCCAAAAAAAAAGAGTTGACAAAAAAAGAGGCTCCAAGTATATTGGCTCTAGTGGGAAGAAGTGGTATCCATGTGGTACACGGTGGGATAGATGCTATCCGGCAGATATGAATACGCGATCGATGATAAAGGAAGGCTCAGTATTCCAGCCAAGTTCCGGGATATTCTTGCATCCCGCTGCGAACCGCAGAAGAGGCGGATCGAGGACCACTACATCACGGAAAGGGCATCGGCCAAAAAGACGGCCGGCCCGCCGGTCGAGCTGAAGCTCATCCTCACGAACCTCGACGGCTGCATCGTGGCCTATCCGGAAAGCGAATGGGAAGAGCTTCAGGGCAGAATAGCACGGTCGGCCATTGCCAGGAAGGAGGCGAAGAACTTCCTGAGGTTTTTTTATTCCGGTGCGTCCGACTGCCCGATAGACAGGCTCGGACGGATCCTCATACCGCAATATCTAAGGAATTACGCGGCAATCAAAAAGAATGTCGTCATAGTAGGGATGACTACAAAGATAGAGATATGGGCCGAAGAGGCATGGAGCGAGGTCATGAATCGGGTGACGTCGGATCCCGACCAAATGGCTGACATCGCTTCAGAACTCGACCTTTGATGGCATCTGCCCATATTCCCGTCCTCCTTGAAGAGGTGGTGCACAACCTGATCGACGTCGACGACGAGCTGCTCGTGGACGCGACGATAGGGGGCGGGGGACACGGATATTACGCACTGGAAAAGTATGGCGGTCTAAGGCTCGTGGGGATAGACGCCGATGAAGAGGCGTTGGCCCTGGCAGGTGTTCGTCTCTCGCCTTTTAAGGAGCGGGTGCTCTTGAGAAAGGGGAACTTCAGGGATCTCGGACGCATCTTGCAGGAGGAGTCGATCGACGAGGTCGATGCGGTGCTTTTTGACCTCGGCATATCAATGTACCAGATGTCGGGCGAGAGGGGCTTCAGCTTCGCCGACGAGACAAGCCTTGACATGCGTATCGACCGGGAGGAGGCGCTCACGGCCCGGGAGGTGGTGAACAGGTATGGCTACCGCGCCCTGACGCGCATCATCCGCGAGTATGGGGACGAAGGTGACGCGGAGAGGATAGCGCGGGCAATCGCGGAGGCGAAAAAGAGGGGACCCATAACGAACGCGAAGGACCTGGCCGACATCATCGCGAAGGCAAAAAGAGGAAGGGGGAGAATCCACCCCGCCACGAAGACGTTTCAGGCCATACGGATAGAGGTGAACAGGGAGCTCGCGAATCTGGAGAAGGGCCTGCGGGATGCGACGGAGGTCGTCAAAAGGTCGGGAAGGATCGGTGTCATCACCTTTCATTCCATAGAAGACCGGATGGTGAAGATGTTTTTCAAGGACAACCCCCTCCTCGCCGCGATAACGAAAAAACCGATCAAGCCCGGCAGGGAGGAGATCATGACGAATCGGAAGGCCAGGAGCGCAAAGTTGAGGATAGCGGAGAAGCTATGATCACGAAGGCGATGAGCAGAAGCGCATATATCAGGGTGGAGCGCATACGGTACAGGCGATCGCGGGTATCGCCTCTCGTCGTGGTCGCAACGGCGATTTCCTGCATTGTCGTGGCGCTGGCCTTCTTCCTTCTGACGAGTGCCTACGAAGAGGCCCGTGGCCAGTTCATGGAAAGGCTCAGAAAGGAAAAAGAGATCGTTGAGATAAATGAGGCCCTGAAAATGGAGCTAGCGGCTGTCACGCAAAAGGGCTACGTGGAATTTGCCGCGCAGGAAAGACTTGGCCTCAAACGGCCGAATGACGGGGAGGTCGTTGTCTTGAAATGAACAAGAAGTCCAGGAAAAGGGCTTTCCTTGTTTATATCATCATGTGCCTTCTCTATGTTTCCGTCACGTTTCGATTGCCTGAAAAAGTGAGTATGAAAAGGATGTCAGAGGACCATACGGCGCCGTCAAAAGGCATGATCTTACCGGTTGAGATTCCGGATTCCACAGACTGCAACGCCCCTCCACTCCAAAGGGCTCTATCCCCCCTGGCTGCTTCATCAGTACCGGCGGAGGCAGACGAGACAATAAAGGGACCGGACGTCAACGACGTGCCGGCCCCGGCAGAGGAGAACCATCAAGCCGACGCCAGCCAGTCCGGGATAGAGCCCTCCCTCCTTATTACGATCCCTGTTGTTTGTCATGCCATAAGGGAAGGATGGGTTGAAAAGGAGAGTTTGATTTTCGGAAAAAAGGATGCGTACAATAATGTCATCTGGAAAAAACCCATCGAAATCCTTAAGGATCGCGACGAAGACGGCATAAGGAATATTCTTAATACAATAGGGCAAGAACGTGTGGTCGAATTCATGAAGAAGGAAGGCTTAAGCCGGTCATCCCGGTTGAGCGCCGAGGATATCATCCTCGGCAGGGGGTACCTGGTGGACAAGGGAAGGCTGATCGCATTGTACGACAAGCACGTGGGGACGATGTGCGACGAACTCTTCCCTTTTTCGTTGGGACATATCGGGATCGCGAAGGGCAGGCAGGGATTCGAGATTACGAGCGGCAAGGGGGGGCTGAAAGTGACCGACAGGACCGCGGAGGCCGAGTGGATGATGCCAAACCTCGCGAACCTGCCAATCAGGCTCGCCATAGAGAAGCTATCCGTCCATACGTCCCGGATCAAGGTGCACGGGAACGGGCGCGTCACGAATCAGTCCCCAAGGGCCTTCGAGAGGCTGACGGGGGAGCCGGAGTGCGTGATTCAGGGGAAGGCTGAAAACGAATGAAGCTCAGGGAACTCCTGGCCGGTATGCCCGTGATCGCACTCACAGGCGATCCCCCGGGGGGACAGGAGATCACGGGGATCACCAAGGACTCCAGGGAGGTCCGCGAAGGGTTCATGTTTTTCGCCACGGGCTCGGGAACGTCTTATCTCGCGGATGCCCTCACGAACAGGGCCTCGGTCATCGTTTCCGAAGGGCCGCTGCCCGTTGATGTCCCCTGCCACGTGGTCACCAGGGACGCGCGGCAGCTCCTTGCGCGCGTTGCGGCGAGGTTCTACGGCCTTCCCTCGCGCACGATGCATGTGACGGGCATTACGGGCACCAACGGAAAAACGACCGTGAGCTATCTCATAGAGTCGATTCTGCGCGCGTCGGGCAGGCCGGCGGGCGTGATCGGCACCATCTCCTACCGCTACAACAACCACGTACGCAAAGGGCCTAACACGACGCCGGGATCCGTGGAGATCCAGTCGCTCCTCTCGGACATGAAGGAGGAGGGCGTCCGGTACGCGGTCATGGAGGTCTCTTCCCACGCCCTCGATCAGAGCCGGGTCGATGGGGTCGATTTCGATTGCGCCATATTCACGAACCTCACCCACGACCACCTCGATTATCATGGCGATGCGGAGCACTACAGAAGGGCCAAGGCCCTCCTCTTCCACCGCTGCCTGAGAGAGAGCGCGAAGGAGAGGAAATACGCGGTCATCAATATCGATGATCCGAGTGCGGCCTCTCTCATTCCGGCGCCTCCCGTCACGACATTGACATACGGCACGTCGGCTCGGGCCGACGCATACGCCACGTCCATAGACGAGGACATCGACGGTCTTACGGTGAGCCTTTCCGTCTGCGGCGCACGGGTGGAGGTATCGACCCCCATGGTGGGCCTTTTCAACGTCTCGAATATCCTCGCGGCCGCGCTTTTCGGCCATGCCGCGCATGCGGCGCCGGAGGCGGTCGCCTCGGGTATCGCGTCGCTCGCGGGGGTGCCGGGAAGGCTGGAAAGGGTCGCAACGGACAGGGGTTTTCACGTTTTTGTCGACTATGCCCACACGCCCGACGCCCTGCAGAAGACAATGGAGACCCTCAACCGCGTCCGCGCGGGCAGGTTGATCGTCGTGTTCGGTTGCGGCGGCGACAGGGACAGGACGAAAAGACCCGTCATGGGCCGGATCGCCTCGACACTTTCGGATGTTGCGATCATCACGTCGGACAATCCGCGCACGGAGGAGCCCCTGTCGATTATCGAGGAGATCAAGGCGGGTATCACGGGAAACGGCTTCACGACCATAGAGGACAGGAAAGCGGCCATCGCCGAGGCGATCGCCATGGCAAAAGAGAAGGATGTGGTGCTCGTCGCGGGAAAGGGCCACGAGGATTATCAGATTATCGGGAAGGTCACCTATCCCTTCAGCGACAGGGAGGTGATCGAGGAGTATCTCCGTGTGGCGTCTTGAGACAATCCTCCAGGCTGTGAAGGGAAGCGCCTACAGGGTCGAGAGGGCCGCATTCCCGGCGATCTCGACCGATTCGAGGACCATCGGGCCGGGGGAGTTATTCATACCCCTCTCGGGGCCGAACTTTGACGGCCATCTCTTCATCGACGCGGCCTATGGCCGCTCGGCGGGAGGCAGCCTCTGCGACCGCGGCCGGGAGGAGATATACGCGGCCGTGAGGGGGACGGTCGTCCTCGTCGACGACACGAACCGGGCGCTCCTCGACCTCGCGTCCCACAAGAGGCGGGAGATTCCGGGGACCTTCGTCGCCATAACGGGGAGCAACGGCAAGACCACGACAAAGGAACTGCTCGTCCACCTCATGGACGGCCTCTTGCCGGTCGTCTTTAATGAGAAAAACTACAATAATCAGATAGGCGTGGCAAAAGCCATGCTGGCCATCGAGAAAGACCCGGAGTATTGCATCTTCGAGCTGGGCACGAACCACAGGGGGGAGATACGAACGCTCGCCCGCATGGTGGAGCCCCACATCTCCCTCATCACGAACATCGCCCCGTCTCACCTCGAAGGCCTCTCGGACCTGGAAGGGGTCCGCGAAGAGAAGCTTGACCTCTTCGAATCGACCCTGCCCGGCGGCACCATCTTTGTCAATGCCGACGATCCCTCCCTCGCGCCGTACCACAGGGCCGATTGCGCCCGTTACACCTTCGGCATGGGGAAAGGCGCGGACTTCGCGCTCCGGGTGTCGGCCGACAAGGGGCTCGAGGGGTTTGAGATCGGGCTCACCCTGATGGGCGAAAAGGTCATGACCCATACGCGCCTCCTCGGCCGCCACAACCTCTATAACGTGCTCGCCGCCACGGCGCTGGCCTTTTCAATGGGTGTGAAAGGGCGGGCGCTCGCGGATGGGATTGCGGCATTCGAGCCATATTCGGGCAGGTTCAGGCCGGTGAGATCGGCCAGGGGATACATGGTCGTCGATGACGCGTACAACGCGAACCCCGCCTCCATGGAATGGGCCATAACGACACTGACCTCGCTCCCGTGCAGGGGCAAGAGGGTCGCCATCCTCGGGGAGATGAAGGAACTCGGCGACAGGACGGA
>JBEKJU010000024.1:0-24304 GCA_050011095.1 Syntrophorhabdales bacterium
GGCTGGGCGAGCCTACCGATATCCAGGCCAAGGCCTGGCCCGTGATCGCGGGGGGCGCTCACGCCCTGGTGACGGCCCCCACGGGGAGCGGCAAGACGCTTACGGCCTTCCTCTGGGCGATAAACCAGCTCGCGACCGGCGCATGGGGGCCGGGGCAGACGCGCGTCCTCTACGTCTCACCCCTGAAGGCGCTCAATAACGACATCCGGCGGAATCTCACCACCCCGCTTGCGGCCCTTGCCGCCTATTTCCTGGAGGCAGGCGAATCGTTCCCGCGCATCCTCGTCCTCACGCGGAGCGGCGATACCCCGGCCGGGGAACGGCGGCAGATGCTGAAGAGATCCCCGGAAATCCTCATCACCACGCCAGAGAGCCTGAATATCATCCTTAGCTCCCGGAGCGGCCGGGCGATGTTTACGGGGGTCGCCACAATCATCCTGGATGAGATCCATGCCGTGGTCGGCACGAAAAGGGGGACGCACCTCATCACGGCCGTGGAACGCCTGGTCCGCCTCACGGGCGAGTTTCAGCGCATCGCCCTGTCCGCCACGGTAAGGCCCCTGGAGACGGTGGCCGGGTTCGTGGGCGGATACGCGCAGAGGGGAGGTGCCCGCTCAGACCTCTATGAGAAGCGTCGGGTCGAGATCGTCCGGTCCGAGGACAAAAAGCGCTATGTAATCGATGTCCGCTTTCCCCAGGATGCCCGCGAGCGGCTTGTGGATGCCTCCTGGTGGCCGGTGCTCGTCGAGGCCTTCAAGAAGCTCATCAAGGCCCACCGCTCGACCCTGCTCTTTGTCAACAGCCGCAGGACGGCGGAGAAGGTGACGCGCCTCATCAACGAGGGTGAGCCTCAGGAACTGGCCTATGCTCACCACGGCTCGCTCTCCCGCGAGATCCGCCTGGCCGTCGAGCAGCGGCTGAAAAACGGAGAGCTGAGGGCCATCGTCGCCACAAGCTCGCTGGAGCTGGGGATCGATATCGGCGACCTCGACCGGGTGATCCTCATCCAGACCCCTCCCTCCATTTCCTCGGCGATCCAGCGCATCGGGCGCTCGGGCCACCGCGTGGGGGGCATGAGCCGGGGCCTGCTCTACCCCACCCACGGCCATGATTTCCTGAGCGCCGCCGTGATCGCGAAGGGCGTGGCGGACCAGGACATCGAATCGGTCAGCCCCATCGAGGCGCCCCTGGACGTCCTCGCCCAGGTGATCGTCTCCATGGTGGGCCTCGAAAGGTGGGACGTGGACGAGCTATTCGCCTTCATCAGGAAAGGCTACCCCTACCGCCATCTTTCGCGCAAGGCCTTCGACCTCGTCCTCTCCATGCTCGCGGGAAGGTACGCGGAGACATGGGTCAGGGAGCTGAAAGCCCGCATCTCCCTCGACAGGGTCGACAACACGGTCCGTGGCAAGGAAGGCGTGCAGCGGCTGATCTACCTGTCCGGCGGGACCATCCCGGACCGGGGATACTACGACCTGCGAATCGAGGAATCCCGCGCCAAGATCGGAGAGCTTGACGAGGAGTTCGTCTGGGAGCGGTCCATCGGAGAGACCTTCAGCCTCGGGGCGCATGTCTGGCGCATCCAAAAAATCACGTCCAATGACGTGGAGGCGGTCCCGACAGAGGCCAAATCCGGCATCATTCCCTTCTGGAGGGCGGAAGACATGAGCCGGGATTTCCATTTCTCGGAGAAGATCCTCCTGTTTCTGGAGCGCTCGAACAGCCGCCTGGACGACCCGTCCCTGCGTGATGAACTCCTCCGCGACTATTTTCTGGACAATGGGGCTGCCAATGGGCTGATCGGTTATCTCCGGCGGCAGCGGGAGGCGACCGGGACCGACCTTCCCCACCGCCACCATCTGCTGATCGAGCATTTTCAAGACCCCCTGAACACCTCGGACATGAAGCAGGTGATACTCCACACCCTCTGGGGCGGCAAGGTCAACCGGCCCTTCGGTCTGGCCCTTCGGGCGGCCTGGGAGGAAAAATACCATTACCACCTCGAAATCATCGAAAACAACGATTGCCTCCTGCTCATGCTCCCCCATGAGTTCTCCGCAGAAGCGATCTTCTCCCTGGTGACGCCGGAGAACCTGGAGCGGCTGCTGCGCGTGACCCTGGAGAAAAGCGCGTTCTTCGGGGCCAAATTCCGGGAAAACGCGGGCCGCGCGCTTCTGCTCCCGAGGGCGAACTTCAAGAAGCGCCTGCCCCTCTGGCTGAACCGGCTGCGCTCCAAAAAACTGATGGATGCCGTGCTTCAATATCCCGATTTTCCCATCCTTCTCGAGACGTGGCGCACCTGCCTGCGGGACGAGTTCGACCTGGGTTGCCTGCGGCAGCTTTTGGACGAGGTCCGGACAGGGCAAATAAGGCTGACCGAGGCGACGACGCAAGCGGCATCCCCCTTTGCGGACGGCCTCGTCTGGAAGCAGACCAACACGTACATGTACGAAGACGACTTGCCCCTCTCGGGGAAGACCTCCCGAATGAGCGCGGAGCTTCTGAGGGAGGTTCTCTTTTCCCCTTCTTTAAGGCCCCGCATCCCCCGGAACCTGGTGCAAGACCTGGAGGCCAGGCTGCAGCGGACGGCGCCCGGATATGCCCCCCGGTCGGCGGACGATCTTCTGGACTGGGCAAAGGAGCGCTCCCTCATCCCCACCCCTGAGTGGGAGGCGCTTTTGTCCGCCGCGGAGCGCGATCATGCGCTGCCGGCGGCGGAAGCGGCTACCCCGGTAAGGTATAAGCTCCTCTCCATCCGGCTGCCCGGCGCATCCGTGCGGGTAATCTGCGCGCGCGAGTCTCTGGACCGGATAAGCCGGGCCTTCTCAATCCCGCCCGATAAGCGGGACAGCCGGGATGTAGTGACGGGGGAACCCCTGACTGATAGAGCGCCTCTATCCGCAAGAATCATTAGCGGGGGTAAGGGCGTGCCCCAGGGGGGAGACCAGGACGACCGAGCGCTTTCCGATCTCTTTCTCCAGTGGCTCTCCTTCTACGGGCCGGTCCCGAAGTCCTCCCTGAAAGGGGTGCTCGGTCTCGACGATGCCGCGGTCGATGAGCTTGTGGCCGGCCTTGTGGAGACCGGGGCGCTCATCTGCGATCTCCTCACGGAATCGGCGGAAGGGCTGGAGGTCTGCGACCGGGAAAACCTGGAGATCCTCCTCCGGATGGCGAGGAGGGCGCGGCAGCCCTCCTTCAGGGCCCTGGGGCTGGACCATCTCCCCCTGTTTCTCGCCGCCTGGCAGGGGCTCGTAAAACCGGGCGAGACCGCTTCAGATCTGCAGGACAGCCTGGATCAGCTCTTCGGCTACCCGGGTGCGGCCGATGCCTGGGAGAAGCACATCCTGCCTGCCCGCATCTCGCCCTACTACGGCTCCTGGCTGGACAATTTGATGCAGGGAAGCGGCATGATGTGGTTCGGATGCGGGAGCAAGCGGCTCAGTTTCGCCTTCGCCGATGACCTGGAGCTTTTCCTTGCGCAGGGCGGCAGTCATGATGCGGAAAAGGCGGAAGACGACGCCCTGCCGGACGAGCTTTCAGGCCTCTTTCCAGGGCGGATGGGACGGTACACCTTGCCGGATATTGTCCGGTTTTCAAAATCGGACAGCCGTGCCGTGACCAGGAAGCTCTGGGACCTTGCGTGGCGGGGGCTTGTGGCCAACGACACCTTCGCGGCCCTGCGCCAGGTGATCCTGACGGACTTCGCCGCAGCCGATTTGAAAAGCGGGCGACGCAGGCCTATTCGACCGGGGCACAACCGGTGGGGCGCTGCACAGCCTTTTCCGGGCAACTGGTATGTTCTCGACAGGCAAGGCGTGGAAAGGGATTCCATCGACGAGGCCGAGTTGGTCAAAGACCGTGTCCGCCAGCTCTTCAGACGCTACGGCATCCTCTTCCGCGAGCTTGTCGCCTTCGAGCTGCCGCTCTTCCAGTGGGCCGCGATCTTTAAGGCGCTCAGGCTCATGGAGCTTTCCGGAGAAATCCTCTCGGGCCACTTTTTCGAGGACATTCCCGGCATTCAGTTCATCTCCCATGAGGCGTACCGGTTCCTGAAAGAACCACTTCCCGATGATCGGATCTACTGGATAAACGCCGCTGACCCGGCCTCACTGTGCGGCATCAGGCTGGATTCCCTGAAGGGTCTCTTCCCCAGCCGCATCCCTTCGACCCACCTGGTCTATCACGGTAAAAGACGCGTGGTCGTCTCACGCCGGAACGGAAGTGCCCTCAATTTTCATGTTCCGTCCGATGACCCGCGGATATTCGACTATCTCTCCTTTTTCAAGGTGCTCCTGGCGCGGGAATTCAACCCCGAGAAGATCATCACGGTAGAGACGATCAATGGAAAACCTGCGCCGGATAGTGATTATGCCCGGCCAATGAAAAAATTCGGCTTCTCCGGAGGTTACAGGGGATTGGAACTGGCGAGGAGATATTCATAATATCATTTTCTTGTTGATTCCGGACCGGGGCGGCTGATTCACTCTCCCGACCAAATTTGATGATCCTACTGGATTTTGCTTTCCCGACTAGGTATGCTATGGTGAAGAACGTGGAACCACAAATCATTCCCCGGAAGGAACACCGCATATCACGAAAGCAGATAAGCCCTAATGCCCTGCTTACGCTCTACCGGCTCCAGGCACACGGCTTCATCGCCTACCTGGTAGGTGGATGTGTCCGCGACCTGCTCCTGGGGCGGATTCCCAAGGACTTCGACATAGCCACGAACTCCACGCCCGGCCAGATCAAGCGGCTGTTTCGCAACTGCCGTCTCATAGGTCGCCGTTTCAGGCTGGCCCATCTCCATTTTCAGGATGAAATCGTGGAGGTATCGACGTTCCGAGGGGCCGCTGTCCCTTCCGACAACGGGGACACGGGGGAGACAGGCCACAATAAACGTCCCCGCCATGTTAAGGACGAGGACGGAATGGTTCTCGTGGATAACGTCTTCGGAACGCCGGAGGAGGACGCCCTTCGCCGTGACTTCACCATCAACGCCCTCGCCTACAATATTGCACATTCTTCAGTTATTGATTACAGCAACGGACTGAACGACCTGAAGCAGCGTCTCATTCGTCCCATCGGCGACCCTCGCGTCCGGTTTACGGAAGACCCCGTGAGAATGCTCCGCGCTGTCCGGTTTGCCGCATCCTGTGATTTTGCTATAGAACCCGCTGCCTGGGAAAACCTCTGCGAGCTTTCCCCGACCATCTCCCGCGTCTCACCGGCAAGGCTGTATGAGGAGATACAGAAACTCTTCCTCCTTGGATATGCCCGGCCGGTTTTCAGCCTTCTGGAGAAGAGCGGGCTCCTTGCCGCCCTTTTCCCCGGCCTCGGTCATTGGGTCCATGGAAACGGCCATCGCCTGGCATTGCTGGACGCAAACCTCGAACGCCTCGATCGGCTGCATCAAAGCGACACATCGGCATCACCTGCGCTCTTCCTGGCAGCACTTTTCGGCCCCAGTATAGAGGAGGAGGCGCTCGCACGACACCGTGACGGCATTCCGCTCCAGCAGGCGCTCGATGCCGCATGCATCATGTTCGTCAAGGAATTCTGCAAGACCGTCTCCATTCCGGGACGGGTCGGCGACCGGCTGCGCACCATCCTCGCCCTCCAGGCCTCCCTGCGCAGAATGCCCCCGCGACGGCCCGCGTCCGTTGTCTCCAGGCCTGAATTCAAAGAAGCCCTGGCGTATCTCCGTCTTGGGGCGGAGACGAGAAGGGAGCATCGAGCCCCTCTGGAATGGTGGGACGCCTTCCTTTTGGAAGCCCCTTCCGTAACCGGTCAGGAACCGCCGGGCAACGAAGAAGCCCCCACCATAGTACGAAGAAGGAGGCGGCGTAGACGTCGCGCCCGCCACACTACCGTCTGATCGAAAAGAGATATGGTCCGTTATTCCTGGATTACGTCGGAAGGGATGCGTAGCATCCCGTCGATGGTGCTTGCCTGCGCGGAGTTCAACCGACCTGTCGGTGGACAGGTCGGTTGAACACACGACGATTACGTCGTCTTTCTTTCCCCTTTCCCTTTTTCACTTTCCCCTTTCCCTTTTTCACTTTTTCTTATTACTTGGCTCTCACCCCCATGATCAGCCGGTCGAGTATGTGCCCCATGGCATCCTGCTTCTTTTCAGTTCTTGCGGTCACCTCTTTCTTGCTCCAGACCGATTCCGGCCTCACCTGCAGAATGATGATGCTTTCAGGAAAGGACATATCGGCGTCTATGCCGAATTCTATGTCATAGGCCTTCCCGTAGTAGTCTTCGATCCCCTTCCCGATGCGGGCGAGCTCAAGCATTTCCTGTCGCGACAGGCACGATACGCACCTTTTTTCCTCCGGTACCTGCGCTTGCACGATATCACTCCCATTTTCCCTGTAGACGCACTGGATCTCCTTGCTCCCTACCGTCGTCTTGATGGGCTCCATGGTGATCTTGTCGATGAGATACGTGTCGGGAGTGACGATGCCGCTCACCACCGCCTCGCCGAGACCATAACTTGCGTCGATGGAAATCTTCGACGGGTCGCCGTTCACCGGATTGATGGTGAAGATGATCCCCGACACCTTCGAATTGACCATCTTCGGAACCCCGACGCCTATGTTGAACAGGAAGGGCATGCCTTTGTTCATGCGGTACATGATGGCCTCGGTGTTATAGGCGCTCGACCAGCACTTCCTCACATAGTCGATGAAGTCCCTCTCCCCGCAGATATTGAGATACGTCTCCATCTGGCCGGGCATCGATACAGAGCCGCTGCTCCTCACGGCGACGGGACACCTGGTCATGGGGAACCTGGCGAGGAGTTTCCTGTAATCGGAAAGGAGCGCATTCTCCAGGTCTCCCGGCAGGTCTGTACTCTCGATCAACCTCATGGCAAAGTCACTTGCGTCTTTTGCCGTCTCGTATGGCACCTCTCCGAGGTCGGGCAGCCGCTTCTCCAGTTCCGCCTTGATGCCCGTATCACTGATGAATCTGTCGTTCGCATGGATGGTGACGGCAAATCCCGGGGCGACCGGTATTCCGGCTTTTATCATCTCTCCCAGATTGGCGTTCTTCTTGCCTACGAGGGGAAAATCGTTTCCCTCCATTTCCTCATACCAGATTGTCAACCGTTTCGTTTTGTCTGTCATGGCGTTGTCTCCCCCTCTTGCTTGTGGATATGGGGACCTGCCTGACGGCAGGCCCCCCGCACATCAAGGGTATATTATATCATTTTGCCCGCTCCAATATCGTCACGAGCCCGGTATCCCCATCAAGCCGTATAAGGTCGCCCGTCTTGATGACGTGGCTGGCCTTGCCCGTTCCCACAACCGTCGGTAGGCCGTATTCCCTGCACACAATCGCCGCGTGGCACATAGGTCCGCCCACGTCGGTGACACAGCCCGCGATCTTCACAAAAGCGGGCGCCCAGCTCGGCGATGTCGTCGTCGCCACGAGTATCTCGCCTTCCTTGAGGTCCGCAAGCTCCTCCACATTCTTCAGCACCCTCGCCCTGCCTTCGGCGACACCGGAAGAACCAGGAGAACCCTGGATTTCATTCGTCGACTTATCGTCCGATGAACCGGCCAGCCAGGTCTTTAGCACCTCGGTCGTCACACCCCACTGGACGATCGTGAAAGGTTCGGTGACAATCTCAGGCGGCGTGCCTAGCGCGGGAGGCGGCGTCCATTCCTTGAATTTCTTGTAAACCCCCTTTCTCCATTCGATCTCTTTCGGCCAGTACGAGGGCCCCCTTGCCTTTACGCCGGTCGCCCATGACGTCACGTAATCCCACAAGGCCTGCTTGATCTCGTCGCGTCTCAGGTACCATATATCCTCGTCGCCATTTTCGACGAAACCGGCATGTTCGAGGATCTTGCCCACCTGCCGCACCTTGCCCCAGAATACGCTATGGAACCAGTGCTCGACGTAGAAGGTGTGGTCTTCCGCATAGGGGAGCACGAGGCGGGCGATGGCCAGACACTGATCGAAGGCCTCCCTGTCCGTGTCGGTCTTTATGAGCTTCCTGTATTCACCGGCGATCCTGTCCCGCTCTTTCAGGACCTGCCCGGTCGGTCTTCCGATCTCTTTGCCGGATTGGAGGGTCTTGATGTTCGTCCGGATCGCTTCGAAGGGAATGTTGAGGTCGTCGTTCCAGCTTTTGTGCGTATGGTACCAGCCTGTGCCCGTCGAGATGTAGAACCAGGGATATCTCGCCTTTTCCAGTTCCTTGAGCCATTCTTTTCCCTTGGGGACCTTGTCCAGCTCTTTCATCAGCTCGTCTGCCTTCAGGGGCTTCAGGAAGATATCCGCGAGGCCCTCTTCGAGGGCGAGCTTCGCCAGTCTGATCAACTCGGCATCCGGCCTGAAGAGGATCGCCTCGATGCCTGCCGACATCTTCACCAGGGTCGATATGGGAACACCGGGGAAAATGTCGTTGGCCGTGCTGAAAAAGGTCACCTGGGCGACGTAGGCGAGGTTCAGGAACTCGAAATGATACTGCCAGCACAAAAGGCCGATATTGATGAGGTCGTCGTACCGCTTCAGCAGCTCAAAGCCGCTCCCCTTTCCGACGCCCTCTTTGATGACGCTTATATCCTCCATTTCCGGCAGGTCCGTGAAGGTCATCGCTTCAAGCTGCTCGAGGACGCCGGTCATCTTCTTCTTCCAGTTTTCGTAGAGCCTGTCCCAGTTCTGATAGTAGTATCCCGCACGCTCCGCGAAGTGGGGCACCCTTTTCGGAATGTCGTCGGGGTTGGCAACAGGGACGGGGCTGATGTAAACGTAACCATTCACGATCCGGTGATCGATGCCGAGGGCAGGGGGAACAATCCAATGGCGCGTGTTGTACTGTGAGAGCGCCATGGACCAGGCCTCGTCCCAGATGAGATCGAACGGATAGTGAGGATCAGGATAGTGGAGGCCGTCGTAGAACCAGATCTGATCGCTTTCAAACTTGGCCCTCTCCGGGTCCTCCCTGGAGAAGAAATACTGGTACGGATAAAGTTTCTCCCAGCCTTCGGTGCCGGGGATCATCGGAACATCGTGTGGATCCATGAATTTGTTGGCCATAGATTTCCCCCCATCGTTATATTTGATCTTCTATAGTCTGAACCATTTAGGTTCATCGAACCGCTCGGTGCAGCGTAAGATCCTGTTTTGGTAGTTCACCAGGAACTCGTCCTGAAGCGTGAGGTTCACCCGTCTAAACTCCCGACTGTGCAGCATCCGCCCCACGTCATCGGCATCCTTGAACGTCAGTTCTCCCATGATCGCGCTCACCCCTCCGAGCACGACACTCCATCCCCCCGTAACCTCCACAAAGCCCAGTCCTTCCACGGAAGGGATGTACTCATTAATGACGAAATCGGCATAGTCCCTTTCTCTTCCCACTCGCAGATCGAAATGCTGAATGAATTTCCACACGCCCCGCTGTATCACGTACTCCACCCGCTTAGTCCTTCCCACCGGTTCGAGAACGGCGGTCCGGTAACTGCTGACGAGTGACTTGATCTGAAGCGTGAGCTGTTTGAAGTGTTTGCTGCTGATAGACCGGAGGAGTGCCTCGGTGTTATGCGCGCGGTGGACGCCGACGATCCTGGGGCCGAAACCCGCCTCGACATAGTATCCCCCGACCGGCTCGAGCCCCATGGCCGCCATTGCGGGCATCAGCGTGGCCTTGACGAACTCGCTGTAGCCGTCCTCCTTCCCATGCATGACGTCCCATGATTGCGTAAACAGAACAGTCATCCCGCGACCGCCTTTCCTATCCGACCCTCACGAGGCCTATGAGCCGCCATTCGGCAAGAAAACGTCCTTCGTTCGTGGAAAAGAGATTTTGCGTATTCAGCCACAACCCGTAGGCATTTTTGCCCCTCCCACAGGGGTGTGTCAAGATATTTCTACTTATGGGCCTATCATCAAAACTTATGAAGAATATTCCGGTTCCGGCACCCGGCGCATCGCCGCGGTATCGAGAAAAAGCCCGTGTTTGGCCGACGGGCATGGGCCGTACCCGGCTGGACACGTCCCTTCCGGGCGCCATTCCTGTATGCAAACCGGTATTCGTATTCAGGCGGAGCGGGGCCCTCGTTGAAAGAGACTGCCTGCCCTCTCCGGGAAGGGGGCCTATCCGGTACCTTGCGGGACGGATGCGATGTTTCCGGGACGGGAACGTCAAAGATAGTTATAATGTTATATAATAGCGGTCCCAGCAATACGTGCGGACCTTTTATGCCGAGTTGCATTCAAAGGCACCACCCACGCCTCCGGCAACTCCGTGGAGGGGGAAAGCCGGGCACCCGCATGCGGGTGGGGCTTTGCCGATGAAGGGGGCGCTGAGCCCCGGTAATTGTATGTTGAGGAGAGCTTTAATGCGACAACAGGGATGTGGCTAACAACTCCGTGGAGGGGGAAAGCCGGGTACCCGCATGCGGGTGGGGCTTTGCCGATGAAGGGGGCGCTGAGCCCCGGTAATTGCAGGCGACTCGGTATTGGGAAAAGACCGAATGAGTCGGCATATATGACGGGAGCACCTATCCCGGAGAAGGCGGAAAAGAGAAGGGTCACGCTCGTATCCGTCGGGACCGCCCTTGTCCTCATCGGCCTGAAGCTCTTTGCGGGGTTGGCGACGGGCTACCTGACGCTCATGGCGGAGGTGCTCCACTCGTCGCTCGACGCACTTGTCACGATCATCACCTTTTTCTCCATCCGCTATGCGGAAAGGCCGGCAGACGCCGACCATCCCTACGGCCACGGCAAGGCGGAAAACCTCGCGGCCTTTACCGAATCTCTCCTTCTTTTCTTCGCCATATTCCTCATCGTGAGGGAGGTCGTCGAGAGACTGTTCGTCAAGACCGTCGTGATAGAGCCGAATATCTGGGCCGTCTCGGTCCTCGTCGCATCGGTCCTCTGCGACCTGCATCGGTCCAGGGCGTTGAAACGGGTCGCCCGGAAATACAAGAGCCCGGCAATCGAGGCGGACGCCACGCACTTCAGGGCCGATTTGGTGACATCGGCCATAGCCCTGTCGGGTATCCTCGTGACCTACCTCGCGTCAAAGCTGCGCATCGGCCGGGCGTACTCCCTGGTGGATATCGTTACCACCTGCCTGATCCTCGTCATAGTGGTCCGCATGGTCCTCCATATCATGATGAGATCTGCGGATGTGCTCCTCGACAGGACCATGCAGGACCAGGCCGCGCTCATCAAGGAGATCGTCACCGAAGTGCCGGAGGTCATCGATGTCGAAAAGGTCCGGACCAGGGAAGCGGGCAAGCAGACCTTCGTTGATCTCACCGTCGATATAGACAGAAACCTGAGCATGGAGTCGGGCTATTCGATAGGGAAGCGCGTGGAGGAGACCATCAAAAAACGCATCGACGACGTCGATGTCACCCTGCAGGTGAAGCCGGTGGCGAAGGAGACCGAGGATATCGTGGAGCGCATACGGTGCATCGGCGTCCGGCAAGGTCGCAACGTGCACCACATCGACGTCCACCACGGCGAGGGGACCATTCACGTGGACCTAGATCTGGAAGTGGAAGGCGACGTGACGCTCGCAGAGGCGCACGCCCTTTCCGATTCGCTGGAGAAGGAGATAAAGGAGGACAATCGGGCAATCAGTGAGATCAACACGCATATCGACTGGAGAAAGGGGTCTTTCGTGAAGGATGTCCTGATCGACCGGGATAAGGCCCTGGCGGAGGTCATCGAGGCGATCGTCAGGGAAAGAAGGGAGATAATCAGTTGCAGGAGGATATCCGTGGAGGAAGAGACGCCCGGCGAGCTTTTTCTCACGATCCATTGCACGATGAGGCCTGACGAGAGCGCGGAAGCGGTCAACGCCATATCGGATGATCTCGAAAAGAGGCTCAAGGAGCGGATAGGCCGGATCAAGCGGGTGATCTTCCATATTGAACCGGAGGAGAAGGCGCAGGGACCGTCTTGAGGTCTCCCGAATGACCGCCGTGCCGGATCGGACAAGGCGTCTTGACAATACATCCGGAAAGCGGCTACATTGGGCATGCACGGTGCCTATGGCGGGGGTTTGAGGCTGCGGCCCCGCGAGGCGGCGTCCAATATATGGGTTACGCGAGGTTGCCATGCCGAGGGTCAGGCTATCGGAACAGGAGGACTATGAGTTCGTGTACGCGGTCACGGTACAAATCGGCCATATAAACTATGCGGGCCATCTCGGGCACGACGCCCTCGTAGGTATGGTCTGGGAGGCGCGCGTTCATCTCTTCGATTCCTTGGGCGTTGAAGAGCGTAACCTCGGGGACGGCCGGACGGGGATAATCATGCAGGACCTCGTCGTCAATTTCCTGGGAGAGGCCTTCCTTCACCAGGAACTCATGATCGAGAGCCACATCGGCGAGGTCCAGCCGAGGAGTTTCCGCATGTTTCACCGCATTTCGAGTGGGAATAAGCGGATAGCCCTGATGGAAACCGGCCTGGCCGCCTTTGACTACAAGCTGCGCAAGACCGCCGCGGTCCCCGACATTTTTTTGAAGGCCCTGGAAGACCACGGCGCTGAGCCTCGGTAATTTAATCCAGTTAAACGGGGAGACTCGGGGGAGTGCGCCAAGCGGGTCGTGCTTTGCCGATGAAGGGGGCGCTGAGCCCCGGTAATTCAACTCCGTTGAGGGGGTGCGCGACCCGCAAAAACAGGTGGCCGGAGAGGAAGGGACACTGACCAACGATGGCATTTTTTCGGTTCCGGTCCTTCCTTTTCATGAAGGGGGCGACGCTAGCCCCAATACGATGGTACGTGAGGAGAGTTTTGATGCGACAACGAAAGATGTGGCAAAGAAGGCAGCTCGGTATCATGCTATTTCTCGCGCTAGTTTCTTGCGCTATCGTCCTGTTTGTCACGTCGGCGGTCCGGGCGGAGCCTTTTCTCGTCTCCGACCCTTACCCCAGAGGAAAAAAACAGCCAACGGAATTCACTGTCGTTGCCGGTGCGCTGACCTTTTCCGTTCCGGCCGAGAAGCTCCCCGATGGAAGGGTCCGGCTCAAGTTCGACCTCAAACGGCTTCCCGATGGTCAGTATCTCCTCCAGATCAAAGCGGTGAACCGAATCAGGCGACAACAGTCGCAAACCGTATCGGTGTGGCTTCTTAAGAAAAACGGGAAAGAGGTGACGCTGGGGGCACCGCCGGAAGCGCGAACCGAAAAGGACATCCCGGCAAAGGACATCCCGGCGGAGAAGAAGCTTATTCCGCCTTCGCGCACGATCCCGAACCTCCTCAGCCCTTAAGCTTCCCCGACGTCATCGTGCAACCCGTGCCCTCACGCCCGTGTCTCCTATCTGAATTCCGCCGGGTTGAGGCTGTGCTTTTTCAGAAGGCTGTAGAAGTCCGTCCTGTACTTTCCCGCAAGCTCGGCCGCTTCGCTCACGTTGCCCTTGCATGCCTGGAGGAGCTTGATCAAATATCCCCGTTCGAAGGCATCCCTGGCCTCCTTCAGGGGTTTAAAGGGCTCCTCGCTCGACGACCGCCTCGGCTGGAGGATAAACTCCTCGGTGATGACATCCGACCTCGCCATCGCAGCCGCGTACTCGAGGGCGTTCTCCAGTTCTCTCACGTTTCCCTGCCAGTCATGGAGCATCAGTTTCCTCATGGCCTCGGGGGTCAAGCCCTTTATCTCCTTTTTCATCTGCTGGCTGAGCCGTTTGATGAAATGGTCGACGAGGGACGGGATGTCCTCCTTTCTTTCCCTTAAGGGGGGAAGGTAGATGGGGATCACGTGGATCCTGTAAAAGAGGTCGCTCCGGAAGAGGCCCTTTTTCGCCTCTTCCTCCAGGTCCTTATTCGTGGCGACAATGACCCGCACATCGACTTCCATTAATTTCTCGCTTCCTATGGGGTAGAACTGCCGTTCCTGGAGCACCCTGAGCACCTTTGCCTGGATCGTGAGGGACATGTCGCCGATCTCATCCAGGAATATCGTTCCCTCATGGGCCTGCGTGAAGAGTCCCTTGGCGCTCTGGATGGCACCGGTGAAGGCCCCCTTCTCGTGACCAAAGAGCCTGCTTTCGAGCAAAGGCTCGGGAAGGGCCGCGCAGTTCAGGGCTACAAAGGGTTTCTCCCTTCTCTCACTCGCGAGATGGATCGCCTTGGCGATCAATTCCTTGCCGGTGCCGCTTTCGCCGTGGATGTAGACGGTCGAATCGCTCACCGCTATCCGGGAGACGACGTTAAGCACCTGCTGCATCTTCTCGCTTCTCGCCACTATATCGGCTGACGAGTACTCCTCATCGAGGAGTCCCTTCAGGCGGTTGATGTCCGATGTGAGCATGCTGTCTTCGAGCGCCTTTTCGATGTGGGAGAAAAGGTCACGAGGGTTGAAGGGCTTTGTGAGGTACCCGTATGCCCCCTGTTTCATGGCTTCCACGGCGCTCTCGATGGTGCCGAAGGCGGTGAGGATAATGACGGGCATGTCGGGCAGGAGGAGCTTCAGGTCGTTCATGAGGGTAATCCCGCTATAACGCTCCAGTTGCAGGTCGACGAGCGCCAGGTCGAATGCCTCGTTCCGGGCCGCCTCCAAGGCCTCGTCCTCCCGTGTAGCCGTGGTCACCTCGTACCCCGAGGATTCGACCCGGACGCCCAGGACTTCGAGAAGGTTTCGGTCGTCGTCGACTATCAGTATCTTTCCCGCACCCACAACATCCCTCCTATCGCGCCTTTGCCCTTTTCTTGTCCTCTATCCCGATATCGACCTTCTTCAGGGCCTCGATCATCGCATTCAGCCGCTCGATGGTCCGGTTCAGCTCTTCCTTTTGCTGCACCGTCTTTGCCTTGTCGGTATCGGCCTTCTTCATCGTATCGATAGTCGCGGTGAGCCGCTGGACAGTCCGGTACAGCCTTTCATTGGACTGGAGAATCGATATGAGGACATTCGCCTGTTCCACGAAGGGGCTTGTCGGATCGCCCTTTGCCAGCTCCTTGAAGTAGGCGGCCGACCTGGCATAATCCCTCTTCGGATTTGCAGGATGGGCGCAGATCAAGCCCATGTACAGAAGAGCCTCCTCGGCGACCGGACCTCTTCCGGCAACTGAGATCGCCCGTTGGTGCTCATAGAAGGCGCTTTCAAATTCACCCTGGGCGAATAGCTCCCGCCCGAGGATTAGATGATCCCTGCCGTCCTCCCCACCGGCTGTCTTTGGGGGGACGAGATGATCCCTGCCGTCGTCCACACCGGCTGTCTTTGGGGGGGCGAGGGCACAACCGGTTATCAAAAAAAGAATCAGGACTGCAAGAAAAAAGTGAACCTGCTTCCCTGACCCTGCATGCTCTCTGCCCACACCTTGCCTCCATGGCCCTCGATAATATGTTTCACTATCGCCAGGCCGAGCCCCGTGCCCCGCTTATGGTCCGAGCCGCTGAACTTTTCAAAAATTATCGGCAGCTTCTCAGCGGGAATGCCCGGACCCGTATCCTGCACCGCAACCTCTACGCCGCCTCTTACCGAGCACGCGGCAACGACTATCCGGCCCTTCTCCGGGGTGAACTTGGCGGCATTCCCCAGCAGGTTCCTGAGTGCCTGCAGCATGCGGTCCCTGTCCATCTTCATAGGGGGAATATCGCCATTGATCTCTTTTGCAAAAATGATCTTCTTCGCCTCGACGAGGGGAGTGATCTCGGTCATCGCCTGATCGATCAACGGGACGATGTTCCCCTCGTCCAGCGAATAGGTCATCATCCCGGCCTCCATCTTGGACAGATCGAGTATCGAATTGACGAGTCCGATGAGCCGGTTCGTCTCCGCGCTGAGGATGGTGAGGAGCCTCTCCTGCTTCTGCGTGATCTCGCCGCCTATCCCTTCGAGCACGAGGCTTGCCCCTTCCTTTATGGTCGTGAGGGGCGTCCTCAGCTCATGGGAGATCATCGAGATGAAGTCCGACTTCATTCTGTCCACGGCGGTGAGCTTCTCGCACATCGAGTTGAAGGCCCTCGTCAGCTCCGCGATCTCCGGCGGCGACGTGATGCGGAGGTCGCTCTTGAATACCCCGGCCGAGATTTCCCTCGTCTTGTTCACCAGTTTTCTCAAGGGCCTCGTGATGCCTCTCGTGACGAAGAAGGACATTGAGAGGGCGCACAGGACCGTCACGAGAGACATCCCGACGGCCATCCTCAGGGCTGACACCCCTGCCTCGCTCACAACGTTGATTCTTCTCTGAACATCCTGCCGCGTATAAAGTTCGAGGTTCTTCAATTGCTCCAGGATGGCATCCGATACGTCATCCTTTTCCGCCCGGTACCGGTTCGGGCTACCGAGCCGCCCAACCATAGCGAGGTCCACGTCCTCGTTGACGAACGTCTCATACCGCTTCTGCAGCGCGTCGATGGCCTTGAAAGACGCCCTTGTCGGTTCGCTCTGTGCGATGGAGCTTCCCTCCACGAGGCATCGGTGGAACTCGGCATTCGCTTCCAGATACTGGTCGTACAGGCCGGAGTCCCTTATGAGCAGGTACTTCCGCTCGTAGCGCAGCTGCGAGAGGATCGAATCGACGAGCCGTTTTTGATAGTCAATCATCTTGATGTCCGCCTTCAGGCTCGGTATGGTGGCCGTTCCGATTTGCCGGAGCTCCAGGACCGAATAGAGGTTCGATGCTGCGAGGAGTAGGAAGACGGCCAAATATCCGATAGCCGATCGCTGGAGAATAGTGAGCTTCATGACCTGACCCTCTGAGAAACGTGGGCACTCACGATCTGCTACCTCTTCCGAGAGGACCGGAAGCCACTTTTATTAACCATTAACACTTACCATGGCAAACGGAGGAATGTCTACTAAAAAGCGGACAACTACAGACAATCCTCGCCGGGAGGGACATCCGTCCAAGGCCGGTCGCATCGTCGGTCGACGGACCCATTGCTTCCCTCGATTTTGTCCGGACAAGCTACTTCGTTACAGGTTTTCCAAGCATCTCCCCCGTAGCGACGGAGGATGTGGCATTATATTTGCTTGAAAATGTTACCATGATGCTCTGGATAATCATCCTCTATTTTCTCTTTTCCCTTGCCTCGGCTTTACTGGCGGGAAAACTCTTTCGTTTCGGAAAAGAGCGGGGCTAGTACAGAGGAGCTGTCTCTCTGTCCGGCTATGGGAGGATAACGGCCCTGGTGTCTGGAATTTCCTTACACTTGTCTGGAATTTCCTACTAAACTCGGCCGGTTTTCATCAAAGCGAGGGGTTTTCCGCCCTGCGGACTCCTTCTCTGCCACAATGGCACCCGTTGCACTCCATTTCGTCATAAATACCTTGAAAGCCGTCATAGAACCTGGTATGATCGCGTAAAGGTCACGTTTTGCGGGCTTTTTGTGGCCTTAGGCGAACCTTTAGGGAGGAGTCACCATGCGGGCTCAGGCCGGAGACAGGAGGAACCGCCGGCTGTGGTCGCCGATCACCTGCTTGGCCCGGAGCTTGCGTGGAAATTTACGCTGTAAATATCGCCTGGGGCCATAGAGGCATATTTCCCCTCTTTTTCCCAGGTTTGGCTGCGTATATAATCGAATCCGGCTTAGGGAGGCTGCGACCCTCTTGAACGGGGTATGCTTCAGACGATCACGACACCATAGCCCGTTCCGCCTTTTTGTCTCATCGACGATGGCCGCGTTCTTTATTCTCTGCCTCGGGCACGCCGTGAAGGCAGAGCAGGCGACCCTTGCATGGAACCCGGTGCAGCAGGCGACGGGGTATCTCCTTTATTTTGGCAATCAGAGCCATGACTATACGAACTCGATTGACGTAGGAAATGTGATGACGTACACCGTCGTCAATCTGGATGCTACGCTGACTTACTATTTCAGCCTGAAGGCCTATGATAACTCGGGCGGGCAGAGCGGCTTCTCGGATGAGGTGATACTCAGCCCGTCGACCCAGGGCGGCGGAACGGGGACCGGCGACGGCGCGACGGCCTCAAGCGCTGGCGCGGATAGCGGAGGCGGAGGCGGCGGAGGCGGATGCTTCATCGCAACGGCCATCTACGGGCCCGAGTCTAGAGAGGTCTTTATCCTGAGGCGGTTCAGGGACAACCATCTCGCGACCAACTGGCCGGGCAGGCTGTTTGTCACGCTCTACTACAGGTTCTCCCCCTCCATCGCCCGAATCATAGACGGCTCGCCCAGCCTGCGGGCCGTGGGAAGGTGTCTCCTCTCACCCGTGGTGTTCGCCGTCGGACACCTCTTCATGGCGCTTTCGGTCGTCTGCGTCCTCGGGGTCCTCGTCATAGCGCGACAGGCGAGAAGAAGGGGGCGCAAGGCCCTGCCGCATGCACGCCGGTGACCACCCGCGAAGGCCGTTTGCGAAACCCTTGACCCGTCCATGTTTCTATGATAAAAAAGACAGTTAGTCCTTTTTGAAGCGAAATATTCCGAATGCCCCCGTAGCTCAGGCGGATAGAGCACAGGATTCCTAATCCTGGTGCCAGGTGTTCGAGTCACCTCGGGGGCATTTCTCTTTCAACGGAATCCGGGCACGCATGTTTTTCGGGACCCGTCCGTGTGAGACTTGTGTGGGACTTTTTTCGCCAGTGACCCGTTCATAGACGTCCGTTGCCACCCTTTCCGGATTACCGATACTGTGCAGACTATGACTGAGCATCGACACGCCGATAAGGGACTGGAAATAGCGCCCAAGGCACGCCACAGCATCCACAGGGTTCTGCTTGACTGGTTCTCGAAGCAGCCGCCGGGAAGATTGCTCGATGCGCCCGCGGGCTACGGTCATCTGGCCCGGCATGTCAGCAGCATGGGCTACCGGGTTGTCTGCGGGGAGATCGAGCCGGAGATCTTCAAGGCCCAGGGGATCGAATGCATGTACACCGATCTCAACCGTGAGATTGATGCGCCCGACAATTCATTCGACTACGTATGCTGCGTGGATGGACTGGAGCACATGACGAATCCGTACCGGGCTGTTGAGGAATTCGCGCGCGTACTTAAAATCGGAGGTACCGGAATATTCACCGTGCCGAACTATTCAAACATCGAGAAGCGCGTCAAATACCTCCTGAAGGGCTACCTCACGGGACCCAAGACGGTCGATGACTATAGGCAGGCCGGCTCCAATCTCTTCAATTTTCACAATTCCCCCCTGACCATCACGATTCTTCACCTCATGTTCGAGATCAACGGACTGAAGGTCGCGGCAATCTTACGCGACAAGAGAAAGACGAGGCAGTATTTTTTCCTGCCGCTCGTCCTTCTGCTCAAAGCCGGTACCTGCCTTTCCTGCGGGGCATCACGCGCGAAACACAGGTACGACCTGACGCTCAAGAATGAGGTTATCCTTGGGGGCAATACACTCATATTCATCACGAAGAAAGAGTGAGGAGGGGTCTCTGTAGGCGCCCCGTTTTCGGCCAAACACCGTGCCAAAAGGCAATGCGAGAATTATTATTAAGTGAGAGTGATTCTCGCTAGAGAGGCAAAGGTCACGGACGGGATGAGACGGACACCGCAGAGGCTCGCCATTCTCCACTATCTGAAGGGCAACACGCGCCACCCCTCCGCCGCCGATATCTATCGCGCCCTTTCCGTTGAGTTTCCATCGATATCGCGGGCCACCGTCTATAACACACTCGCCCGGCTTACCGAGGAAGGCGATCTTCGGGAACTCGCCATAGACCCCGAAAAGAGACGGTATGACCCTGACACGAGCCTCCACCATCACCTGATCTGCACACAGTGCCTGAAAGTGGTGGACGTGCGGATACCCGCGGAGGTCCCCATACCCGAGGACGAGCGCCGCGGCTTCGAGATCACCGGATGCAGGATCACTTTCTACGGGTTGTGTGAGCGATGCGGGACAGGTCATTGACGGGCGGTCACCCCTGCCCTGTAAAGAAGGCAGTAGCGATCATGTCTTACCTCAGGAGGCTCGTATGGACGTGACGACGTTATCCCGGCTCCAGTTTGCCGGAGCAACCTATTTCCATTTCCTCTTCGTACCCCTGACGCTCGGGCTCTCGATCCTGCTAGCCATCATGGAGACTATGTTTGTGCGGACGGGCAAGGAGGTCTACAGGGAGATGACGAAATTCTGGGGGAACATCTTCCTCATCAATTTCGTCGTCGGCGTGGTGACGGGGATCACGCTGGAATTTCAGTTCGGCACCAACTGGTCGCGCTACTCCCGCTATGTGGGTGATATCTTTGGCCCGCTCCTCGCTATCGAGGCCACGGTCGCCTTCTTTCTGGAGTCGACCTTCATCGCCGTATGGGCCTTCGGCTGGAAGCGGCTTTCTCCGGGGCTCCACGCCGCGACCATCTGGCTCGTCGCCCTCGCGGCCAATGTCTCCGCCGTTTGGATCCTCATCGCGAATGCGTGGATGCAGCACCCCGTCGGATACGTGATGGCCTCCGGACGGCCGGTCCTCTCGGACCTCGGCCAGGTGGTGACCCAGGGCTACGCGGTCCTGACGATCCTCCACACCCTCGCGGCGGCCTACGTGGTGACCGGCTTCTTCGTCATGGGGGCGAGCGCCTACCACATCCTGCGGCGCCAGTTCCTCGACACCTTCCTCAGGTCCTTCAGAATGGGCCTTTTCATGGCGCTCATCTTCATCCTCTTCGTCATCGTCGAGGGACATATGCACGGCGCGAACCTCTCGCACACACAGCCCGCGAAGCTCGCCTCCCTCGAAGCCAACTGGGTCACCCGGGACCACGCCCCCATCTATCTGGTCGCCCTTCCCGACCCGTCAAGGGATGCCAACATGGTCCAGATCGGGCCGATACCCGGAGCCCTCAGCATGCTCGCCTTTCACTCGCCCGCGGCGACGGTCGTCGGCCTCCGTGACATCCCTGTGGCCGACCGGCCCCCTGTGGTGGTCACCTTCCTGGCGTTCCGGCTCATGGTCGTCTTCGGCGGGTGTCTGCTCCTTTTGTCGGCCGCCGCCTGGGTGCGGCGGAAGCGGCTCGAATCGAGTAGGTTCCTGCTTAAGGCCCTCCTCTACCTTATCCCCCTGCCGTACATCGTCTGTGCCCTGGGCTGGACCGTCACCGAGGTGGGAAGGCAGCCCTGGATCGTCTACGGCATGATGAGGACGAGCCGGGCGGTCTCGCCAATCGCCGCCTCCCAGGTAGCGATCTCGTTCGCGGCCTTCATCGTCGTCTACGCCCTGATCGGCGTGACGGCCTTCTGGCTGATGGCCAACTCCATCAGGAGGGGACCGGCAATCGCGGCGCAGCACTACGAATCGTAAAGGAGGTTGCTCATGCTCGAAACAATATGGTTTCTTCTGTGGGGTATTCTCTGGGCCGTCTATTTCATGGTAGGCGGCTTCGATCTGGGCGTGGGGATACTCACGCCCCTTTTGGGCAGGACGGACGCGGAAAAACGGGATATCCTCGCCTCGATAGGCCCCTTCTGGGACGGCAACGAGGTGTGGCTCATCACGGCGGGGGGCGTCACGTTCGCCGCCTTCCCCGCCGCCTACGCGACCCTTTTCAGCGCCCTCTACACGCCCCTGATGGTAGTGCTCTTCGCCCTCATCATCCGGGCGGTCTCCATCGAGCTCAGGGACAGGCGGGAAGGTGCAGCCTGGCGCGCCCTCTTCACTACGGGGGTCTTCATCGGCAGCCTCCTGCCCGCCATTCTCTTCGGCGTCGCCTTCGCCAATATATTCAAAGGTATACCCATCGACGGGGAAGGTGTCTTTCACGGCAACCTTGTGACCCTCCTCAACCCTTACGGCCTCGCGGGAGGTCTCTTCTTCCTCGTCCTCTTCACCACGCACGGCTCCCTCTGGATCGCCAACAGGACCGAAGGCGGCGTCCGCGAGAAGGCGGCCAGGACCGCCCTATTCCTCTGGCCCATCCTCACGCTCCTGGCCGTCCTTTTCCTCCTTCTCAGCGCGATCTCGACACGGCTCTGGGACACCTATGCAACCTCGCGCCTTTTGTTCGTCATACCCCTCGTCGCCGTGCTGGCGCTTTTCTCGATGCGATTTCTCATACAGCGCTCGCGATGGGGCGGCGCGCTCCTTGCCTCCTTCGCGGTCATCCTCTTCTCCGTCCTCTTCGGCGTTGTCGGCCTCTATCCCGATCTGCTTCCATCCACCCTGAACCCTGCCTTCAGCCTCTCGATCCACAACGCGGCATCGAGCCCGCGCACCCTTACGGTCATGCTCGTTGTGGCGCTCATCTTCGTGCCTCTGGTGATCCTCTACCAGGGATGGGTCTACAGGTTCTTCTTGAGGGAGGATCGGACATGAAATAGTATCCCGATCGACGGCGTGGACCGGGCGAGGTACGGGGAGGTGACGGCCATGGGTGAAGAGGCAAAGGGACGGGCTGTTGAGAAGGTGGTCATCATGGGCGCGGCAGGACGGGATTTCCACAACTTCAATGTCTACTTCAGGGGCAATCAGCGGTACAACGTCGTCGCCTTCACCGCCGCCCCCCAGATCCCCGTTGGAGAGGGACGCCTCTACCCGCCCGCGCTCTCGGGCCGGATGTACCCGGAAGGCATCCCCATTTACCCGGAAGGGCAGCTCGGCCGCCTGATAAGTGAATCGGCCGTCGACCTCGTCGTCTTCTCGTACAGCGATATCGCCTACGTGGACCTGATGCACCGGGCCTCCCGAGCCACGACGGAGGGGGCCGATTTTATCCTGCTCGGCGCCTCCTACACGATGCTCCCGTCCAAAAAGCCCGTCGTATCGGTGTGCGCCGTGCGGACCGGGGCGGGAAAGTCGCAGACAACCCGCAAGGTGTGCGCCATCATCCGGGAGAACTTCAAAAAGACCTTTGTCGTCGTACGCCATCCCATGCCCTACGGCGATCTCGGAAGGCAGACCGTACAGCGCTTCGCCTCCTACGAGGACTTCGACAGGCATAACTGCACGATCGAGGAAAGGGAGGAATACGAACCCCTGGTCGGCAACGGCATAGTGGTCTACGCTGGGGTCGATTATGGATTGATTCTGGAGCGGGCCGAAAAAGAGGCCGACATCATAGTCTGGGATGGCGGAAATAACGATACGCCTTTTTACCGGCCGGACATTCATATCGTGCTCTTCGACCCGCACCGGCCCGGCCACGAGCTTTTGTACTATCCCGGTGAGGACAACATGCGGATGGCCGATATCGCCGTGATTAACAAGGTGGATTCCGCCGTGTGGGACAACGTGGAGCGCGTGCGGACAAACATCCGCAGGTACGCCCCCGCGGCCGATATCATCCTAGCGGAATCGCCCATCCTCCTCGCGCACCCCGAGTTGATCTCCGGCAGCCGGGTGCTCGTGGTGGAGGACGGGCCGACACTGACCCACGGGGGCATGTCCTATGGGGCAGGGTACGTTGCGGCCATGCAGTTCGGCGCCGGTGAAATGGTCGACCCGAGACCCTATGCCGTTGGGACCATCAGGGACACCTTCGAAGCCTACCCGCACATCGGGCCGGTTCTTCCCGCCGTGGGTTACAGCGCCTCCCAGATCAGGGATTTAGAGATGACCATCAACCGCGCGCCCTGCGACCTCGTGGTCTTCGCGACCCCCATTCAGCTCAACCGCCTCCTCTCCATCGACAAACCAGCCCTGCCCGTCCGTTACGAGTACAAGGACCACGGGCAGCCGACGCTCGAATCGATACTCGTCCGGAGGATCTCCGCCCTCTTTTCCGCCCGCGCGCAATCGACGGCGGGGTAACGGCGTGCCCCCGGCGGAACCATCGAGCAAAAGGGATATCCTCCTCGTCGCCCTCGGAGGAAATGCGCTCGTAAAGACAGACCAGGCAGGCAGCGCCCCGGAGCAGTTCCGGAACCTGAGTGTGCCCATCAGGCAGATCGCGCGCCTTTCGGGCCGGTTCAGGATCATCATCACCCATGGAAACGGACCCCAGGTGGGCAACCTCCTCCTCCAGGAGGAGTGCTGCGACCTCGTCCCGAAAATGCCCCTGGAAATCCTCGTCGCCCAGACGCAGGGACAGATTGGCTACATGATCGAATCGACGCTCGACGGCCAGCTCGTCGATCTGGGCGTGGAAACGAAGGACCTCGTGAGCCTGATCAGCTACGTCGTGGTCGACGAGCACGACCCGGCCTTCAGGAACCCTTCGAAGCCGATCGGCCCCGTCTACACGTCGGAGAAGGCCGCAACGCTCCCCTACTCGACGATAAAGACGCCCAAGGGATACCGCCGCGTGGTCGCCTCGCCCCGGCCGGTCACCATTGTTGAAAAACGGGAGATCAAGAAGCTGATCGACATGGATTTTATCGTCATATGCTGCGGGGGCGGGGGCATCCCGGTCATCAGGGAGGCCAGGAGCTTCCACGGCGTCGACGCCGTGATAGACAAGGACCTCGCGAGCGC
>JBEKJU010000024.1:24311-25767 GCA_050011095.1 Syntrophorhabdales bacterium
CGCGAGCGCGAGGCTTGCCCTGGAGGCCGGCGTCGATCTCTTCGTCATCGCGACCGACGTGGAGGGGGTCTTCCTTCGCTATGGAGAGCCTGATTCCGAGCTGCTTTCTACCTTGACCCTCGCGGACGCCGCGCGCTACGCGACCGAAGGGTTCTTTCCGGCCGGATCGATGGGCCCCAAGATTGAGGCGGCCGTGGAGTTCATCAGGAACGGCGGCAAAAGGGCGCTGATCACGTCGATCGAGGCGATAGAGGATGCCGTGGAGGGGAAGTCGGGCACAGAGATCGTACGGTAACACGGGATGGCCACACGCAGCCAAACAGCATCTTTTCGGTTTCGGTCCTTCCTTTTGATGAGGGGGAGGCCGGGGCACCCGCTTGCGGGTCGTGCTTTGCTCACGGAGGGGGCGACCGGGTACCCGCTTGCGGGTGGCCCAATAATTGCGGCGATAGAGGGTGCCGTGGAGGGACGGGCGGGCACCGAGATCGTAGAGTAATACCGGCGGCCGTGTGTTACGACACACTTCTTTAGCGCCTGTTTTTCCAATAGTCGGGGTGTCTGCGGAGATGCATGACCGCAAGTATATAAACGTCTGCCTCTTCCATGGCTTAGAGCACGCAATACGGAAACCGGTTTACAAGGCAGCGATGAATGTCCCCCTCTATAACCGGCCAAGCAAGCGGATGAGCAACGACGTTCTCCATTGCGGTGAAGACTTCGAACGAGAAATCGTACCCGAGACCGGCTTCCCGATCCTCATAGTATTCGATTGCCGCCCGGAATTCCTCTTCTGCCCCCGGATGGAATGAGAAGGTCATCTTTCGAAGCGATTGCGAATCCTGGCGAAAACTTCCTCGCCCGGCACGGCCTTCACCCGGCCGGACCGCAACTCCGCAAGGCGGCGCTTGGCGACGTTCACCCACTCTGCCTCCACGTCAGCAAGCATCGGGTTGATGGTCTGGAGCAGCGAATCGATCACTATAACCCTTTCTTCAACAGGGAGGGATTCGGCGTCTTCAATTATCTCCTTCATTGCACGCATCGAAGAACCTCCTTTACCCAATTCTTTTAACCACTTCTGGTGTACAGACACAGTATAGACCATCCGGAAGCGGCAGGCAAGGACAATCATGGCGTCCTCGTCACCACCAGCCGATGTCGCTGTCACAAGTGGCGTGACGCATGGTGTTATGAAATGGGACGATTACCAGGTGAAAGGCGTAAGGCCAGGGCCGGCGGGAGAATCATTGTTATCCCGGCCGCACCGTGCGACAATAGAGCGGGGTTTCAAAATCTACCAACAAACCCACCGATAGCCAGCTGCTGGCAGAATGTCCTAAGTACCCTATCTCGAAAGTCCGGTGACGTATTATGCCGCACAAACCGACTCCAGAGATGAGTTTGAGAGTTTATGCAACAAGCCTGAGAGGTCCTTTCTAGTGAATTTCCACTCGAA
>JBEKJU010000025.1:0-27451 GCA_050011095.1 Syntrophorhabdales bacterium
TTGCATTAGGTAAACGCGGGCAGGAAAGAGATGAAGATACTTCTGCTGGCCGCCGGTAGACGTGTCGGCCGACCTTTGTGTATGGCTATCTCAGGATAAGCTCGACCCTCGTGAGCCCGTCCTCAAGGCGCCCTAACGTGAAGCCTGATTGGCGGCAGATGTTGAGCATCCGGTAGTTATCGCTCAGGACGATCCCGTAGAGCATCTCCAGCTTCTTTTCCTGGGCGACGCCGATCACCATGTCGAGCATCTTGTAGCCGAGCCCTTTGTTCTGATAATCGTCCTGGACGAGGACGGCAAACTCCCCCGCCCTGAAGTCCGATTCGATGATGATCCTGCTGACGCCGACGATCCTTCTGACAGCGTCCTGGCCCAACTCGGCCACGAAGGCCATCTCCCTCTCGTAATCTATGTTGCAGAAGCGCGTCAGCTCCGCGTGGCTCAGGTTAGCGATGGACTGAAAGAACCGGCCGCGAACTGTCTCGGGTGAGAGTGAGGCGAGCATCTCGTATTCGAGAGGCTCGTCCTCGGGCCTGATGGGGCGCAACAGGACCTGCCTGCCGTCGGAGAGCATATAAGGCGTGATATACTTCGCGGGGTAAGGGGCGATGACGAGGTGCGGGTAAGGGGGATCATATTCCAGGCACGTCGGATCGATGACTATCTTCGCGTCAAGGGCCATCGGAGCGCCGCGGGAGATGGCGAGAGGGTCGATGTCCATGCTGTCTATCTCGGGAAAATCGATGATGAGGTTTGCAAAGCTGACAATGATCTGTTCGAGCCTCATCAGGTCAACGGGCTCGCTGCCCTTCCGGCCGACCATGACATTATAGGCCTTCGTCTCCTCCATGAGGCGCCGTGCGAGTATCTGGTTGAGGGGAAGGAGGCCGATTGAAAAATCCGTGAACGTCTCACCGGCCGCACCGCCTATGCCGAAGCGCAAGACCGCGCCAAAATCCTTGTCCTTCTTGGCCCCGAGGATAAGCTCGTAGTCCAACGGCTCCACCAGGCGCTGCACGGTGACACCGCGTATGCGCGCCTGGGGCATGCGCCGGCCGACCTGTTCCATCATCTCCCGATACCTGACGTGCAGATCCTTTTCCGATTGAATGCCAAGGACGACCCCACCCGCATCCCTCTTGCGGACGATATCGGGGGATACGATTTTCAACGCGACGGGATAGCCGAGCTGCCAGGCGACCGCCGCGGCCTCCTCGCCGCTTTGGCTGACACGGACCGCCGTACACGGTATCCTATAGCTAGTGAGGAATCTCCTCGATTCCTCTTCCGTGAGGACCGTCCGTCCCTCCCGGCAGATGCTCCGGATGAGCGCCTTCAGGCTGTTCTTCGGCGGCGCCTGATCCACAGCCAACTCTAGGGGCGTCTCGTAGAGCAGTTCTAGATTGCGTTGATACGCATACATATAGAGGTACGTCCGCACCGCCTCCTCAGGCATATCGTACGTTGGGATGTTGTGGTGAACGAGAACGTCTCTCGCGCCCGATACACTCTTCCCCCCGATGAACGTCGCGATCACCGGCTTGACTGCCTGGCCGGCGACCCTCGATACGGCCTCGGCGAGGGCGACGGGTTCCGCCGGGCCCTGGGGCGTGTAAATCAGGAGCACGCCGTCGACATTGCCGTCGCTGAGACAGAGGGTGAGGGCATCTATGTACCTGCCGACGTCCGAATCGGGGAACACGTTGACCGGATTCGCGTGGCTCCAGGATGGGGGCAGGAACGAGCCGAGGCGTGAGGCTGTTTCGGCGGACAGGTTCGCGAGCGTCCCCCCGCGGGCAATGAGCCAGTCGGCGGTGATCACGGCGGGGCCTGTCGCATTCGTAACGATGGCGAGCCGCGCCCCGGCAGGGAGGCGCCGCGAATCGAGGACGCCCGCGCAGTCGAAAAGGTCGTCTATGCCCTCCACCCTGACCACACCGACCCGCTTGAAGGCGGCGTCATACACCCGATCGTCACCCGCTGCCAGGGCCCCTGTGCAAGAGAGGGCGCTGACCGCCTCTCTGAACCTCCCCGGCTTGAGTACAATTATCGGCTTGGTCCTTGCGAAACCGCGGGCCGCGCTAATGAACTTCTTCGCGTGTCCCACGGTTTCCATATAGATCATGATGCTCTTCGTCCTCGGATCGTCGCCCAGGTAATCTATGAAGTCGCCGAAATCGATGTCCAGCATGGACCCGAGAGAGGCGAACATGCTCAATCCTATCCCGGCATCGACGGCCCAATCGATTATGGTATAGGCGATGGCGTCGCTGTGGGATATGAAGGCGACCTTTCCCGGCGGGGGTGCGGCCTTGATGAAGGTGGCGTTCAGACCCATGGCCGGCCTCATGAACCCGAGACAGTTAGGGCCGAGGATGCGCATGCCGTATCGCGTCCTTATCTCGTCGATCCTGTCTTCGAGCCTCCGCCCCTCCTCTCCCGTCTCCCTGAAGCCGGCCGAGATGATGACGACACCCTGGGCGCCTGCCGCGCCGCACTCCTCGACGGCGTCGGGAACTGTCGGGGCAGGGGTGACGATCATAGCGAGATCGAGGGCATCCGGGATGTCCGTCACCTTTTTAACGCAGGGAATCCCGAGGACAGTCTCCCGCGACGGGTTGACCGGGAAGATTCGCCTGCCCTTCGAGAGGAGCATGTTTTCGAGGACGGCCCTCCCGACGCTTCCCTCGTTCTCCGTAGCGCCGATGATCGCGACTGTCGACGGGTCAAACATGCTTTTCAGGCTGCCCATTTCGCACTCCCCGTTAATAGGTATCGAAATCCATGATGGAATAGAGAAATTCTAGTGACCGGCCGCCACGGGGTCAAGACGCACAACTATCCGCATGACGGGCGATCTCGCGGGCTGCCTCGAACCCGCTTTTGACACAGTCTCCGATGCCAATGCCGCGAAAGCTACAGCCTATAAGGTGGAGCCCCGGATACGGCTGCCCCGCCTCTTCGATGGCGTTTACGCGTTCGAGATGACCTACCGTGTACCGGGGCATGCCCTTTATCCAGCGGTAGACCTTCGAGAAGAGGGGTTTTCCAGTGATCCCCGCAATCTCACGGAGTTCGTCCCTAACGATAGACACGAGGTCCCTATCGTCGTAATAGACGAGATCCTCGTGCTGTCCGCCCCCCACGAAGGACCTCGTCAGGAGGTGACGGGGCGGCGCGCGGAACGACCATTTGATCGAGCTCCAGGTGGTCGCGTTGATACGCCTCTGCTCGGTCCTGGGGACGATGAAGCCAAAGCCGGCCAGACGGGTCGGGACGTCCTCCTCTCTGAAGGCGAGGGATATGGTTGCGGTGGAAGACCACTCTATGGGAGAAAGCCGGTCGGCCAGGAGCGGGGCCATGCGGCCCAGAAGCTGCCTCGTTTCGTAGGAGGGCGTGGCGAGCACGACGGAATCGAAGGTCATCCTTTCGCCTCCCGCAAGAAGGCCGTACCCCGCTGGCGTCTTCAGGACCTCCGTGACCTCGCAGGAGGTGCGGAACCTTTCTTTTCCTATGAAATCGACGCACCGGTCCACGAGCTGCTGCATGCCGTGCTTCAACGACATGAAGTAGGTCATCCGCGCGTCCGTTCCTGCAGGGATAGCCTTTCTCATGGCGGCGGTCATCGCCCTTATGAGGCTCCCGCTTTTTTGCTCCATCTCCAAAAACCGCGGGAATACGGCCCTGACGCTCATGTTGTCGGGGTCCGCGGTGTGGATACCCGCCACTAGGGGTTCGGCGATCTTTTCCAGGCATTCCCTGCCAAGCCTTCGGGTGACGAACCTGGCGAGGCTCTCGTCGGAGCCGTCCCTTTTTCTGGGAACGAGCACCTCTATGCCCATGCGAATCTTGCCGGGTAGCGTGATCAGGCCGGATCGGGCGAGGGGCATGAGCATCGTCGGCACCATGAGCATGACGCCCTCCGGCAGGCGGTGGAGCCGGCCCCCGGAGTAGATGTACGTCCCCTTGTGTTCTTCGTTAGTGCAGAGAAGCTCGCCTTCGAGGCCGATCTTTCTCACGAGGTCCACGGTCCAGTATTTTTCGGGAAGGAAGCTGTCCGGTCCCGCCTCGACGACAAAGCCGTCCACCTTTTCCGTGAGAAGTTTTCCCCCGGCCAGGGGGCCCTTCTCGAAGATCACGACATCGACACCCTGCTCTTTGAGTGCAACGGCGCAGGCGCAGGCGGAGATGCCGCCGCCCACAATGGCGACCTTCTTCATTGCCCTCCCTGCAAGTGCATTTCGAGTATGGCCTTCAAGGCGTCGATAAAGGGGGGATAGGTATTGAGCGAGGGTATTCTCGAAAAAGGGACACCCTTTGTCCGGGCATACTCCCGGTGTACTATATCGATATCGTACAGGGTTTCGAGATGGTCGCTCACGAAGCCGATGGGCACCTCTATGAGCGTCCGGCCCTCTGCGGCGCGTCCGTCGATCACCTCCTCGACAGTCGGACCTATCCAGGGCTCCTCCGGCTGCGGGGGCACGCTCTGCCAGCCAATGGCGTAGTTGTCTGACAGTGTCAGGCGCGCGGCCACGGCGGCGACCGTTTCCTGCACCTCCGGGACGTAGGGCTCATCTTTGAGCGACTGGGGCAGACTGTGGGCCGAGAACAGATAGAAGGCCTCGCGCTGGTCTCCCTCGCGGGTCTCCTCCCGTATCCTGCGGGCCCAGGTCTCGATAAAGAGGGGCTCCCTGCACCAACTGTGGATGAAGGTCACTTCGGGCCGGTAGGCAATGGAGGAAAGGAAGGAGAGGTATGTCTCGACGGTTTTGACGTACGAGTCGACCGTCCTCGACGTGTAGTACGGGGACATGACGAAAAAGACGATGCGCTCCATTTGTGACCTGTAGCACTCGTTTATCATCTCCTCCAGGGTCGGCCTGGAGTATCTGAAGGCACACCCGACCGGAAAGCGGTGGCCCGTTGCATCGGCGAGGAGCGCGGCCTGGTCCTCGGTGATCGCGGGGAGGGGCGAGCCTCCCCCTATGGCCCGGTATCGTTCCTCCACGGCCTGACGCACGTCGTCCGGCACGGTCCTGCCCACAATATTCGCGAGGAACAGGGGCACGTCGTCGAGCGTCCGGGGCCCTCCGAAATTGACGAGAAGCACCATGGTCTTCACGGCGTGCCCCCGTATTCATGGACGGTCCGCACGAGGAGTTCCACGGCCTCGACCGGGGTGCCCGGAAGGACGCCGTGACCGAGATTGAATATGTGGCCGGGCGCGCCTGCCGCCCTCCGGAGGACCTCCCCGGCCTGCCGCGTGAGCCGGCCGGCCGGGCTGAAGAGGGCCGCCGGGTCGAGGTTCCCCTGGATCGCGCGGTCCCGGCCGATCAGTTCCCAGGCATCATTAATGGGGAGCCGCCAGTCGACGCCTATCACATCGCCCCCCGCTTCTTTCATGAGGGGCAAAAGGTGGCACGTATCGGCGCCGAAATGTATACTGGGGACCGATCTGTCGAGGGACGCGAAAAGGCGCGTCATGTGGCCCATGATGTAGTGCTCGTAGTCGGGGGCCGAGAGCACGCCTGCCCAGCTGTCGAATATCTGGACCGCCTGGGCGCCATGTCTGATCTGGGCATTCAGGTAGGAGGCCGCCATGACGGTCAGCTTTTCCATCAGGAGATTGAAGGCGTCCGGCTCGCCGTACATGAAGGCCTTCGTCGAAAGAAAGTGTTTCGAGCCGCCCCCCTCTATGAGGTAGCTCGCAAGGGTGAAAGGGGCGCCGGAAAAACCGATGAGGGGCGCCGCGCCCGCCAGTTCCTGGCGCACCATCTCGACGGCCTTGAGGACGTAGGACATCTCCTCTTCGGGCTCGACGGGCCTCAGCGCCTCGACATCGCGCCTCGACCGGACCGGCTTCTCGAGGGCCGGTCCTCCAGCGTCTCCGAAGTGCACGGCGACGCCCATTTTTTCAAGGGGCAGGAGAATATCGGAGAAGATGATGGCGGCGTCCAGGTCGAAGCGCCGGATCGGCTGAAGGGTGACCTCAAGGGCAAGCTCGGGCGTTTGACACATCTCCATGAAGGTATACCTCTCCCGAAGCCGACGATACTCCTCCATGTACCTCCCTGCCTGCCTCATGAGCCATATAGGGGTACAGTCGGGCAATTCCAGTTTGCACGCCTTTAAAAAGCGGTCGGGTCTAGGCATGGGTTGCTACGTCGATAGTATAAGGGAAAAAGGGCTATTTTTCCAGGGCATTGATGATTCCCTCGAGAAAGGCACGTTTACCAAGTTGCATTCAAAGTCACCACCCACGCCTTCGGCGCGGGTACCCGGGCGGCTTTGATGCGCCGACGAAGATGTGGCGAAGAAGGCGACTTGGTATTAGAACATGTAGCGACGCATATTCACGTTCAGGAGGAGGCCTACGCCTATCAGGGTCGACATGAGCGACGACCCCCCGTAACTGATGAAGGGCAGCGGAATCCCGACAACGGGCGCGAGGTTGATGGCCATCAGGATATTGATGGTGAACTGAAGAAAAACAACCGACGCGATGCCGAAGGCGATGGTCGAGCCGAGGGGCTCCGAGGTGTTCTGGGATATCCTCACACAGCGGTAAATGAATGACGCGAAGAGCAAAAAGAGGACTATCGAGCCGATGAACCCCCATTCTTCGCCGAAAACCGTAAATATGAAGTCCGTGTGGTGTTCGGGGATGAAATGGAGCTTGTGCTGGGTGCCGTTCAGATAACCTTTCCCGAAAAGGCCCCCCGAACCGACGGCGATCTTTGCCTGTATCGAATGGTATCCGTATCCCGAGGGGTCGAGGTCGGGATTGATGAGGCTGAGGATGCGCATTTTCTGATAGGGCTTCATGAGGAACATCCAGAGCGTGGGGACGAGCGCGGCCCCCGTGATCCCCAGGAAGAGATATGTCGGTTTCGTCAGGCCGACGAACCAGAAAATGCACAGGCTTGAGAGGAGGATCACGACGGCGGTCCCCAGGTCGGGCTGCTTCAGGATGAGGACGCAGGGGACGAGGACGTAGAGCAGCGGCACGAGAATGTCCCGGATGTTCAGCGGCTCGTTCTCCCTTTTCCTCTGAAACAGCATGTTCGCGAGCATGACCACCATGACGGGCTTCATCAGCTCCGAAGGCTGGAAGGCAATGCCGCCGATGGTCAGCCATCTCTTGGCACCGCCCGCGATGGTGCCGAGGATCAGGACGAAGACGATAAAGAAAAGGGTAGCCGCGTAAAAGTGCCTGGAGTAGCCGGCAATGAGGCGATAATCATAGGAAAGGACGAGGAAGAGAATGGCGATCCCCATGCAAAGGGCGACCATCTGCTTGATCAGAAGGTTGTAAGGGCCGGTCTCGATCGATCTTGTGGCGCTGACGAGATTGATCATGCCGATGACCAGGAGGGCCAGGCCGTTGAGGACGAGGTACCAGTCGAGGTGATAAAGTCGTCTCTTGTCAATGTGCATGGGGGGCCACCGGCTTTATCTCTTTCTGCTCCTTCGGCTGCGCATCTCTCTGTTCCTTGGGGAAAAGGACCTGCGCCACGGCCTTCGCGATAGGCGCGGCCGCGGAGGCCCCGTGAAGCCCGTGTTCCACGAGTATACCCATCGCGACCGATGGGGCGTCGCTGGGCGCGAAGGCGATAAACCACGCATGGTCCGCTCCTCCGGTGCCCGACTGGGCGGAACCCGTTTTTCCGCTCATGCTGACATTGTCGAGCCGGGCGTTGCCGTAGGCCGTGCCGCCGGCCTCATTCACCACGCCTTTCATTCCCTCCTTGACTATGGTGATGTTCTGCTTGTTGAGCTTCGCATTTGCCCTCATGGCAGGCTCGAACACCTTGACGACCTTTCCCTCCGGGGAGACTATCCTGTTGACAATCTGGGGTTTGAACGTCACGCCCTCGTTGCCCATGAAGGAGGCGAGCTGCATGAGTCCGATGGGGGTGAGCCAGACCGCGCCCTGGCCGATGGCGACCGAAACAGTCTCCCCTTCGTACCATTTCTCGCCGAAGTTCTTCCTTTTCCATTCCGTCGAGGGGACGAGGCCGCTTTTCTCGCTCGGCAGGTCGATGCCGGTCGGCTTGGTGATGCCGATGGTCTCCGCCATCTGGTGGATGCTGTCCACCCCCACCCTCAAGCCCGTGTTGTAGAAAAAGACGTCACACGACTGAACAATGCCCTTGTGGACGGCCACGGAGCCATGCCCCCTTTTCTGCCAGCACTTGAATACGTGACCGCCAAAGGCGAAGTGGCCCCCGCAGCCGAAGGCCGTCCTCTCGTTGATGGCGCCCTTTTCGAGGGCGGCGAGCGCAACGAGGGGCTTGAAGGTCGACCCCGGCGGGAACCGGCCCTGGATGACCCTGTTCTGGAGCGGATGGGACGGATCGGTCGCGATGGTCTTCCAGTATTCCCGCGATCCCGACGTGAGCTGGTTGGGATCGAAGGCGGGGTGGCTCACGAGGGCGAGGACGCCCCCGGTGCGCGGATCGGCTATGATGGCGCCCCCACTCTTCCCTTCGAGCGCCTGTTCGACCGTTGTCTGAACGTCCATGTCGATGTTGAGGTAAAGGTTGTGGCCCGAGACGGGCTCCACGATGTCGAGGACGCGCTGCTCCTTGCCGGACGCGTCCACCTCCACCCTCTTTTCCCCGTCAACGCCCCTGAGATACTGCTCGTACATTTTTTCGAGCCCGAACTTGCCGATGGCGTCGCCCATGGAATACTTCTTGCCCTCGGGTGTTTTCAGCTCATCGGTGCCTATCTCCGATACATAGCCGAGCGTGTGGGAAAGCATCGTACCGTAGGGATAGTTGCGCTTGGGCTCGATCTGGATTATGACACCCGGCAGATAGAACTTGTTGGCCTCCACCTTCGCGACCTGGTCCATGGACATGTCGGACTCTATCTTTACCGGGAAGGACGAGGGAAAGTCCCTCGCGTCCTTCAATTTTTCGATAATGGCCTCCCGGTCAAGCTCCAGAAGCTGGACCATGCCATCGACGGTCTGGTTGAAATCCTTGATGTCCTCCCTCATGAGGTACAGGTTGAAGGAGGGGCGCGTATCCGCCAGAATCCTTCCCTTCCTGTCGAAAATGGTGCCCCTGGGGGCCAGTACCTTCTTGGCGCGCACCCGGTTTTGTTCGGAGAGCTTTCTCATCTCTTCACCCCTTAGTATCTGGAGATCAAAGAGACGCATGAAAAGGATGATCAGCGTGAAAACAAGCAGCCTTTCACACCACTTGTACTTTTTCTCCCGGGAGGTGGGCTCCTGTTGCTGCCGCATGGCTACACCCTGCTCGGATAGCGGATCTTGAGATGTTCGAAGAGGCCGAACATGAAAAACGCGACAAAGCCCGTGACGATCGCATCGGGAACGGAAAAAAGCAAAACGTTATAGATGTTCTTTGTCTCTCCCTTCGAGAGCAGGGAGAGGGCCAGAAAAATGAGGGACTCCGCAAGGACCGAGGCGGCGCAGACGAGCGAAAAGGTGTACTTCGATTCGATGTACAATCTCTTCTTGAGGAAGATACAGCAGAGCAGGAGGCCGACGTTCGTGAAGAGCAGGGCGCCGGTGGGGCTGCTGGATAAGACTTCCTCAACAAAACCGAAGAGGACGGCCGCAACGAGACCTTCAGCCGGCGAAAGGAAAAAGGTGCCGTAGATAATGAAAGGCACTCCCAGATCGGGTTTCGCAAGCTCCAGAGGCAGAAAAGAGGAGAGGGAGGACTCGCAGATCATCAGGGAGACGCCAAAGGCCAGGCACAGGAGCTTTTTTGTCATTTCTTCACTACCAGAACCTCGTCGAGCTTCTTGAAGTTGTTGAAGGGCATGACGTCGATGTCCGAGAAGAGTCCGGGCATGTTCTTGTTCACGCTGATGACGATGCCGACGGCGAGGCCTTTCGGGAAAATCGCGTCCTTGCCCGATGTGATCAGCTTGTCCCCGACCTCCAGCTCATCGTTCTTCAACACGTACTTGAGCTTGAGGGTCGTCTGGCCCGTGCCCTCCGCGATCCCCCTCGTGTTCTTGCCCGTCACGAAGACATCGACCGCGGAGTTCGTGTCATTGATCACCATTACCTTCGTATGCCAATTATTGACCTCCACCGCCTGACCCACTACGCCCAAAGGGGTGATCACCGGCATTTTCTCCCTTATCCCGGCATAGCGCCCCTTGTCGATGAGAATGCACTTGAACCAGTTCGTGACGTCCTCACCGACTATGCGAGACGCGATCATCTCGTTCGGCTGCCGCTCGACCAGCTCCAGAAGCCCCTTCAGCCGCTCGTTCTCCTTTTGGAGCTCGGGGATCTTCTGGTTTTCCAGCTCCATCGCGTCGAGCCTTTTCTTCAGTTCCGTATTCCTTTCCTTCACGTCGATCAGGTTGACGTAGTTTTCGACGACGTAGTCGGCGAAACGGGCGGGCGCCTTTATCACCTGCAGGACAGGCCCCACGCCGTCGGCGAGGTAAAATTTCGCCTTGCCGTAGCCCTTCTGAAAGATGGATATGTTCGTGAATAAGAGGAAAGAGATGGCGAGGAGCAGGATAGCCGCTATAATAATGAAGGAACCTTTCACCGCCGCTCTCTATTACCTGGACATCAGCACGCGCGCCGACCCACTGCTGCGTGGGTGCCCCGCGGCCGTCCCCTCCGTACACGTTCGCGCCCGCGCCGATCCGGTCCCGCGTCCGTGGGTAGCCGGCCTCCCCCTTGTAGAAAAGGAAGGAACATTGCCATGCCCTTAAAACTTCGCCGCTATTTCTTTGAGAAGGTTCATCTCATCGAGGACCCTGCCGGCGCCTTCCACGACCGCCGTGAGGGGGTTATCGGCGACGATCACGGGCAATCTGGTCACCTCCTTGATGAGGAGGTCCAGGTTCCTCAGCATGGCGCCGCCGCCTGAAAGGACGATGCCCTTGTCCACGATGTCCGCGGCCAGTTCGGGTGGCGTTCTCTCTAACGCGAGCCTGACGGAATCGACGATCGCATTCACCGGCTCGGCAATGGCCTCCCGGATGTCCTTTGACGAGATTTCGAGCGTCTTGGGGATGCCTCCCACAAGATCGCGGCCCTTTATCTCGAGGTCCAGTTCCTGCTCGTGCTCCACGGGGTAGGCGGACCCTATGCTTATCTTGACGAACTCGGCCGTGCGCTCCCCTATGAGCAGGTTATACTTTCTCTTGATGTATTGAATGATCGCCTCATCGATCCTGTCCCCCGCGATCCGGACGGAATTGCAGTAGACAATGCCCGAAAGGCTGATGACCGCGACCTCCGTCGTTCCCCCGCCGATATCGACGATCATGTTGCCGCTCGGCTCCGTGATGGGGAGTCCCACGCCGATGGCCGCGGCCATGGGCTCCTCTATGAGATAGACCTCCCGCGCGCCGGCCGACTCGGCCGACTCCTTGACCGCCCTCTTTTCGACCGGGGTGATGCCTGAAGGAATGGATATGACGATCCGTGGACGGGCGTATGATTTCTTGTTGTGTATTTTCTGGATGAAGTACTTGAGCATGGCCTCCGTGACCTCGAAGTCCGCGATGACCCCGTCCTTTAGAGGCCTGATGGCGACAATGCTCCCCGGCGTCTTCCCGAGCATCCTTTTCGCTTCTTCCCCAACCGCTATAACCCTTTTTGCGCCCCGCTGATCCTGGTGAACAGCGACGACCGAAGGCTCGTTCGTGACGATACCCTTGCCCTTCAGGTAGACGAGGGTGTTCGCCGTCCCGAGGTCGATGGCCAAGTCTTTTGAGATGAATCCGAATAGAGCATCGAGCATTTCTATGGCTCTCCCCTTAATAATTAAGCTATTGAAAAGTAAGAGCTAATATACTATTTTAAAGTATCAAAATCAAGCAAGGGAAAATATCAAAGGCCGCAAAATCACGGCACGACTGGAGAAGCGATGTTAAGATTCATGCGAAAGCACGCGAGCAGGTGGCTCCTCGGGGTTATCTGCGCCATCATCATCGTCGTCTTCGTGTTCACCTTCGGTTTCAACAAAGGGGGACCGGAAAAGACAATCGCCCAGGTGGGTCCCTACAAGATCTCGGCCGCCGAGTATTACAAGGCCTATAACAGGATGGAGGACTTCTACCGGCGCCTCTACGGGGACAAGTTCGACGAGGAGATGAGAAATCAGCTCAAGCTGAAAGAGATGGTAATGAATCAGCTTGTGGACAGGTACCTCCTTTTGACAGAGGCGGAGGATATGGGGGTGAGGGTTTCCAGGAAGGAGTTCGCCGAGTATCTGTCGGGCATCGAGGCCTTCAAGAGGAAGGGCGTCTTCGACCGGGACGTCTACAGCGAATTCCTGAGGAGAAACAATCTCGATCCGAAGACGTTCGAAGACGGCGAAAGACAGGCCATGGTGCTCGACAAGCTCATGACGATCATCCAGGATAATAACGGCGTCCAGACCGACGAGCCGGCCGCATATGAGGCCTATTTGAGGGAGAGGGGGCAGATCAGGCTCTCCGTGGGGGTGTTCGACCCGGCCGATTACAGGGACAAGGTCACTGTAGACGAAAAGGAACTGGCGGCCCTCTACGAACGGGAGAAGGAGATGCACCGGTCGGAGAACATGTACCATGTGAGATATATGGTGATAGACGGAAAGAGCGGGGTCAAGGATGATCAGGCGTATATGGACCTATTGAAATCGAAGGACATGCCGGCCTACGGAAAATCGAAGGGCATCGAGGTGGTCGATCTCGGCACGGCGAAAGAGAGCGATATTACGTCCCGGTTTGCCGGGCTCAAGGTGCTGGACTGGCTCAAAGGTCTCGGTAAAGGAGAGGTTTCCCTCCCCGTGAGAAGCGGTGACAGGTCGTACATCTTTCAGATGGTCGATCGCACGGACGGGAAACCCCTTGACAGGGCCGAGGCGATGAAGGCCATCAGGGCGCGCATAACCGATGAGAAGGCCAAGGTCATTGCCCGGATCAAGGCAGAGGATGCGATAAAAGAGAAGGGCCGGAAATTTTCCAGGGAGACGGGATATCTGGCGAAAAACAGCCCGACTGTTCCGGGGATCGGACAACTGCCGAGGGAGAGCGACGGTGTGCTCGCCCTCACAAAAGGACAGACCTACGAAAAACCCGTTGAGATCGGCGGCCGGTACTATGTCTTCGCGTATCTGGACGAGAAGCAGCCGGACAAAGATCAGTGGGAGAAAGAGAAGGAGGCCTACAAGCGGTTCTTCGCGGCGACAGCACGGAACGCCTCTCTTGCGGCCTTTAAGGAGGACCTGAAAAGGTCGATAAAGGTGAGGGTCGACTGGAACGAGATCTAGGATGACGGGGGGGTAGCGGCTACAACGCGCATCTGCGGCGTCGTGCCGCACCCTGCGGGACTCTGACGTACAAAAAAGTACGCCTGCATGCCCTCACGCTTGCGCGCCACCAAATCTGCATCCTCATGCTTGCCGCTCGGTCCAGGGGTGCGGCTGCCTTCTCCAATGGCGTAGCCTTGAATTTTGCGAACTAGTTCACTGCTCAATGGTAGTAAATAGGAAAGTTATCGTACTTCCTTGATTTAGAAAGATTATTATAGGTCCTGCATGATTACCCTCGGTATCGATACCTCCTGTGATGATACGTCCGTGGCGATCCTCGACGGCACGAGGGTGCTGTCTAATATCGTATCGAGCCAGGTTCCGCTTCACCGTCTCTTCGGCGGGGTCGTGCCGGAGATCGCCTCCAGGAAGCACGTGGAGCTGATCGACGTGATATACAGGCAGGCCCTCACGGAAGCCGGTGTCGCCGTGGCAGACGTGGACGTTCTCGCGGTGACCCAGGGACCCGGCCTCATCGGATCGGTCCTCGTGGGTCTCTGCTTCGTGAAGGGCCTCGGTTTATCGACGGGAAAGCCGTTGGTGGGCGTGAACCACGTCGAGGCGCACGCCATGAGCATCTTCATCGAAGAGCAGGTGGAGTTCCCCTTTGTGTCGCTAATTGTCTCCGGGGGGCACACCGTCCTTCTCCTCTTTTCCGAGCCGTGCAGATTCCGCATGCTCGGCACGACGAGGGACGATGCGGTGGGCGAGGCCTTTGACAAGATCGCGAAGTACCTTGCCCTGGGGTATCCAGGAGGACGGATCATAGAGGAGCTTGCCCGGACGGGGAACCCTGATTCCATTCCCTTTCCGAGACCCATGGCGGACGAGAAGAACTATGATTTCTCATTCAGCGGCCTGAAGACCGCCTTTATAAACTACGTGAAGAAATATGGCATAAGTGATGATAATCGCTATGATATACTTGCATCATTTCAGGAAGCGGCGTGCGACGTGCTTTCCGCAAAGACGGTAAAGGCGGCCCGGAGCGAGGGCGTCGCGAGGGTCGTTGTCGGCGGCGGGGTCGCCTCGAACGGCAGACTCAGGGAGGTGCTCGCCCGGCGATGCGCCGACGAGGGCATTTCCGTTTTTTGCCCGTCACCCCACCTCTGTACGGACAACGGGGCCATGGTTGCGGTCACTGGATGCTTCCACGCGCGCAAGCGCCTCTTTTCGCCCATAGACATGAAGGGCTTCTCCCGCATGAGATGGGGTCGGGACGGGTGTTGAAAAAGAGCCTGGGCCAGCACCTCCTCAAGGACAAAAACCTCCTTGCGAAGATGGTGAGGCTCGCGGGCATAACTCAGGAAGACGTGGTGGTGGAGATAGGACCGGGCCACGGGGACCTCACGAGGTCGATTGCGGCGAAGGGCTGTCCTGTCCACGCGATTGAGCTTGATGAGCGGTTCAGGGAGATCCTGGGAGGGCTCGAACAGGAGTTCCCGAATATAAAAGTCGTCTTTTCCGACGTCATGGCCGTAAGGCTTGCGGATATGGGCAGAGGGCGTAGAATAACCGCCATGGGGAATATTCCTTACTACCTGACCGGCGAGATACTGTTCAAGCTCCTTTACGAGAAGGCCGCCCTCAAGGGGGCCTATCTCACGGTCCAGAGGGAGGTGGCCCAAAGGATAGTGAGCCCGTCCCATTCCCGGAGCTACGGCGCCCTTTCCGTGATTTTCCAGCTTTACGCGTCGGTGAGGCTTCTTTTCACGGTCAAGGCCGCCCTCTTTATTCCCCCTCCGAAGGTGGAGAGCGCGTTTATCTCCATTGTCTTTCATGATACCGGCGAGGCCGACGGGGGGCTCGTCGCCTTCGTGAAGCAATGTTTTCGCTACAAGAGGAAATATCTCCGCCACTCGCTCTCGGGGCTTTTTGCGGAGCGGGAGATAGACGACCTGTACAGGCACATGGGGTTTTCGGCCTCTACCAGGGCGGAGGAGATAGAGCCGGAAGGGTTCCGGGAGATGCACCGTTTCCTGGCTGGGGCGGGAAAGACGTGAGCGCGCGAGTCGGCTTCACCACGACCATCCCCGTGGAGGTCCTCTTCGCCACGGGCGTGACGCCATGCGATCTCAACAATACGTTCGTCACCCATCCGGACCCCCTCCATTTCGTCGCCCTGGCCGAGAAGGACGGCTTTCCGAAAAGCATGTGCAACTGGATAAAAGGCCTCTACGGCGTGGTGAGGGAGTCGAAGATCGATACGGTCATCACCGTTCTGGAGGGCGATTGCAGCAACACGAGGGCGCTTGCGGAGATCCTGAGCTACAGGGGCGTGCGGACAATCCCCTTTTCCTTCCCCTATAACAGGGGGAGGGAGGACCTTGCCAGAGAGATCGGGCGGTTCATGGATACCTTCGGGGTGGTCCCGGAAGGGCTTGCGGCGGTGGAGGCTCGGGTGCAGGCGGTGAGGGAGAGCCTGGCCCTCATCGACCGCATGACGTGGCAGGACAGGCTCGTCACGGGCCGGGAGAACAACCTCTGGCAGCTCTGCGCCTCCGACATGGAAGGGGATTACGAAAAATACGGAAAGAGGGCGAGAGACTTTATCGAAGAGGCACGACTGCGAAAACCCCAGGAGGGGATCCAGGTGGGATACGTCGGCGTGCCGCCCATAGGCCCCGACCTATATGAATTCGTCGAGGAACTGGGCTGCCACATCGTTTACAACGAGGTGCAGAGGCAGTTCACCCTGCCGTATTTCTCCGGGGACATGGTCGATCGCTACCTTCTCTACACTTATCCCTACGGCATATTCGCCCGCCTCGCCGATATGAAGCAGGAGATAGGCAAAAGGGGTCTTAAGGGCATCATTCACTACGTGCAGGCGTTCTGCTACCGCGTGATCGAGGATATCATACTGAAGGAGACCCTTGGCGTGCCGGTCATCACCATCGAGGGTGATTTGCCGAAACCGCTCGACACGAGGACGAAATTGCGGCTCGAGGCGTTTGTCGAGATGCTGAAGGGGGGGATGGATGGAGACGGTTAGAAGGCTTATAATGAACAGGGAAGGCATAGGATTTTTCAAAGCCGTCCTCGAATCCTACGAGGAGGTGTCGCTTCTGACCGTCCACGACGGGAGGACAGGCGAGGTGGCGCTCATCTACCCCTCCGAGGCCCACGAGGTGCTGGCGGCCATAATGGACGATATGAAGAGGTTCGGTATAGTATTCAGGGAGGCAGGAGATGTTTGACGAGACGAAGGTGCTCGCGGCCCTTACCGTGGGAGACGCGCTTTACGCGGAGACGTTCGCGGAGGAGACGGCATCCACCCACATCCTTCTCGAAGCGGAAAAGGTAGAGAAGCTGGAAAAGGCTGTGGACAGCGGCGTGGCCTTACGGGTGATACGACCCTGGCAGACCTTTTTCGCCTCGACGAACTCCCGTGAAGAGGCCCATCTGATCGACCTCGCGAAGGCGCTAGTCCGGGGCGACGGCGACGTGCGGGCGACTGCGCCGGAGCGGAGCCTACGGGCCGGCCGTTACCCATTTCTCATCATGATCCCTCCCGGCGACGTGGATATGCAAAAAAAGCTCGAGCTTGTCCGCTCTGTCGAGAAGGCGGCGCGGAAGATGGAAAAGAGGATCACCCAGGTGAGGGTGCTCTACCGGGATACGGGCCAGCACATCAGGATCGCGGCCAGCGACGGAACCAACGTGGAGGACGAGAGGACGCAGCTCGTCATGAGCCTTCTCGTCGTCGGGGAGGAGGCCGGCCAGATGCAGACCGCCTATGAGGCGATAGGGGGTTTTTGCGGATTCGAGTTTTTTACGGAGGAGCGGGTGGAGGCCTTCGTGAGAGCGACCGTGGAGAGGCTGTCCGGGCTCCTTGGCGCGATGGAAGCCCCCAGGGGGACGAAGACGGTGGTACTCGCGTCAGAGGCAGGAGGCACCATGATACACGAGGCCGTGGGCCACGGCCTGGAAGCGGACCTCGCCATGGAGGGGCTCTCCTGCTACAAGGGGATGCTCGGGCAGGCCATAGCGGGCCCCCTCGTCAGTATCGTTGACGACAAGACGCTCCCTTTCAGAAGGGGCACGTACGCCTTCGACGATGAAGGGACTGCATCCCAGAGGACGGTCCTCGTCGAGAAGGGCGTGTTGAAGAACTATCTTTTCGACCGCTTCCACGCAATGAAATACAATATGGCGGCAACGGCGAACGGCAGGCGCGAGTCCTTCCGCTACAAACCGATCCCGCGCATGAGCAACACCCTGATCCTCCCCGGCGCGTCCGATCCGGATACGATCCTCGCCTCGGTCGATAGCGGCCTCCTTGTGCGGAAGATGGGTGGGGGCCAGGTCGACACCGTGCGGGGCGATTTCGTCTTTGAGATACAGGAGGGCTACCTGATCGAAAAGGGGCAGGTGGGACCCATGGTGAGGAACGCCACCATGATGGGAAACGGCCCCAAGGTGCTGAAGGACATCGACATGGTTGGCAGCGATCTGGGCTTCGGCATCGGCACGTGCGGCAAGGACGGCCAGGGCGTCCCCGTGGCCGATGCGCAGCCGACGCTCAGAATTCCCGAGATCATCGTGGGCGGAAGGGGCGCATAGGGGCTCGCCCTATTTTTGGTGCAACGCCTCTTTGAACTTTTCCAGCCAGTCTTTATCGTCCTTCTCTTGCCTCAAGACCCTGCCGGAAGGGGTCTCTTCCCCCTCTTTCGATACGATATAGTTGTGTCGTCCCCTGAAGATGGGGCAGTCCCTGCATTCGATCTTTGAAAAGGGGCATTTGTCTACGGTTCCGGGCATCGCACTATTCCTCGCAATGGGACGTTACCTTAATGTGACGTTGCTTTATAGTAATATTTACCGGCTCTAAAATCAAGGGGCCGGGCACCGGCGCAGATTAAGGGCTCGTCAGAAAATAAATGGGCCATCTGGCTCGTCTTTTTGTCCGCCCGCTTCGTTGCGAAAAGGTCATGTACATCCAGTACATTTGGCCTTTCCGCGTCTCGCCGATCGGCCAAAAATCCTTAGCCATCTGACTCATTTATTTCCTTCCGAGCCCTAACCGTCGTTCAATCGTGCGAGTATGTCAGGGATCTTCGCGGAGAGCCCCCTTTTTTTCTGGAGGGTCTTCTCGTCCATATCCGCGAGCACGAGGGCGCCCTCGGGGCACGCTTTCACGCATTCGGGTTCCCCGGCGCAAAGGTCGCACGGCGACGCAGCCTGGCCCCGCTCGTCCAGGTGGAGGACCTCGAAGGGGCACGGCAGGATGCAGCTAAAGCAGGTGGCACAGCGGTCCCGATCAACCGCGAGCGGACCGAAAGGCATCTCCCTGTGAAGAGCCTCCTGAGGACAGACATCCATGCACGGCGCATCCACACACTGCGCGCAGAAAAGGGGTAGGTAGGACCCGTCGGGCTGTGAGCGGGCCACCCGGATGGCCGAGGGGGCCGCGTCTCCCGTTCCGGTTCGTTTGGCCGAACAGGCCGCTTCACACAACCCGCAGCCCGTGCACAACTGCTGCTCGACCACGATCGTCTTCCCGCGATCCGATGGTGCGGCCCTTTTTTTCCGAGCGTCTTCTCCGGTCACCCGCTGTCTCGTCCCAAGCCTCCTTCTTCGCCTCATCTTCGTTGTGGCTTAATTATATATGGGGCGTGGAAACGAATCAATCATATCGTTCGGACACGAAGGCCGCCATTTCCTCCTCGGAGGGCGGCCTGGGCCGGCGCGGGAAGATGGCCATGAGGCTATTGGGTTGCGGAAGGGGTGGGTTTCGATTTATAATCGATTTAAACGACGAGAGAAAGGAGGGAACCCGAGCGTATGACCTATCCATTGCCAGAGGGGGAAGATCTGAGAAGGGCGGTCAAGTGGATCTCGGCCAGACGGCAGGAAGAGCAGGCGGAGCCGCTCTACCGCCTGATCCACGAGGCCGTCTTTAAGTTCGATCTTTCTCCGAAAGATGCGGAGTTTCTCACGAATTTTTTCAGGGAAGGCGCGACGGAGGGATAAGGGGCCGCCCCGGAACGGGTGCTCACGGCCGCCGCGTCAGGACTCTTGGCGGCGTCGCGTTCCCTCGAACGTCCTTGACGGCCCGGCCCGGCATGCCCACCGGGTAGGGGAAGTAAGGTCTCGTGGGAGCCGACTTGCCGGGCCACCTGCTCGCGCGCGCCATACGACGTACGGCGCGAGGAAAGCCCTGATGTCGTTTCCAGGCGACTCTGGTGAAGTGTTTTCCCGTTCCTTAAAGGCGTAGGCCCTTGAGCCGCGAGATCGCCTCGCGGATGCGCTCCTCGGCCGCCGTCACGGAAATTCTGAAGTAGCCTTCCCCCTCCTCGCCGAATCCGCTTCCCGGTGTGACGACCACTCCGGTCTTTTCGATCAGCATTTCGGCGAAATCGGCGGACGTGTAACCAGCCGGCACGTGGGCCCATATATAGAAGGTGGCCTTCGGCCTTTGGACCTTGATCCCCATCGAGGCGAGGCCGTCGACCGCGAGGTCACGCCTCCCGGCGTATATGCCCTTCATGACACCCACGCAATCCTGGCTGCCGGTGAGCGCCGTTATCCCTGCCTCCTGGATCGCCTGGAACACGCCGGAATCGATGTTCGTCTTGAGCTTCCCGAGGTTCTGTATGGCATCGCTGTTGCCAACCGCAAAGCCGATCCTCCATCCTGTCATGCAGTAGGTCTTGGACAGGGAGAGAAATTCGACGGAATAGCGCTTCTCCCTGTCGAACTGGAGGATGCTCTTCGCCGTGTACCCATCGTAGGTTACCTCGCTGTATGCCGCATCATGGCAGATGAGGATGTCGTGCCTGCGGCCAAGGTCGATCGCCTTTTCGTAGAGGTCATCGCCTGCGTGCGCCCCTGTGGGGTTGTTCGGGTAATTGAGAAAGCAGACCTTCGCCTTTCTCTTGGCGTCTTCGGGAACCTCCTCGAAAATGGGCTGAAACCCGTTTTCTTCCCGCAAGGGCATGATGTAAGGGGTCCCTCCGGCCAGAAGCGTCGTGATCTTGTAGACCGGGTATCCGGGAGACGGGATGAGCGCCACGTCCCCTTCTTCGAGGTATGCCCAGGGCAGGTGGGCGATGCCTTCCTTCGACCCGATGAGCGCCACTACCTCCCTGTCCGGATCGAGTTCCACGCCGAAGCGGGTGAAGAACCAAACGGCAGCCGCCCTCCGGAATGCGGGCATCCCCTCGTAGCTCGGGTACCTGTGGTTCTCAGGGATTGCCGCCGCCTCCTGCAGGGCCTTCACGATGTGGGCGGGTGTGGGGATGTCGGGATCGCCCACACCTAGGTCGATGAGATCGATCCCCCTGTTTCGCGCCTCAGTCTTCTTCTTGTCTATTCGCGCGAAAAGGTAGGGCGGAATTTTTGCTACTCTTGACGCCGGTCTTGGCATAAGTTCCTCAGCTTTCTTCCATGAAGCAGTCGAGTAAATATAACGGGAAATATGATTAGATGTTTTTCGTCCAAAGTAAAGGAAAATCTGCTTCGCAACCAAAATCCCTTAAGGCCGGGGAAAGCCCTTCACCCCAATCCTCTCCACGCACCCTCCCCTCCTTACGTCGGCAGATTTTTCTTGAAAGCCTCCACACGCGGAAGTTAAAATAAATGGAATTATGGAGAGGAAAGGATCGGAGGAACTTTACGAGAAGGCCCTTGGCCTTTTGCCCTGCGGGGTGAACAGCCCGGTCAGGGCCTTCCTGTCCGTGCACGCCACACCGTTTTTTGTAAGGCGGGCGAAGGGGCCGAACCTTGTCGACGTCGACGGAAACAGCTACATCGACCTCGTCTCTTCATGGGGCGCCATCATACTCGGCCATGCGGAAGACGGGCTGCTCCGGGATACGAGGGCGGCAATGGAGGACGGGACGAGTTTTGGCGCCTGTCATCCTTACGAGCCCGTCCTCGCGAAGATGATCGTCGATGCCTTCCCTTCGATGGATCTGGTGCGTCTAACCAATTCCGGGACGGAGGCGACCATGAGCGCCATCAGGCTCGCCCGGGGTGCGACGGGAAAGGTGGGGATCATCAAGTTCAGAGGTTGTTACCACGGGCATGTGGACAGCCTTCTCGTCAAGGCCGGATCGGGTCTCGCCACCTATGGGGTACCCGACAGCGCGGGTATACCCCCCGACCTGGCGAAACACACGTTCGTGGCTGATTTTAACCGGATCGATACCGTACGGGAGATCGTGAAGGATAACCAGGATATCGCGTGCCTCATCATAGAGCCCGTCATGGGGAATATGGGCGTGATACCGCCGCAAAAGGGTTTTCTTGAGGACGTCAGGGATATCTGTGAGAAACACGCCATCCTCCTCGTGTTCGATGAGGTGATCACCGGCTTCCGCATTGCCTACGGAGGGGCCCAGGAGCTATACGGCATCAAGGCCGACCTGACCTGTCTCGGAAAGATCATCGGCGGCGGATTTCCCATAGGCGCCTTCGGGGGAAGACGGGACGTGATGGAGAGGCTCGCCCCAATGGGTGACGTCTACCAGGCAGGGACCCTCTCGGGCAACCCCGTGGCGGTGAGGGCGGGTATCTACACCCTCACCCGCCTCAGGGAAGAGATGCCCTATGACCGGCTCCGCTCGACCCTCGGGATGCTCTCGTCCAGGATCGGCGAGATCGCCCGAAAGGAACGGGTCAATTATAGGATAAACGGCATAACATCCATGTTCACGGGTTTTTTTACCGATAGCGACGTGGTCGATTACGAGACGGCCGCCTCCTCCGACCGTCGCCTCTATGAGCTGTTTTTCAAGGCCATGCTTGACGAGGGTGTCTTTTTTGCCCCCAGCCAGTATGAGGCGGCATTCCTGACACTGGCTCACGACGGCGCGGTGTGCGAGAAGATTATCGAGGCCTACCGGCGCGTATTCAGGAAGATCAAAGATTCGACCTGATTATATCTTACTGTCTTGTCTCTTAATGTTCCATGCCTGCGACGCCCGTGATGACGGGCGTCCGGTCGTCTTACATCGGGAGGCGTGTGCAAGAGGAAAGGAATGTTCGCGGAAGAGGGGACGAAGACCGTGAGAACGTCCGTATGGATCGACCTCGGAACACTTGAGGAGAACTATCGGGCGATTCGCCGCCTTACGGGGCCGGATGTGTCGAATTTGTGCATAATCAAGGGTGATGCGTACGGCCATGGGGCGGCGGAGGTGGGACGACGGCTGGAATCCGCCGGTGCGACGTATTTCGGCGTTGCGGACATCGACGAGGGAAGGGAACTTCGGATGCGGGGAATACGCGTCCCGATCCTCGTTTTGGGCGGGGTCATGCCCTGGGAGGAGTTTGAATCCTTCGTCGAGTACGACCTCACGCCCGCGGTCACGAATTTCGACATGCTGGAGAGGGCCGCGGCGTTCGCCGCGACAGGTGCAAGAAGGCCCCTGAAGATACACGTGAAGATCGACACGGGCATGGGGAGGCTCGGTTTCGGGTGCGATGAGCTGGACACCCTGGTGGCCAGGCTGAGGACGCTGCGGGACGTCGAGATTGAGGGCGTGATGAGCCATTTTTCTGCCTCGGAGACGAGGGACGACCACGGCCTCAGGCAGGTGGCCCGTTTCAATGGCGTGGTGGCGCGCCTCAGAGAGAACGGGATAGAGCCGCGATTCGCGCACATGGCGAACAGCGCAGGCCTGCTGAACTACCCGGAGGCCCATTTTACCATGGTGAGGCCGGGACTGATGCTCTACGGCTGCTATCCCGACAGCTCGCTTCATGGACGGCTCATGCTGAGACCCGTCATGAGGTGGACCTCCCGCGTCTCCTCCCTGCGGGCCTTCACGGCCGGCTCGGCCCTCAGTTATGGCGGCACCTACGTGACGCAAAGGGAGACGAGGGTGGCCTATGTGCCCGTGGGTTACGCGGACGGCTATCCGAGGGCCCTGTCTAACCGCGGCGCCGTGGTGATCGCGGGCAATAGGTGCCCCATCGTCGGAAGGGTCTGCATGGACTGGCTCTTTGTCGACGTCACCGGTCTTCCCGATGTGGCACCCGGTGACGAGGTGGTGCTTCTCGGCGGCACGGCAGGCGAGGCCATCACGGCCGAGGAGATAGCGGAAAAGGTCGGGACAATTCCTTACGAGGTCCTCTGTGGTGTATCGAAGCGTATAACGAGGCGTCATGTCTTCTAGAGGGCACGCGCGGAGGTTTTTCATACCCGTGAAAACGTTTGTCTCCGAGTTCGGCGGTCATGTGGCCCTTCTTTACGTACACGAAGACGCAGGGAGAGGACGGAGATAAAGGCCCCCTGGCCCATTTACTCCCATACGACGGTCAGGGAGAAGAACGTCGCGAGCGCCTGGCCTTTCTATTCCCACAGCGTGACCGGGAAGGATGAGGTGACCTACGTGGCCTGGCCCGTCTGCAAGAAGATCGAGCGATATCCGGGTGACAGGAAGTGGACGCAGGAGAGGGTGCTCCTCGTGGACAGGTACGAGCGGGATGACAGGGGCGCCTTTCTGAACGTCTGGCCGTTTTTTGAATACCGGGAGGAGGCGGAACGGCGAACCTCGTCTATGCCTCTAGGCGAAGGAGCACGAGGGGGACTACTGGAAAAGGCGGCTTGCCTTCCTCCTGAAGGTCAAGCGGGAGCCGGGGGCATGGGGTTTGAGGTCCTCTCGGGACTCTTCTGGGTCGACGCACGCAGGATAAAATTATTCTATATCCCGGTAAGCCTGGGTAGTGGTGGACCGCAGGCGTCCGTCGGGGGCGATGACGCGGCCCAAAGCGATGACGCCGAGCCCACGACCGAACCGCGCGCAGGTGCGGAGTAGCGAGTCCGCGGAGGAAGGTGACTGTGGGCGGTGGAGGCAAGATAAGAGGGATACGGTTCAGGGGGGTCCAAAGGCCCCTCAGGACGACGTTTTCAACCGCCCTCGGTCAAAAGCGGCGCCTCCAAAGCATCCTGGTGAGAGTGGTGCTCGATGACGGTGTCTCGGGGGTGGGAGAGATCCCCACGAGTGCCGCCTTCGCCGACGAGACCCCCTCCGTGATCGCCCGCGTGCTCCGGGAGGCCGGACCGAGGCTCCTGGGAGCGCCCGTCGATGACTACGGGCGACTGATCGACGGGCTGCGGCGTGACTTCCCGCAGACCGTCATGACCATATCAGGCCTCGACGTAGCGCTTTTCCGGGCTTTTCTCGCCCGGCGGCAGATACCGGAGCACCGCTACTGGGGCGGGCACCTGGGGCGGCTCGAGACGGATATCACCCTGCCTTTCGTGACCGACAGGGAGGTGCTCGCGGCATGGATAGGCTTTGCCGCACGGAAGGGCTTCACGACCTACAAGTTGAAGGTAAGCGGCAACCTCGATCAGGATCGGGCGGTCCTCTCGTCCGTCCATGAGCTGCTCCATCTGCGGGTCGGCCGTTTTCACCTGCGCCTCGACGGCAATCAGGGCTATACGCAAAAGACCTTTCTCGCGTTTCTCGATTATATCCAAAAGGAGCGCTATGGGATCGAGCTATTCGAGCAGCCCCTCCGGAAGGACGATTTTCACGGTCTCGCCTCCATAAAAGAGCGGTCTCCCCTTCCGATTATCCTCGACGAAACGATCCTTAGTGCCGCAGACGCCCGGAGGGCGATAGATAACAACCTGGGAGACGGCATCAATATCAAGATAGCGAAGAGCGGCATAGGCGAATCAACGCGACTTCTGGAACTGGCCCGGAGCCACCGCATGAAGGTGATGATCGGCTGCATGATCGAAACGATGGTCGGCCTCTCGGCGGCGGTCCAGCTTGCCGCGGGCGCCGGCTCCTTTGATTTCATCGACCTCGACGCGGTCTATTTCTTATACGGGAAGAACGCCTATCCCGGGATCGAAAGGGAAGGCCCGGCATTTCTCGTCGATTCCGCCGACCAATGATTCCTGCTTTTCCCGCAATTACGACGTTCGGCAGCGTGCCCGCCTTATGGCGGCGAGATATCCGTTATCCCGCTTTTTTTGGATGCCCGACCGACTGGGACAGGGTGATCGTCTGATCGGGACGCAGTTTCATCGCACGGGCGAGGGCCGGCCTGTCTATCATTGCCCGTACTACGGTCGCAAGCCCTTCCGCGGCGCAGAAGAGGTAGACGTTCTCCACGATGACACCGGTATCGGCCCCCATCCAGAGGAGTCTCTGCTCTGCGGAAGACTCATCCATCTTAGCGGTGTCGGCGACGTAGACAAGATTGACGGCCGCCTGCTTCACGAAGGGCTGCATCCCGGTGAGGCCGCGTATATCTTCCGTCGCGATTGGTTTCAGGAGGCTCCCTTTCGCATCGTAGAGATAAAGGCCATCCGGGGCTGCAACGTAGATGTCGATCTCCTGGCGGTTACGGGCAGAGGGCGCCGTCCGTTTCCCATCCGGACGATTGATACCGAACGCTGCCCACAGCAGCCGCGAAAGGACAGGGACGGATAAGGGCTCCGGGGAGAATTCGCGCGATGATCCTCTCTTCTCCAGGAGGTTCATTACGACATTGCCGCTCGTGCCTTGCGGCCTCGCAAGGGGAATGGACTTCAGTTCCTTTGCATGGGCGGCACCGGACAACGCATGGCCGGCCGAAAGAATTGCCCCGGCGGTTGCCGACGCCTTCAAAAAATCTCTTCGGCTCATGATCTTCATGGACGGTTCCTCCTTATGTATCATGAGATTGTTGGGGTATTTATATTCCGATGATAGCACAGGCGAGGCAAGGTCTCAAGAAAACAACTACGCTGGGTGAGGGTCGCCCTATGGGAAAAATGGCCGCCCCCCCTCTGGTCGCGGGCTGATCCAAATGATATCCTCTTTGCCATGCATGTACACCTTGAGCCGGAGAGGCAGAAATATATAGTGGCGGCTGAGATGTCGAGTACGGCATATCGAGCCGGGCACCGGCCCGGCCCGGCGGGTGGTTCGGGAGACCGGGCGGCGTGAGGCATCAACCGTGAAGATAGGCCTTCACCTTCCCATTTCGAAGGGTCTTGCATATACCCATCGCCGGGCCATGCACCTCGGCTGTGAGGTGGTTCAGATATTTGTGAAGAACCCAAGGTCGTGGGCCGAAAAGTCCTGGAGCGAAGCCGACCGCGACGCCTTCGGACGGTTCTTCCGCGATCTGCCCGTGGTCGCGCACCTCTCTTACCTCCCGAATATTGCGCGATCCGATGAAGAGCCGAGGAACCTCGCGGGTCTCTTGCACGAGGCGAGGCTTTGCGCCGAGGTGGGAATAGGGGCAATGGTCGTCCACTGCGGGTCGAGAAAGGACGTCGAAAAGGGCATAGAGAGTGTTGCCCGCAGCGTCGGGCAGGTCCTTGCCGCATTTCCCCTTTCCGTGCTTCTTGAAAATGCGGCCGGTCAGGGCACTGCCATCGGAAAGAACCTGTCGGAGTTGATCGCCGTGCGGGGGCGCGTGCAGGACGCCGAAAGGATCGGATTTTGCCTCGACACGGCGCATCTCTTCGAGGCGGGTTACGACGTGCGGTCTTCCGCTGTCTGGGATGAGATTATCGGCGAGATGGAAGGCCGCTCGGGACCGGGCTGCATAAGGTTCTTCCATCTCAACGATTCGAGAACGCCCCTGGCCAGCGCCGTGGACAGACACTGGCACATAGGGAAGGGGGAGATCGGCGCCGGATGTTTCCGCCTTCTTTTGGGTGATAAAAGACTTGCCCATCTTGGCGGTGTCATGGAGACCCCGAAGATGGGCAGGATGGACGAAGAGAATATGGCCGTTATGAGATCCCTATCTTCTCCTCTGATGCCTCGTCCTTCTTCTTAGCTTCCTGTACTTATGCTTCCTCATTTTCTTCTTTCTCCACTTGACGACACTACCCATCCTTCACCTCATTATTTAGTGGAAACCACTCCTTCGATGACCGGCTTGCGTCACAGGACCTAAAAGATAACCTTCATCGGCGTTTTTTTCAAGAATATAATGACGGGGACACCCAGCCTTCAGCGCGTAATGCTTCCCATACCCGCCACGTCCTGAAACGAGGCGGAGGGCCGTCTCCCGGATCACCCGATTTTTCCTCGCGTTTCACGTGCAGGGCAAACGCATTTGGAAATCATCCACATATAGAGGCTAAGTAGCTTAAATACCTGATGATTTATATTTCTAGACTTCTATGGATAGGTGTGCTATCTACCTGACATCATTGATTTTAT
>JBEKJU010000026.1:0-23792 GCA_050011095.1 Syntrophorhabdales bacterium
CCAGGGAAGTGGATGATGCGGCCACGGCGACTGCCAAGGCGCCCCAGGTGGACCTGAGGGGACATATGACGCGGATCGCCCGTGCAGTGGGGGACAGGTTCAAGCCGAAGGACGAAGAAGAGGTCTCCCGCATGCAGATCAGGTTCCTCAACGCGGGTCTGAGGAGCAGGAACGCGGTCGTCCTTTTCTTTGGCTGCAAGGTCCTCCTCGCCGCCGCCTTCCTGGTCTCCTTCACGCTTGTGAAGGTCGTGACGGGCGCCCGCCTTACCGTCCCCAACGTGATGCTTTTCTCGGCCCTGTCGGCCGCGCTGGGTTTCTACGCACCCAATATCTGGCTCAGCCGCAAGATCGCGGGGCGACGGGAAAAGATGCTCCTTGGATTTCCCGACGCCCTTGATCTCATGGTCGTCTGCGCCGAGGCTGGCATGGGCCTCGATGCGGCGCTGAAGCGTGTCGGCGAGGAGATGAGGCTGAGCAACACGGTGCTGAGCGACGAGTTCAAGATACTCAACCTGGAGCTGCGGGCGGGGAAATCGAAGGCGAGCGTCCTCCGAAGCATGGGCACGAGGACCGGGCTCGAAGACGTGAACGGCCTCATGACTCTCCTCATCCAGACGGACAAGTTCGGTACGAGCATCGCCCAGGCGCTCCGCGTCCACTCGGACTCCATGAGGACAAAGAGGTCGCAGAGGGTGGAGGAGATCGCGGCCAGACTGCCCGTCAAGCTTCTCTTTCCCACGGTGCTCTTTATCTTCCCGTCCCTTTTCCTCGTAATCATGGGGCCCGCCCTTATCAGGGCATTAAGGATGTGGGGGTTGTGACATGGTGAAAAGATGGCTCAGCGCGCTCGTCATCTCAGGTCTTATCGCCTCGTGTTCCCAGTACGCGCCGACAGGGACGAAGGCGCATTTCGAGTGGCTCGCAAGGAAGGACATAGACAGCGCTAAAGTGGCCAGGTTCATGGAGGGCGTGCGGGTGTCGCCGGGCAATGCCCGGTCCCACTACCTGCTCGGGCGCCACTATTATGAATCGCGCAGGTACGGCGAGGGTATAGAGGAGTTCCGGAAGGCGATCCTCGTCTCGGCCGGCTACGTCGAGGCCTACGTCATGCTCGGCGTCTCCTATGACAGGGTGGAGAATTTCGCCAGGGCCGAGGAGGCGTATCGCGCCGCCATCGCGATAAGCCCTGATGCGGCCTACATCCACAACAACCTGGGCCGCTCCTATCTCCTCCAGGGCAAGTACGAGGCGGCCATCGTAACACTGAAAAGGGCCCGCGAGTTGGAGGGCGCCGGGGTGAGCAGGGAGACGTGCCACAATCTCGGCACCGCCTATGCCATGGCAGGACATGATGACGAGGCGGTAAAGACCTTCGCCGCGCTCGACGGCATGGCGGAGGCACAGTTCAGGATGGGTGAGATCTCCGCCGCAAAGGGCATGAATGACGAGGCGGCAAGGTATTATGCCAGGGCCGCCGAGCTTGACCCTGCATCCAAGCTCTTCACGAAGGCAAACGAGGAGTGGGGGCGAGAGCGGGAGATGAAGGGGTCCGCAGAGCTGCCTCCGGCGATTGCGCGGACGGCTCCGATGACCGCGCGGACCGCAAAGGCGCCTCCTGAAGAGGAGGTAGGGGCAGGGGGGCAGGTGAGGGACCCGGGCATGGAGATCTCGAACGGCAATGGGGTCAGCAATATGGCGCGCGGGTTGCAAAGGTATCTCAAAGAGAGGGGTTTCTGCACGCGAAGGGTCACGAATGCATCCAGGTTCGACTACAAGGAGACGACGATCTACTTCAGGAAGAACTACGATTCCGTCTCTCAGGATATCGCGGCTCAGATGCCGCGGATACCCAGGACGAGAGAGGTGGAGAAATTGGAGAGGCGGAATCTGAACGTGAAGATCGTGCTGGGCAGGGATATCGTCGGGGAGAGAAGGACCATCATGGGGTCGGGCCAATGAGGGCCATAACACCGGTTTTCCTTGCCCTTGCCATCGTTTTCGCCCTTTTCGGTTGCGCATCGAAACAGGCCGCCCAGCCGGTTGCCTCCAGGGACGGGGAGTACCGGCGGATGCTCGAACTGCAGAAGCAGAAGACGAACATGATCGCGGACGAATTGGCGCAGAAGCGCCTCCCGGAGCTTACGGCCGAGGATCACGACCGGTTGGGCGACCGCTTCATCACGCAGGGCGATGTGTCCCACGCCTTCCTTGAGTACCAGAAAGCCCTCGGCATGAAGCCCGGGCTTGCATCGACGAGGTACAAGGTGGGCCGGCTCATTCTGAAGGAGGGGCACCCCGAAGAGGCCCTTGCCCAGTTCGAGATGATCGAGAAACAGGACCCGGGAAACGCCCTCGCTCACCTGGGAAAGGGCATGGTCCGATTCGCGAAGGGCGATCCGGCCGGGGCCCGCGCCGAGTTCGAGGAATCCCTTGCCCGGAACGGGAAACTCTGGCAGGCCCACGCCTACCTCGGTGTTATTCTCGACCGGCAAGACGGCCGGGCGGCCCGCGTTCATTATAAGGCGGCCCTGGAGCAGAACCCCGGCTCCGCTGTCCTGTACAACAACCTCGGCATCTCGTACTACCTGACGCACGACTACGGGCAGGCGGTCGACGCCTACAGAAGGGCCCTTTCCATCGATCCAGCGAACCGCAGGACCTGGAATAACCTCGGCCTCGCCCTCTCCAAAATGGGGAAATACCAGGACGCCCTGGAATCGTTCAAGATGGCCAGGGACGAGGCGGGGGCCTACAACAACATGGGGTATCTCTATCTCAGGGAGCACAAATACACGGAGGCCGCCCAGGCCCTCGAAAAGGCAATCGAATTGAGACCCTCCTTCTACGTAAAGGCGCACGAAAACATGGAGATGGTCACCGCCGGCGCGAAAGGCGGAGAGTAGAACATCCCGAAAGGTTGAGGCAAGGAGATCCTCCCGCTTCCCGGGAGACACGCAGGATACCAATACAGGTGCAATTTCCTCTTGGTTGCCTTTGGATACAACTCGGTATAAAAGGGATCACAAATGCTATCTTCTGCTATATTTGAGACAAAAGGGGACATAAAGGGACATATGTAGTGGACCCCCGAGGGCAAACTGTCGTATGATGACGTATTACAATTTGGACGATAAGGATTGAACAGTTGTCCGGGGAGGGTACTACGGAGTTCCAGGATTTGCCTCACAAGACGCTTCTGAGGCCGGATGAGGTCGCTTTGTTTATGAGTGTCTCTTTGAAAACGGTATATCGCTGGTATCGCTCGGGGTTGATCGAGGGCGCCAAGGTCAAGAGGTCCTTAAGGATCTACCGGGACTCTATCCTGAAGCTGGTCGACGAGAAGGGCTTTTTTTCGGATCGATAGCATTGCCGGGTCCCACCCCTGTACGATCTCTCCGACAGTCACGAAGCCGGCCACGGAGGTCGCAAATATTAGTCGGTACCACTCCTCGTCGGGGCAGGACGGGGTCAACTGTGAGATCGTTGGGAGCGCGGCGCATGCCGAGGGGCGAGTGGCCATAGCCTACCCTCGTCCCCCCCCCGCTTCCCGGTGCCTCTCGTCCTTTTCGATGCACCGGCCGGGAAAGGGGCTCCCGCAGGCACGGAACGGATGCGAAAAGAAGGATGTTAATGTTTTTCGCTCCATTGACGATAATAATGGTTGAATGGTCAAACGCGGCCAATTGAACCTTTTTTAGGCTGCGGCGCCCATTCCGGCTCACGACGATACTGATGAGCGCAGTGCACAAGAGAATAGACCGAGAGACTAAAAAGTTTTGGATCGGGCCACGGAAGTGGAATGGCGGTAGCCTGTCCACGATGGGCCTGCCCGTCTTATCCCCATTCCAGGCGAGAAAGGTTGCGAGAATGTGGTCCGTCTATAATTGCGGGATGCCCGTTCCGCCGGAAAGCGACGGGATGGAGAAAGACCATTCGAGGCGCATGTGCCGCCACATGCGCCGCTCCACGGACGATGTTCAAGGGAGGTACGGACTGTGGGATTGAGAACATTAAAGGTTGTATGTCTTTTCATGCTCATCATAGGCTCGGGGGCGTGCACCCCAAATAGACTTGCTGTTCCGCCGACGCCTCCCGGCCAGATGGACCAGCAGGCAAAAGCCTTTCCGGAAAGGGAATATATTATCACTCCCGGAGACACCCTCGATATCAAATTCACGTTCAACCCCGAATTTAATGAGCTGGCTATGCCCGTTCGGCCCGATGGCCGCATTTCCCTTCAGCTGGCCCCTGATGTACAGGCCGCCGGTCTTACACCAAGTCAATTGAGGAACGTGCTCAAGGAGAAGTATGCGGGGGAACTCAGGACACCCGAGATCGCGGTCATTGTGCGCACCTTTGCCGAGAACAGGGTGTTTGTGGATGGCGAGGTCGGGGCTCCGGGTTTCGTTGAGCTGAGGGGCCGCACAACGGTGATGAGGGCCCTTGAGCAGGCACGCGGGGTGAGGGAGACGGCACGGATGAGCTGCATCATCGTGATCCGCAAGGATGGCGAGGGCAAGCCCTCGGGAACGATGGTCGATCTGAGAAAGGTGATAGACGGATCGGACTTCAGTCAGGACATCACCCTGATGCCCTACGATATAGTGTATGTGCCGAAGTCCGATATCGCGAGAGTCGATAAATTTGTGGCGGAATACATCACCGGTGTCATCCCAGGGCTCAACCCTTATACCTACATTTATAATACCCCCATAGCTCCTGTACAGGCGCGATAATACAGCGAGGTCCATACAATGATGGGAGAGAACGATCAGCAAGTTGATTTCGGCAGCATTCGGGATATTCTTACCCTCGTCTTCAAACATAAACGAGCGAGCATGGTTGCGTTTCTTGTCATCTTTGCGTCGGCGACGGTATTTGCTTTCCAGATGCGGCCGTCATACGAGGCCAAGTCCGTGCTCCTCATAAAGGTCGGAAGAGAATTCCTTCACCGGCCCGAGGCGGTGCCGAACAGCGAATACTCCGTTCCCCTCGACGCAATAACGAGGGGTGAGATCAGCATCCTCACGAGTCACGACCTGATAGGAAGGGTGGTGAGGACCATCGGTCCTGAAAACCTTTACCCGGACCTCGCCGCGGTGCCCGGAGCCGTCTCGCGGGAACAGGCGGCCATGGGTAGGTTTGAGAAGGGCCTCAAGGTGGCGACGCCAGGTCCCAGCCTCCTCGAGGTGACATTTACGCACGGAGACTCCAATGGAGCGGCTCTGGCCGTGAATACGCTTGTAAGCGCCTTTAAGGATAAACACCTGGAGGTCTTCGGCGGCAAGAGCACCGAATTCCTGGAAAGTCAGGAGAAGGCGTCCCAGGAAAGGTTGAGGGAATCGGAAGGTAAGCTCGCCGGCTTCAAGGAGAGGAATCGGATCTTCTCCCTGGCGGAGCAAAAGACGGCCCTGCTCGATCAGCGTGCCTCCCTTGACACGGACCTGAAGGCGGCGCAGAACCAGATAAGCGAATTGGAGCAGAAGGGGGCATTCGTAAGGGGCCAGAAGTGGGTCGCGGCCGTCCCGACGGAGATTAAGACCCAATTGGCCGCGCTGCAGTCGCGAGAGCGGGAGCTTTTGGCAAAGCACACCGATACGAGTAAGACCGTGCAAAATGTGCGTCAGGAGATCCAAGCCATGAAGGACTCCATTACAAAGGATTCTGAGGAGGTCCGGCAGGCGGATATTGCGAAAGCCGAAAGCGAACTCACCATGGTGAGGGCAAGGGCCGAGAGCCTGAAAGATCAGGTGCAGCAGGTAGACGGGGAGATTCACTTCCTCGAAAGCCGCGACCACGCCCTGCAGGACCTGCAGCGGGACGTCGCCATGGACGAACAAAACTACCAGACCTACGCGCGAAAGGTCGAGGAGTCGCTCATCATGGATGACATGGACAAGAAGAAGATGGTCGCCATAAGCGTGATTGAAAAGGCCATTCCTTCCCTCGCCCCGAAGAAGCGGAAGCTCGACAGAAATGGACTGATCGCGGCGGGATTTTTTGGCGGCGTCGCCGGCGGTCTCGCCCTTGCTTTTGTCCTCGAATTGATGACCCCCGGCATGACAACCCCGTTGAGCGCCGAAAAGCGCCTCGGCCTTCCCGTGCTCACGGCGATCGCGAAGAAGGGTTAGGGGCGGGACCTCATGTATTCAGCCTTTTACGGCCTCGCGAAGAAGCCTTTTCACATTACGCCCGATCCGGAGTTCCTTTATCTGAGCCCGAGTCACAAGGAGGCCCTGGGAGCTATTATATACGGCATAGAGCAGAGGAAGGGCTTTGTGGCCATTACTGGCGCGGTCGGCGTCGGCAAGACCACGATCCTACGGTCATACCTGGAGAGGGCCGAAAGAGAACACCTCAAGATAATTTATGTTTTCAACGCCAAGCTCACCTTTGGGGGGCTTCTCAAGACGATCTATGACGAACTGGCGCTTCCTGTTGAGAGCACCGACGTGGTGGAAATGGTCAACAGCCTTTATCAGGTCCTCATAGACGAATATACGCGGGGCAACATAGTTGTGCTGGTCGTCGACGAGGCCCAGAATATGCCTGTCGAGACCCTGGAGAGTCTGCGGATGATCTCGAATCTGGAGACATCGAAGGACAAGTTGATCCAAATAGTCCTGGTGGGACAGCCTGAGTTCGAGGACGAGCTGAACCTTCCCAAACTTCGCCAGCTCAAGCAGCGCCTCGCTGTCCGCTCGACGATCCGGCCTCTCACGAGGCAGGAAAGCCTCGACTATATCGGGTTCAGGCTGGAGAAGGCCGGTTCCAGTCCCGCTGCGGTCTTTACGGCGCCCGCCCTAAAGAAGATCATCAAGAGGGCCCATGGTATCCCCAGGCTCCTTAATGTCCTTTGCGATAACGCGCTTATTACGGGGTTCGGCTACGAGAGGAAACCCGTCACGAAGAAGATCGTGACGGAGATCATCAAAGACTTCGACGGATCTAGACGATGGCTCCCGGGCCTGTGGTGGCGCCGTGCGGCCCTGACCCTGGGTCTGATCGTTGCTTGCGGGATTGCCTGGTCCCTGCCGTGGCACCAGATCGTGTTGTGGAGGACCGTGGCCACACTGCCTCACGAGCAGAGGGAGCCCGACCGTGCGGTCAAGGCGGTGAGACCGGTTGAGAGGCCGGCCGCGTTGGAAGGCCTGCCGCAGCAGTCCGCGGCGCGCGTGGTGAGTTGGCCTTCTTCTATGAAAGAAAGGCCGACCTCCGTCACGAGGACCGTGGCCCGCGGCGACACCCTTCTGACGCTCGCGAAGGACGTATACGGCGACGCCGATGCCGAGACCGTGAAACTGATTCAGGAAGTCAACCCCCGGATCGCCGATCCTGACCTTATCGCGGTGGGGAGCACGATCACCTTCCCGAAGCTGCCCGAACGGGGGGCGGCCGCCACTTCGGCTGCACCACGCATTTCCCCTAAGGAGGTCCAATGAGTAAGATCTTTGATGCCCTCGAACATGCCCGGAAGGCGGGGATGACCGCTCCCGACCCTCCCCCGTCCGTCTCTTTGCCGGTAAATGAACGCGGGTGCGAGGTTGACATGGAACAGGAGATGTTGAGCCTCTATCAGACGATCACCGCATCCCTTCCCGACGTCTATCACCCCTCGGTCCTCTTAGTGGGGTCCCGCTCGAACGAGGGGACATCGACGGTAGCCCGGCAGTTGGCAAAGGTGGTGTCGCTCCGCATGGAGAAGAAGGTTCTCCTGATAGACCTCGACAGGAGCCGTCCCGACCTGCATGTTTACGCAAATTTTAAGACGGGAAGAGATGGGGATGGGGAGGGAGATTTCATAGAGGAATCGATGCGCCAGGTGGAAGAGAGCAGCCTCTTTGTCATGCCTCTTTTTCAACAGACCTTGGTTGCCCCGCGGACCCTCGACGCGGTGAAAGGCGGCGTCTTCTGGGAGCCCCTTAAAGAGCGGTTCGATCTGATCATTGTAGACTCGCCCCCCGCCACCACCTATCCCGACGGACCGGGGATCGCCTCCCAGGTGGACGGCGTAATCCTCGTCGTGGAAGCAGAGAAAACCCGCTGGCAGGTGGCCCTGAGCGCCAAGGAAAGGATCGCCAAACATGGCGGGAATATCCTTGGCATCGTCTTCAATAAAAGACGATATTACATCCCCCCCCTCATATACAGGCACCTGTAAAGAAATCCAGGACCGGACGATCAGCGCGTAAGAGTGATCGAGGTCGGTCGATCTCCGGCGGCATTTCCCTTATCTGTGGGGCAAATCCGATGCCGGCCGGTGAATCGCGCCCCTTTTTCATCTGAAGATTGTTTTTTTAGCTTCATGAGCAATACAGAGACAGCAGGCCGAACCATGTGTCACGCATCAGAAAGCCCCGAAAAAATGGAAGACGGACTCAATATACCCATAACCCCGGCAATCCCCCGTCTCCGGGCGGCCGGCATCTCCCTAGGCTCTCCGCAGCATCGCTGGCTGCTGTTCCTCGGGGACCTGATGCTCATTATGGCGGCAAATTTCGTGAGCACCTGGATCAGGATCGGCCTTGCGGCAAACACGCTTTCCCTATACAGCATCGCGGTTTCCGTGACCCTCGTCCTCTATCCGCTCACGCTCTATGTCTTTGACCTCTACAACCTGGAGCGCACGTTCCGGTCATGGGAGACGGGGTTTAGAAGCGGCCTTACCGTAGCGTTCGGGGGCGTCTTCTCCATCTTCGTTTTTTATGTGTTGGACAAGGGGCAGTTCGGAAGGGGCATCATGGCGATCGAGATGGGCCTGACGTGGCTCTTCCTCAACGGATGGCGCTGGGCCTACGGCGCTCTCTTCCAGTCGTCGGCGATCCGGAAGGTCCCGGTGCTCATTCTCGGCGCCGGTGGGTGCGGCTCGACGATCTGCGAACTCCTCGGCTCCCCCTTCTCTCCTTACGACGTAAGGGGATTTCTCGACGACGATCCGGCCAGGCACGGCCTTCCGCGGTCGGCGCCCGTTCTTGGGGCGGTGGGCGAGTTGAGGGAGATTGCCTCACGGGTCGGCGCAACAGCGGCGATCCTCGCGATTCCCAAGAACCGCCCACCCGAGCTGATCAGGAACATCCTCCACGCCAGGCTGCGGGGGGGGATCGACGTGCGCGAGATGGCCGATGTCTATGAAGAGCTGACGGGGAGGATCCCCATCAACCATATCGGCGACCAGTGGCTCCTCTATGCCGATGGGTTCTCCCTGATCCACAGGGAATACCTCCAGAGGCTAAAACGGCTCGTCGATATCGGTTTTTCGAGCTTCCTTCTCCTTTTGACCGCCCCCGTCTTCCTCGTTGCCGCATTGGCGGTCCGCCTCGATTCGCCGGGCCCGATATTTTACCGGCAGGAGCGCGTGGGAAAGGACCAGCGGGTCTTTACGATTTGTAAGTTCCGCTCCATGCGCCAGGACGCCGAAAGCGGCGGGGCGATATGGGCGGCGGAACGGGACCCCCGGGTGACGAAGGTGGGCCAATGGCTGCGCCTCACCCATATCGACGAGCTTCCCCAGATATGGAACGTCTTCAAGGGCGATATGAGCGTGGTCGGACCGAGGCCCGAGCGGCCTGAGTTCGTGCGCATGCTGGACGAGGAGGTCCCCTACTATGCGGTGCGGCACGCGGTGCGGCCCGGCATTACCGGATGGGCCCAGGTAAGCTACCGCTATGGGTCCTCGATAGAAGACGCCATGCGCAAACTGGAATCGGACCTGTACTACGTGAAGAACATGTCCCTCTTTTTGGACCTGAAGATCATGCTCAGGACCGTTGGGGTGATCTTTCTTACCGATGGGGCGAGATAAGGCCGTGAAAGGCGCGAAGAGACGGACGCGAGGGCGAACGGATCGGACATAAGTTACACCGGAGGTTAATATGAGGATATTAGTGACAGGTTCCCATGGGTATATCGGTACGGTACTCTTTCCGATGCTGCTGGCCCAGGGGTATGAGGCCGTTGGGCTCGACAGCGATCTCTATGAAAAGTGTACGTTCGGTAGCACGATGCCGGATATCCGCTTTATACGCAAAGATGTCCGCGACGTCAGCGCCGCGGACATCAAGGGGGTGGATGCCATCATGCATCTGGCCGCCCTGTCGAACGATCCTTTGGGCGATCTGAACCCCGGACTGACTTACGAGATCAATCACGCCGCCTCGGTGCGGCTCGCCAGGATCGCGAGAGACGTCGGCGTGAGGCGGTTTATCTTCTCTTCTTCCTGCAGCACCTACGGCGCGGCCGGCAATGAAATTCTCACGGAGACGGCGGCGTTCAACCCGGTGACGCCCTACGGTGACTCGAAGGTGCTGGTCGAGCGGGATGTTTCGGCCCTGGCCGATGAGAACTTCACGCCTGTTTTTCTTCGGAATGCGACCGCCTACGGTGTTTCTCCCCGGATGAGGTTCGACCTCGTCCTGAATAACCTCGTCGCATGGGCATTCGCCACGGGGCGCGTCCATATAAAGAGCGACGGGACGCCGTGGCGGCCGATCGTCCACATCGCGGATATCTCCCGCGCCTTTATCGCCGCCCTGGAGGCGCCGAGGGCGCTCGTCCATAACCAGGCGTTCAACGTGGGTATGAACGAGGAGAACTATCAGGTCCGCGAGCTGGCCGAGATCGTAAAGGATACGGTGCCCGGCTGCCGCATAGAATTCGCCTCCGACGCGGGACCGGATAAGCGCAACTATCGCGTGGACTTCGGGAAGCTCTCGAAAACGCTCCCCGCGTTCACGCCCCAATGGGACGCCAGGAAGGGCGCCCAGGAGCTGCTTGAGGCATACAAGGAAGTGGGCCTAGTGCTTGATGACTTTGAGGGCCCCCGGTACAAGCGGATCGACCACATCAGACACCTTCTCGGCACGGGCGAGCTTGATGAGACGCTCCGCTTCAGGACCGCCTAGCGCAAGAATGGCCGGGCCGAAGGGCGAAATACACCCGCAAGAATGAATGGAGGATAATCGCGTGAATATGTCTCAGAACGCAGCGGAAGCCCGCTGCAGGTTTTGTCATGCCCCGCTCGTCCACACCTTTGTGGACCTCGGCATGTCCCCCCCGTGCGAAAGCTATGTGAGCGCGGAGCAGCTTAATAAGATGGAGGCCTTTTACCCTCTCCATGTGCGCCTGTGCCACGAATGTTTTCTGGTGCAACTGGACGAATATGTCACTCCGGAGGAAATTTTTACAGAATATGCCTATTTCTCCTCTTACTCGGATACGTGGCTGGATCACGCAAAGGCTTACACGGGGCTGATGGTGGAGCGGTTCAGGCTGGATAAGCGGCATCTGGTGGTCGAGCTTGCGAGCAACGACGGCTACCTCCTTCAATACTTCGTTCAAAGGGGAATACCGGTCCTTGGCGTTGAGCCGGCTGAGAATGTCGCGGTCGTCGCCGAGAGACAAGGCATTCCCACCATAGTGAAATTTTTCGGGACCGAGCTCGCCAGGCAAATGGCGGAAGAGGGCAAGCAAGCGGATTTGTTGGTGGGAAATAATGTGCTCGCTCAAGTGCCTGATATCAATGATTTCGTCGAAGGTATGAGGATCCTCCTCAAGCCCGGAGGTATCATCACCATGGAATTCCCCCACCTGATGAGGCTGATGGAAGAGAACCAATTCGATACCATTTATCACGAACATTTCTCCTATTTTTCCTTTATCACGGTGGAAAAGATTTTTGCCGCCCATGGCTTGACGCTGTTCGACGTCGAAGAGTTGTCCACACACGGCGGTTCTTTGAGAATTTATGGGCGCCACAACGATGACGGGTCAAAGCCGCTGAGCGATCGAGTGATCGAACTTGCAAACCGCGAAAAGGCCGCGGGCTTTATGTCCATAGACCGTTACTCCGCCTTTGCCGAGCAGGTAAAGGAGACAAAGCGCAAGCTCCTCGATTTCCTGATCCGGGCGAAAGGGGAGGGGAAAACTATCGCGGGCTACGGGGCGCCGGGCAAGGGCAACACACTCCTCAACTATTGCGGCATCCGCACGGACTTCCTCGACTTCACCGTTGATCGCAGCCCATACAAACAGGGAAAATTTCTGCCCGGAACCCACGTTCCCATTTTTCACCCCGACAGGATACGGGAGAGACGACCTGATTATGTTTTCATCCTCCCCTGGAACTTCAAGGACGAGATTATGACACAGATGTCATATATCCGCGAGTGGGGGGGTCGGTTCGTTGTTCCGATCCCGATAGTGACGATTTATGAATAAATGACCCTGCTGCAAGCAGCAGGGTATCCAAGACAACGAGCGGAGCGAGTCTTTGAGCAAGGGGGAGTCTCGGTGCACCCGCTTGCGGGTCGTGGCTTTGCCCGCAGAGGGGCGACCGCGGGGTACCCACACAGTGGGTCGCGCGAAGCGGGTGTCCCAATAATTGCCGGCGGAGCGAAGCGGAAAAAGATTCTCCCTGCAGCAAGCTGCGGGAATTCCGCAAGTTGATAGAAGAAGGCATTCCTTCTCAGTCGGGGATTACGGCCGATTCGAAGTGCCTCTCGGAGGTACGTCAAATGATATTTACAGAGCTGCCACTAAGGGCCGCTTTCGTGATCGAATTAGAAAAAAAGGGGGACGAGAGGGGTTTTTTCGCCAGGTCCTGGTGCCAGAGAGAGTTCCTTAACCACAACCTCAATCCGCGAACGCTACAATGCAATGTTTCCTTTAGTCGGATAAAAGGTACACTCAGAGGCCTCCATTATCAGGCGAAACCCTTCCAAGAAACAAAAATTGTGAGATGCACGAGGGGCTCGATATATGATGTAATCGTTGATTTAAGACCTGATTCACCTACTTTCACGAAACACTTCGGTATTTTTTTGAAGGCTGAAGAGTATAAGATCCTTTACGTTCCTGAAGGATTTGCCCATGGATTGTTGACCCTGGAAGATGAGACCGAAGTAATCTACCAAATGTCTGAATTCTATGTTCCGGAATTGGCCAGAGGAGTGAGATGGAACGATCCATTTTTTGAAATTGAATGGCCGATGGAGCCGGTGCTTATGTCCGTGCGAGACCAGAATTATCCGAACTTTGTTATGCAAGCACATCAATCAAGCTCGAACGGGACCGGCCAAGGGAGGGCGGTAGCGCACGTCAAGGATGTTTCGAGCGCCATTAATCCCGAGGAAGTGGGCCGGGGCATGTGTCAGCTCATATCGGAACTGTATCCATTATGCAGAAGCATCACGGGCAATGGCCTCCGTGAAAGCCTCGATCGATTAAAGCAATTCATCCCTTTGACCATGCATGAAGTTCCGACGGGCACGCAGGTTTTCGATTGGACAGTGCCAAAAGAGTGGAATATTAGGGACGCTTATGTAAAGAGCGCGGACGGGAAAAGGTTGGTTGACTTTCATGAATCGAATCTTCACGTTGTGGCCTATAGCACACCTATCAATAGAAGGATGGAGTTGCGAGAGCTGAAGGAGCATCTTTTCAGCCTGCCCGAGCATCCGGATTGGATCCCCTATAGAACGTCATATTATCGGGAGAGTTGGGGATTCTGCCTGAGCCACCGACAGTTCACGGCGCTGAAGGAGGATGTCTACGATGTGTGCATAGATTCCACACTCGAGGACGGATCTCTCACCTACGCTGAATGCTATCTTCCGGGGGAGAGAAACGAGGAATTCCTGTTCTCCAGCCACGCGTGCCATCCTTCGCTCTGTAATGACAACCTCTCCGGAATCGCGGTCGCCGTGTTTTTGGCTCGATTTTTGAGCCCGTTGGCCCTGAAGTATTCCTATCGTTTTCTCTTCGCGCCATCAACCATTGGGTCGATCTGCTGGCTGGCTCTGAACGAAACGAAAACTTCTCTTATCAAACATGGCCTGGTACTGGCCTGCGTCGGTGACCGAGGCATGCCAACATACAAGAAAAGCCGGAGAGGCGATTCAGAGATTGATAGGGCAAGCGCGCACGTGTTGAAGCATTCAGGTCAGGACTATAAGATAATGAATTTTTCCCCCTACAGCTATGATGAACGTCAGTTCTGCTCACCTGGTTTCGACCTCCCGCTGGGGTGCCTCATGCGAACTCCCAACGGCCAATTTCCGGAGTATCACACATCGGCGGACAATTTAGATTTTGTCCAACCCATGTCGCTGGCTGATTCGTTCATTAAATGTTTAAAGATCGTCAACATCATAGAGAACAATGAGGTGTATGTCAGCCAGAAGCCCAAATGCGAACCGCGGTTGGGAAAGTATGGTCTTTATAATAGAATGGGTAACGAACCCGAACCGCGCGCCACGGAGTTGGCTATGCTATGGGCCTTAAATTTTTCTGACGGCTTCAACAGCTTGTTGGACATTGCCGAACGAGCCGACATGAGCTTCGATGTCATTCAACAAGCAGCGGACGCTTTGGTGGCCGCGGGATTACTCATGAAATCGTCAAGTTAGTCCATGAGTGAGGAGAGGAGGATGGAAATGTTGGACAACATGGAAACAGGAATCGATGCACCATCGATTGCTGAACAACAGCAGTACTGGGACGAGCGGTGGGAGCGCCACAAGAGGCCAAATCAGTACCAGACGCAACGTGGTGAGGCGATCCTGGCATTACTTCAAACTGTCCCCCTTGATCAGCCCAAGATCCTCGACCTGGGTTGCGCCACAGGGTGGTTTACCGAAAACTTGTCAAAATTAGGCCAGGTCACCGGCATCGATTTATCCGAACGGGCCATCGCTATCGCAAAAACAGCCTATCCCAACCTCACCTTCTTAAAGGGAAACATATTTGAGATGCCCATATACGCGGAATACTTCGATCTCATAGTCTCTCAGGAAGTAATAGCGCATGTAGAAGATCAGGTCGGATTTGTGCAACGTATTGCCCAGGCACTCAAGCCGAGTGGCTATGTGGTCGTCACCGCCGCCAACAAAGTTGTTATGGAACGGCACAGTTTTGGTCCGGACCCTCGGGAGCACATCAAGAAATGGCTGGATATGAAGACGCTGAAAAGGCTGCTCGCCGATCGCTTTAACGTGATCCGCAGCACGAGCGCCATGCCGTTGGGACACGGCGGTTTTCTTAAGTTCACCAATTCACACAAAATCAATGCCCCCTTGGCTCTGCTGTTCGGTCAACAACGCCTTCAAAGGTTGAAAGAAAGGCTCAATCTGGGGTATACCATCATCGTCCTCGCTCAAAAGAAGAACAATGGGTAGGGCTGTACAACAATCCCGGGAAGCCATGAGCAATATTCCGGAAGAAAGCAACCATCGGCTGCCGAGAAGGATTGGAATCTTCGGTCACGTCGGGAATAGAAATTTGGGCGATGAGGCAATTATTGCGGCGGTTATTCAAAATGTCAGGCTTCGCGATCCCGACGCAGTAATATCGGCTTTCACCATCAACCCCCGGGATACGAAAGAAAGGCACGGGGTAGAGGCATTCGCGATACGCCGGGTCAGGAGGACCGCCGCCAGCGAGGTTCTCCACGCAGAAGCGTCGACTGCGGATAGGAAGTCCGTCGGGTATCTGCCCCGGGAGCGGAACATTAGGGCCTTCGTAAAGAACGTTCCTTTAGTTTATCCGTTCCTTAAGGCCATGCGAGATGGTGTAGTCATTTCCCGTGCCATTGCGGCCGAATTCGTATTCCTCATTACAAGCGTCCGTAAGCTGAAGGGCATAGACCTTCTCATCGTTGCGGGCTCTCAGCAACTGATCGATTTTGCCGATGGTCCGTGGCGTCCGTGGGGTCACCCTTATACGCTGTTCAAATGGTCGGTCATCGCCAAATTAATGCGTACGAAACTCGCCTTTGTCAGTGTGGGCGCCGGTCCTATTACATCCTCTTTAGGCAGGCACTTTATCAGGTCCGCGGCCTCCCACGCCCATTATCAGTCTTATCGGGACGAAAGCTCGCAAAAACTCATGGAACAGATTGGAGTCCAGGGGTCCAAGCTTGTTGTCCCCGACTTGGTATTCAGTTTACATATTGCGCAAGATGGTGCTGCCGCGGCGCCTTCCTGCGCCTCTCCAATCATCGGTATCAATCCTGTCCCTTTTCTCGATCCCATGTACTGGCCGGGGAGCAGCGCTGAGGTTTATGACGACTATGTAAGGAAGCTCGCCAGATTCGCGTCATGGCTCATCGAAAACGGATTTGCAGTTTTATTTTATCCAACTCAGTTGCGCTCAGACCCCGCGGTCATTCGCGATATACGTGAGGTCATGGAGACAAATGGAGGCATACCCGAGGGAAAGATTATCGATTGGCCCGTCGAATCGTTTTCGGACCTTACTTCAGCGCTTTCGATGACGGAAATCGTGGTTGCTACGAGGTTCCACGGAATTATTATTCCCTATCTGCTAAGAAAGCCGGTTCTATCAATTGCCTATCACCAGAAGACTCTTGATTTGATGAGCAAGATGGGGCAATCGGAATATGTGGTCGACATTCTTTCCTTTGAGATCGATTCACTCAAGGAACGCTTTCAGAAGCTCAAAAACCGGGTACCGCAAATAAGAGCTGAGGTTGAAAAAAGACTTCTGTCTTGCAGGGACGAACTCGACAGACAGTATGATCATTTATTGAGGTTGTAATAGAAGTGTCTTCACGGCTCACATCCCTGTCAACTTGCGGATTCCCTGCAGCTTGCTGCAGGGAGAATCTTTTTCCGCTTCGCTCCGCCGGCAATTATTGGGGCTCGCGTCGCCCCCTCTGCGGGCAAAGCCACGACCCGCAAGCGGGTGCCCCGAGACTCCCCCTCAAAGACTCGCTCCGTTCGTTGTCGTGGATACCCTGCTGCTTGCAGCAGGGTCATTTATTCGATGACTCAATAATGAGGGGTGCGTAGAATCGGCAAGGCACCATTATTACCGGGGTTCAAGATAAGGTTTTACGTTACATGAGATCAAAAGGCGGTTATCATCACAAAGGATCTTGAAAGGCCAAGGGTCGGTATAGGGCTGCCGGTTTATAACGGCGAGAAGTATATCGCCCAGACGATCGATTCTCTCCTCGCCCAGACCTTTCAAGATTTCGAACTCATTATCTCCGACAACGCGTCAACCGATCACACCAGAGAAATATGCCTTTCTTATACGAGCAAGGACGAAAGGGTTCGTTATGCCCGAAACGAAACCAATCTTGGCGCCGCCATCAACTACAGGCGCGCTTTTGAGCTTTCATCGGCCGAGTACTTTAGATGGGCCAACAGCGACGATCTGTTCGCGCCTGAATCCCTGTCCCTATGTGTTGAAGCCCTGGACGTGGAATCGTCCGCCGTCCTCGCCTATCCCAGGACGAAGCTGATCGATCAGGAAGGCCAGGTGATCTCGGACTACGATGACCGTCTTCATCTGCAGTCTCCGCAACCAAGTGAACGTTTTGTGCGTCTCATTCAAAATTTGCGCCAGGTGAACGTTATTTACGGATTGATGCGGGCGGAAGCCTTGAGGCGAACCAGGCTGATCCGGAGCTTTATCGGAGGAGACGTCGTGTTCGTGGCAGAATTGACCTTGTATGGAACATTCCGGGAAATCCCTGAATTCCTGTTCTATCGTCGACTTCATCCCGGCGCTTTGAGCAATCACAAGACCATTGCCAAGCAGCAGGAGTTCTTTGATCCCAAGACGAAGTACCGGCCGCCCTTTACCGAATCGAGGCACTTTCTGGCGCATTTCGATTCCGTACACCGGGCACCGTTGGATGCGCACGAGAAAATGCGGCTGTACTCGTTTCTCGCGCGGTCGGGAATTTGGCGTCGTCGAGAGCTAAGTCATGAATTATTCCAGGCCTTGCGACAGCTGTTTTTTGGTGTTCCCCGCATCAACTGATTTTTCAGGAGATTACCGGTAACGCGGTTGTCCACCCCGGGTTCATTCTGTGAGCTTGAACACGTCGCCGATGCCCGTGTCCTGTCTTCCGTTTGAACTGACAGCCGACGTGATTGGTCTTCTTGATTGTCAAAAGTGGTTCGAAGGAGCGAGAGTCCGATGTTTTGTTTTAAGCACAGGGTAGATATGCAGATTCCAAGGGGGGAATTTCTATGAAAGTCGTACTTTTCTGCGGAGGCTTAGGGACGAGGCTGGGCGGACTAACAGACGATGTGCCCAAGCCGATGGTCAAGATCGGCTACCGGCCCATACTCTGGCACGTCATGAAATACTATGCCCATTGGGGACATAATCAGTTCATTTTGTGCCTGGGTTATAAGGCCGATAAAATAAAGCAATATTTTTTGAACTATGATGAATGTCTTTCAAACGATTTTACCATGACAAACGGTGGGCGGGACCTCCACCTGGAAAAGTGCGACATTACAGACTGGAAGATCACGTTTGTCGATACGGGCTTGAGAACAAACGTTGGGCAGCGGCTGAAAGCCGTAGAGAAATACGTTGCGGACGATGACATATTTCTGGCGAATTACTCCGACGGCCTGACGGACCTGCCCCTTCCGGAGATGATCGATGTTTTTCAAAAAACCAACAAGATAGCCTGTTTCATTTGCGTAAAGCCTTCACAGACCTTTCATGTCGTCTCCCTTGATGGCGGAGATCTGGTGCAAGATATTCAATACGTGCGGGACACCGATATTATGATAAATGGCGGTTATTTTGCCTTTCGAAAGGAGATATTCCGTTATATCAGGGAAGGAGAGGAGCTCGTTGAAGAGCCGTTCCGCAGATTGATTGAAGAAGGACAGATCGTCGGCTTCAAATATGACAATTACTGGTGTATGGATACCTTTAAAGACCAACAGGTGCTGAGTGATATGTACGAGTACGGCAACGCGCCATGGGAAATTTGGAAGAACCGTGCCACCAACACGACGTGGCGACAGCAGCGAGTTACAGAGCGTTAGATGCTTACATTCGGACTCAAACGAACGGACTCCTCGCACCTGAGAATACTCTGCCTCGGGGCACACAGTGACGATATCGAAATCGGGTGTGGAGGTACCATCATCAGGCTGCTGGAAGAGGATCACAGCGCGGAGATCCATTGGGTGGTCTTTTCAGCCATCGGGGAGAGGGCCTCGGAGGCGGAAGGAAGCGCTGACCTCTTTCTTTCGAGGGTCGGAAAGAAGACAATAAGACTGGAATCCTTCAAGGATGGCTTTTTCCCTTATATGGGCGCCGAAATAAAGGAATATTTCGAACAATTGAAAGGGGAATTCGTTCCTGATATGATTTTCACACATTTCAGGAACGATCTGCACCAGGACCATCGCCTTATTTGCGAGCTGACCTGGAATACCTTCAGAAACCACCTGATACTAGAGTATGAGATCCCAAAGTACGACGGAGATTTGGGAAGTCCTAATCTTTTTGTTCATTTGACGGATGAGATGAGCACGAAAAAGATTGACCATATTCGAAAGCATTTCAAGACTCAGAGCAGCAGGCAGTGGTTCACCGATGATATGTTCCTTTCATTAATGAGACTGCGCGGGATGGAGTCGAATGCCCCAGAGAGATATGCCGAGGCCTTCTACTGTCGGAAAATGGTTGTGTGAGCATGGAGATCACTTTTTGAAAGGGCAGATAAAAAATGAAGTTTGAAAAATCGAGACAACTACAGCAGAAAAGCCATTCACTGATACCTGGCGGCGGCCACACCTATGCCAAGGGGGATGACCAGTACCCCATCCTCGCCCCCGGTTTTATCGTAAGGGGCGAAGGCTCCCACGTATGGGACCCGGACGGGAACGAGTTCATAGAATATGGCATGGGTCTTCGGGCCGTCACCCTGGGCCATGGATTCAGGCCCGTTGTAGAGGCCGCATATAGAGAGATGGCGGCGGGCATCAATTTCACGAGACCTTCACCCATCGAGGCGCAATGCGCCGAGACGCTTCTCGGGCTGATCGATGGCGCCGATATGGCGAAATTCGCCAAGAACGGGTCCGACGCGACAACCGCCGCGGTAAAGCTGGCCAGGGCGTATACGGGAAAAGACCTCATCGCCCTGTGCGGGGACCAGGCGTTCTTCTCAACCGATGACTGGTTCATAGGGAGCACGGCCATGTCCGCCGGCATTCCCCAGGCAATCCGTGACCTCTCCCTCAAATTCCATTTCAACGATATAGGTAGCCTGCGGGAGTTGTTCAAGGCATATCCGGGTCAGATAGCCTGTGTGGTCCTCGAGGCCGCGACCACCGTCGAGCCGGCCGATGGTTTTCTTCAGGACGTCCGGACGGTCTGCAAAGAGGAGGGGGCGGTCTTCATCCTCGACGAGATGATCACCGGATTCAGGTGGCACATCGGCGGGGCGCAGGCGTACTATGGCGTCGAGCCCGACCTTTCCGCCTTCGGAAAGGCCCTGGCGAACGGTTTCTCGGTGTCCGCCCTCGTGGGTAAGCGGGAGATCATGGAACTGGGCGGCCTTTTCCACGACAAGGACAGGGTTTTCCTTCTCTCCACCACTCATGGGGCCGAAAACCATGCGTTGGCGGCGGCCGTGAAGACCATGGAAGTATATAAAGAACAGGATGTCATCACCCACCTCTGGAACAAAGGCGAGACCCTGCGGCTCGGCCTTAACCGGGTGGCCCGGGAATTAGGGGTCGATGATTTCTTCCACGTCGTGGGCATGCCGTGCAGCCTGGTCTACGCGACGTGGGACCCGGAGAAGAAACCGTCACAGGTCTATAGGGCCCTCTTCATGCAGGAGACGATAAAACGGGGACTACTCATGCCATCACTCGTCGTGAGCTTTGCCCACACGGATGCAGACATCGCGAAAACCATCGACGGCATCGGCGAGGCGCTCGTCGTGTACGAGAAGGCCCTGCGCGAAGGCGCCGACAAGTACCTCATCGGCAGACCCGTGAAACCCGTATTCCGCGCAAGAAACTGAGCAATGCGCGCGTCTTTGGACTTTAGGGAGAGAATGACGACATGCGGGTAGCCGTTGTCCAGACCGACTCCATCTTCGGCGCAAGGAAGGAGAACATCCGCGAGGCCCTATCGATGATGGAATCTGCCCAGGCGGACCTCTATGTCCTCCCCGAGCTCTTCGCGTGCGGCTACAATTTTATCGACGCCGACGAAGCGCGATCTCTCGCGGAGCCCTTTGATACCGGTTACACATGCCGGGAAATGTCGCGGTTCGCCCGCGAGGCGGATTGCATCGTGGTTTATGGCTTCGCTGAATCCGACGGAAACGATGTGTACAACTCCGCGGCGCTCGTCGGCGGCGATGGGACGCGGGGGCTCTATAGAAAGGTCCACCTCTTTGATCGGGAAAAACTCTTTTTCAGGCCGGGCGATCTCGGCTTCCAGGTTTTTTCTACCAAAATCGGAAGAATCGGCCTCATGATATGCTTTGACTGGTACTTTCCGGAGAGCGCCCGGACACTCGCGCTCAAAGGCGCGCAACTGATCGCGCACCCGGCAAACCTGGTTCTCCCCAACTGTCCTGACGGCATGCGGACGCGATGCCTTGAGAACCGCGTATTCGCGGCAACCGCAAACAGGATAGGCACCGAGCAGCGGGGCGGAAATACCCTCACCTTTATCGGACAGAGCCAGATCACTTCACCCAGGGGAGAGATCATCCACCGGTCGCCGGCGGATGATCGTGAGATAGGCGTCCACGAGATCGATCCGGCCTTGGCTGATGACAAGAACGTGACCAGTCTGAACCATCTTTTCAACGACAGACGGCCAGAGACATATCGGCAAGATTGAATCTGCAATCTGAAAGTAATGAATACCCTCCGATAATTGGAGAGGCTTCATTGACGCCGTTGATTTGGCAACCGCATGGGCGGATGAAATGAAAGAGCGCAATTGAGCACGCCAATCCCAATATATCATAATACTGTTTTAATGAAACGGGCATCAAAGGATAGCGAAAGAAAAGGACCAAGAAAGGTAGGTCTTCTGACCCCCTATACGGGAGGCAATCTAGGTGATGCCGCTATCCAGGAGGCGGCCATCTGTAATGTAAGGAGGTTCTGGCCCGGAGCAGAAGTGTGCGGATTCACCCTGGACCCCGAGGCCAGCGCGAGAAGGCACGGCATCCCTTGTTATCCCATCATGGGCCCTTCTCCAAGACATTACGCCCCGGTCAGTTGGCCCCGCGCCGCAGGTCCGGCGTCAGGGACGGGGGGGGCGTCCGGCGCCATCGCTCATCGCACCTCCCTCGCCGTCAGAAAGGCGGTCCGACGAATCCCGTTTCTTGCCGGTGTTCTTCGAAGGTCCTACCATGCGACGCAGCGGATATCCCGGAAGGGCGCGGGCCTTCTCTTTGAGACAAGGCATGTGATAGCGTCCTACAGGAGGGTGAGGCAACTCGACCTCGTGATCGTATCGGGAGGAGGTCAGCTCGATGACTATTGGGGAGGACCTTGGGGGCATCCTTATGCACTCCTCAAGTGGGGGCTTTTGGCGTGGGCAGCTCGAAAGCCTTACGTTTTTCTCAGTGTGGGAACATGCGCCCTCCGTTCAACGCTGAGCACGCTGTTTATAAGAGGAGCCCTCAAGCTGGCGGTCTACAGGTCATATCGCGACCAGGGTTCCAAGGACCTCGTGAATAGATTGGGCTTTACCAGGAGTGATCCGGTCTTCCCCGATCTTGCATTCAGCTACTCCGTGCCGTCGAATGGGAACCGGCGGAAATCCGTCAGTGAGAGACTTGTGATAGGTGTAAGCCCCATAGCATACCTGCATCCCCATCTGTGGCCAATGTCGAACGCCTCGGTTCATGACGCCTACATGAAGGAACTGGCCGTTTTCATCGCCTCCCTCGTTCGCCAAGGTCACAGGGTGGTGCTGTTACCCACTGCAACCTCGGATGCGGTTGTGATAAAGGAATTGATCCATATCTTGCACGTCGATCACGGCCTCGGACAGGATTCGGCCATCACCGGCCCCCCGGTCTCCGGCCTGGATGATCTGTTCTTTCATCTCCGGAGGGTCGATTGCATGGTCGCAAGCCGCCTCCACGGCGTGATCTTGTCCCACCTGGCGGGAAAGCCCGTTCTTGCGGTTTCATATGACAGAAAAGTCGCCGCCTACATGACTGACATGGCGCAGCCGGAGTTCTGTCTAGACATCCATACCGTGACTGCGGTTTCACTTGAGAAAACACTGCATCAGTTGCTGGCAAATAGCGAACGGTCAGGGGCAGCCATTTCTGAAAGGGCATCGGAGTTTCGCCGATTGCTTGAAAACCAATACGACGCAGCATTCTCGGCAATAGAAGAGACTCAGTCAGGCGGAAGGAGGCAAAGGCATCCATGAAGACGCCGGGTCAGGAGCCCCTGGTAAGCGTGGTAACGCCATTTTATAATACGGGCGAATATTTGGCCGAGTGTATCGAAAGCGTGCTTGCCCAATCCTATCGGAACTGGGAGTATATCCTTGTCAACAACCGCAGCACTGATAAGTCCCTGGAGATCGCAAATAACTATGCCGCGAAAGACGTTAGGGCCCGCGTTTACACGAACGAGACTTTTTTGACTCAGGTCCAGAATTACAACCACGCGTTAAGCCTGATTGCTCCCGAAAGCAAATACTGCAAGATCGTACAGGCTGACGACTGGATATTCCCCCAATGCCTTACAGAAATGGTCGAGGTGGCTGAGGCGCATCCCTCAACCGGAATAATTGGAGCCTGCCGTCTCGATGATAGAACGGTGAATTGCGATGGATTGCCCTATCGCAGCACGTTTGTACCCGGCCGGGATATTTGCCGTTTGTCTTTACTACGAAAGTGCTTTGTATTCGGGTCTCCGACCTCGATAATGTTTCGTTCAGACATTGTACGCGGGCGGGAACCATTTTACGGTGAATCGAGCTATCATGAGGATACGGAGGCATGCTAC
>JBEKJU010000027.1:0-23723 GCA_050011095.1 Syntrophorhabdales bacterium
CCTGGACGACGTCGTGGAAAGCGGCCCCCGGGAGAACATCAAACAGATATTTACGGCCTCGACCCGCGCCCGCGACCTCGTGAAGCAGATCCTCACCTTCAGCAGGAAGGACGGGCAGCAGCAAAAACCCCTCAGACTCACCCCGCTGGTCAAGGAGACCTACCAGATGCTCCGGGCGTCGGTGCCGAGCACCGTCGAGATGCGCCTTTCCGTCCGCACAACGGCCGACACGGTCGTCGCCGACCCCTCCCAGATCCAGCAGGTCCTCATCAACCTCGTCTCGAACGCGGCCCACGCGATGCAGGAAAGCGGCGGACGCCTTTCGATCACCCTTTCGACACGCAGCGCCTGCTCCGTGTCCGACCCCGACGTGCAGCCCGGCCGCTTCGTGCAGATCTCGGTCAAGGACACAGGAGGCGGGATGACGCCCGACGTGCAGAGGAGGATCTTCGAGCCCTTCTTCACGACGAAGGAGCAGGGCCGGGGCACGGGCATGGGCCTTGCCGTAGTCTATGGGATAGTGAAGCGCCACGGTGGTTTCATCACCGTGGAGAGCAGGACGGGCCAGGGATCGACCTTCGTCGTCTCCCTGCCGCTCAGCCAGGAGGGGCGCGCCCGCAAAGAAGAGCGGTCATCCTTGCCGCCTCTCGGCTCGGAGCGGATACTCTTCGTCGACGATGAGCCGCCCATCGCCAGGACGACGGAGGACATGCTCCGCCGCCTGGGCTACCGTGTGGTCGCCGTCATCGACAGTACAAAGGCGTGGGAGATTTTTCTCGAAGACCCTTTCCAGTTCGACCTGGTCATTACCGATCAGGCAATGCCGTCTTTTTCGGGCACGGCGCTGGCGAAAAAGATGCTGGCCCTAAGGCCGGATATACCCATCATCCTCTGTACGGGCTACAGCGAAACGGTGTCGCCCGAGAAGGCGAAGGAGTTGGGCATCCGCGTGTTTCTCATGAAGCCCTTCGACAAGCGGCGCCTCGCGGCCGCGGTGAGGCAGGCGCTCGATGCGCGGGAGGGCCGCCCGTAGAGGCCGATCCTCCTGGGTCGGGAAACGGGTACCACCGGATTCTCGAATCGTCTCCGGTCGAGTTCCGCCCTCGCCATGGAGCGGGACAAATCGAGAAAGAACCATCGATCTATCTGCGGCCCGATCATGCCGGAGAATTCTTCGCCGGTGAGGGATAAAAGACGCACGGAGGACCAGAAGCTGCCGCTGTAGCGCGTGAGCTTGTCCGCGTCCTTCACGACCTTGTCATTCAGGGAAAGGGGCACCTTCCGGGTATCGTGTCCCGCTACGATCGCGATGACCTCATCCGTGGTCGCCCGGTCACAGTCGACCTCGTAGAGGATGGGCGCGGCGATCTCCGCACCCGCCTCCTCGTGCACCCCTTCCAGGGTCTTGTCGTGCATTGGGCCCCACGACCTGTAGAGCATCGTCTTCGACAGCCTGCTCCAGCCGACATCGTGGAGGATCGTCGCGGGGGCTACGACCTCCCTGTCGCCCCCGTACCTTTCAAGGAGCCGGAGCGCGAAGGCGAGGGCGTTCCACGTATGCCGCTCGTTGTCCCTCACCTGAAGATAAGGCGTGGCCAGCCTGAAAATCTCTTCTTCCATGGGTGTCAATTGTAGTTCTTTCGCGTCTTTCACCACGTCCATTCCCGCAATCTCCCCGTACGCAAGAATCTTAACAACTTTTTGCGCCCCGGGCAATTATTTGGGCGACCCGCACGCGGGTGCCCCGGTCGCCCCCTCCACGGGCAAGGCCCGTCCAACTCAAGTACCGCCCGTTTTTCTAGAGGGTCATCCTCGCATCCACGACAAACACGCCGTCTTCGCGGGCGAGAAGCGGGTTCAGGTCCATCTCGCGTATCATGGGCAGGTCCAGAAGCATCTGCGAGACCCTGCGGATCGTATCGATGATCGCCCCCCTATCCACGCCCTTTTCTCCCCTCGCGCCCGAGAGAATGGGCGCGGCCTTCAGCTCGGAGACCATCCCGGCCGCCTCCAGGTCGGTGACGGGACAGAGTCTGAAGACCACGTCCTTGAAGACCTCCACATGGATGCCGCCGAGCCCGACCATGACGAGGGGCCCGACCTCGCCGTCCGTCTTTCCGCCTATGATGATCTCCCTGCCCCCCAACACGCAGCCCTGGACGAGGAACCTGAGATCGGACGCGTGGAATTTCCCGGCCATCCCTTCCATTGCCCGGCGCACCGCGGCCCGGTCTGGCAGGTTGATCGCCACGCCGCCGACATCGCTCTTGTGAAGCACGGAGACCGAATCGGCCTTCACCACCACGGGGTATCCGATCGTGTCGGCGCATTTTTCGGCCTCGGCGGCATCGTGCGCCACGCGCCAGGGGGCGCACGGGATATTGTAGGCCCCGAGTATCCCGTAGGTCTCGTCCGGCCTCAGGACCTTCCTGCCCGCCTCTTGCGCGGCCTCGATAATGTTTTCCGCCTTTGCGCGGTCCACGTCGTCGAACCGCCCGATCTCGCCCGTGGCGCGCCGTCTTATCTCGCCGCATTTCGTCAGCGCGACCAGGGCCCTCGCCGCCGTGCCGGGGAAACCGTAGCACGGTACCCCGGCCTCCTTGAGGATGGCGGCAGGCCTGGGAAACTTGTCCTTGTCCGTCATAAGGTTGCAGACGATGGGTTTCTTCCGCTTTTCGTTCACCTCCGCGATCACCCTCGCGATGCTGTCATTGTCGACAAAGAAGGGCGTCACGAAGTTGATGAAGATGCTGTCGATCCCGTCGTCGTCCATCATCACGTCGAGGACGGAGCGGAAGTGACCCGCGTTGGCGGTGGCGAGGATATCGACAGGATTGCGGACCGACGCCTCGGGGAAGAGCGCCTTTCTCAGTATCTCCCCTGCCCTCTCGGAAAGGGGTGGTATGGCGAGTCCGCCCTTCACGAGGACGTCCGTCCCGATCACCGCCGGCCCGCCCGTATTCGTGATGATGCCCACGCGCATCCCCTTTGGGACCGGCTGGCTTGCGACGCAGGCCGCCGCCTGGCACAGCTCCGCCTCGTCGCTGAAGCTTAAGATGCCCGCCTTTTCGAAGATGAGGTCCGTCGTGATGTCCTCTTTTGCAAGGCCGCCCGTATGGGAGGCCGCCGCCTTGGCCCCGTCCTCCGTCCGCCCGGCCTTCATGGCGAGGATAGGCTTCTTGCGCGCCACCTCGCGCGCCACCTTCAGGAACGCGAGGGGGTCGCGGAGTCCCTCCACGTAGAGGACTATCGCGCGGGTGCCCTCGTCCTCGCCGTAGTATGTGATGATCTCCGGGATCGATATGTCGCACGCGTTGCCGTTCGATGCGTACATCCGGGTGCCCACGCCCATCTCCGCAAAGGCCTGGTGGATCAGCTCGGCCACTCCGCCCGACAGGGCCACGATCGAGACCGCCCCCGCCTCCGGCGTGGTAAAGGTAAAGTTGCAGTAGGCCCTCGCCTCCGGGTCCGTGTTGATGATACCCTGGCAGTTCGGGCCGAATATCCTGATGCCGTGTTGTCTGGCCCGCGCCATGCAGTCCCGCTCTATGGCCGCCCCCGCCGGGCCGACCTCCGCGAAGCCGCCGCCGTTCAGGATGACGACCTTGACCCCTTTTTTGCCGCACTCGTCGATTGCCCGGGGCACGGCCGGCGCGGGGATGGGCATGTGCACCACGTCGACGTCCGTTGGGACCTCCAGGATCGACCTGTACGCCTTGATCCCCCGTACCTCGTCCACCTTGGGGTTTATCGGGTAGATCGACCCCTTGAACCCAAAATCGACCAGGTTCTTGATGATCCGGTTACCGATGCTAAGGTCCTTCTGCGACGCCCCGATGACCGCCACCGATTTCGGTCTGAATAACGCATCCAGCATGGTCACTCTCCTTCTTTTATCCTTACGCAGATCGGTATCAGCCGCTTATCCCCTTATCTTTCCGATCTTCCCTGTCTTCCCTTGCCCGCACAGCGCCCGCCTCCACCCGCATCGCGGCCGGGGACGCGAAAAAAAAGGCCGTGCACGGTTCGGTCCGCACACGGCCTTTTTTAGACGAACGGGGGTAAAGGCCTGGCGGACCGGTGCCGTAGTAGTAATAATAGTAATTGGAACAGCCTGTCCCGCGAACCTCTATGCGAACCCCTTTGTCCATTCCCTCGCGACCCCTTTTTGAAAGGCACACAAAAAAACCGCGGGCACGATCTGCCCGCGGTTTACAATCAGCGCAAAACCCGATCACTCGGCAGGCAGTCTGAACCCCCCCCGGTAATAATAATAGTAGCAATAAGTGGACGGCAGCACGTGCGCGTCTTCCATCTTATGATTCGGTAAACTGCCCATGATAATGTTTGTAGCCCATCGGCCATGGCCTTGTCAAGGAAAAAGGGAAACTCCCGGATGAACGAAAGCGGACGCCCTTACCCCTTCCCGGCGTGGCGAGCCCGGCCCTTCCGGATGATGAGGACGCTCGCCGCGTAGAGGACGAGGACCGCGAGGACGCAGGCCGCGGGGACGTACGGGCGGCCGCCCCGGCCGATGGCCTTGACGTCATCCCACCGCGCGAGATTGAACGTGAGGATCAGAAGCCACATGGCGTGGAACCGGATGTTCCGCCCCACTTCCTTGGCGCTCAGGCGGCTTCCGGAAAAGCCTTCGAAAAGGTGGCCGATCCGGAAGATCGAGTGACGGTCGGGAAAGACCCCCGGCGTCCCGAGGAGATGCGCGAGGGCGGCCTCCCCGTGCCTCCCGGCGAGCGTGGCCTCTTCCTGCCTGAACGTGGGTCCGTAGCTCCAGAAGAAAAGGAACGGGTAGAGGAGCACGAGATAAGGGTTGCCGCTCGCGACGCAGAAGCTCGTGTCGATCAGGTAGTTGGCAAGGTAGTAAGGGTGCCGGACAATGCTGTAGATGCCGTCCTTGCAGAGCACCTCGTTCCTTATGAGCACGCCCTTCGATACGACGTGGACTAGGCATCCTGCTTCCAAAAGGACGAGGGAGACAACGATGGCCGTGACGCTCGCGTGGAAGAGACAGGCAGAGCCGAGCGAGAGGAGGATCACCACGTCCCTGAGCCCGCTCCTGGTGAGCATGTTTCTATCCCCTGTCGTTGACACAGATCATGACCTCATTCCTGTTTCCTTCCTTTGATCCTACTTTCTTATGGTCCCGTGGCCCTTGCCCGCCTGCCGCCTTCCGGCGGGCCTTCAACGCCCTTCAAAAGGACGAGCGACCGGGTAGAGTCCATGCCGAACCGCGCGAGGACCGACATTTTTCCCGTCGCGAGAAGCTCCTCTTCCACCTTGCCCCTCTTGTCCCGTATCACGACGAAGACCGCCCGCTCCCTCTGGATCACCTCGACAAGGGCGGCCGGCGTGTCGATCTCCCTCAGGAACTGCCCCGTGTAGAAGGGCACGGCCCCCTTCAAGGTCTCATCGGGCTGGTAGCCGTAGAGCGGGCTTCCCGCGGGAAGGGCGGCCCTGATGGCGTCGCAGAAGGGGACAAAGCTCTTGTACGGGTCGAGGAGCGGGCAGACCGCGACCGCGCCGAGGAGGAGCAGGGCGAAGACCGCGCCGCCCGAGCACGTCCAGAACCTCGCCATGTTCTTCCCGTACCTTGCGAGGGCCATCACGGCGAGGACGGCCGCCACGAGGGCGAAGAGGACAACCCGGAGCGCCTCCCCGACCGAATAGCCGAACCCGAATTTCCGGGAGGCATAGAAAAAGAGGGGCACGATGGCGAGGCTCACGACGAGGACGGCGATCCCGAACGCGAGGGTGAAGAACGTCTCGAACCATCGTTTTCTGTCCGCCCTTACGAGCGTCGCCTCGATGTACAGGGCGGTGAAAAGCGAGATCGGCGCAAGGATGGGCATTAGGTAGAGGACCCTCTTTGTCGACGCCGCGCTCAGGAATACAAACCCCGTGACGAACCAGCAGAGCGCGAGAAGGACACCCCTTTTATGGGCCCCCTCCGTATGGCGCAATGACAGGAAGCCCCGATAGAGGGCGGGCACGACGAGGAGGCTCCACGGCAGAAAGCCGCCGGGAAACTGCGTCAGATAGTAGTAGAAAGGCTGGGCGTGACCCGTCGAGCCACCCGCGAACCTCTCCAGGTGGTTGTGCACGAGGAAGATTTTGAGGTACTCCGGCCCGCCCTGTTGCCAGAGCGCGAAAAACCACGGCAGGGTCATGGCGAGGAAGATGACGACCCCAAGCCAGAGGCGCATCCTCAGGACCTCTTTCAGGTTCCTGTCGGCGATCAGGAACGCGACGACCGCGAGGCCGGGGATCGCCACGCCGACGAAGCCCTTCGAATAGAAGGCAAGGGTGCACGAGACGTAGCACAGGATGTAGGAGACGAGCCGCCTTGTACGGCCCTCCGAAAGATAGGCCGAGACGAAGAACGTGAGCGAAAGGATAACGAAGAAGGTCAGGGCGCTGTCGACGATCACCCAATGGGCCACCCGAAAGTACTCGCCCGAGGTGGCGAGAATGAAGGCGGACAGAAAGCCCGTCCTCGGTCCGAAGAGCCTCCTTCCGAGAAAGAAGAGGGCCAGGACGCCCCCGAAGGCGAAGAGCGCCGACGGGATCCTCACGATCCTGTCGGATGCGGCGCCGAATAGCCTGAAGACAGCCCCGATGGCGGCGTAATAGAGGGGCGGCTCTTCGAGGAAGGGCTCCCGGTTGAGCGTCGGCACGGCCCAGTTGCCGCTTAGGGCCATCTCCCTTCCTATCTCGGCCACCCTCGGCTCATCGGCCGTCCAGACGCCGTGGTTCGAGAGCCCCAGGGAGAAAAGCGGTATCACCGCGATGAGAAGAAGGACGAGGTAGAAGCGTGATTCCTGTCGTCCATGCAGTGCCCGCCCCTTCGATTCCTCCCGTTCCATGGTGGCCCTATTATACAACAAAAAGCGCACGGGGGGATTACTTCAATATGACCTATTGGTAATCTTTCGGACCTGATAGGGGATGCGGAATCAGACGGAAAAAATATCAGCCTCCCCCATATGGGGGAGGCTGATGAAGGGCACGATGGATGGCGGTCGTCGGCGGTATTTTTCGCCTCCGGTCCTTCCTTTTCATGAGGGGGAGGCTCCGGCGGCTTTGCCGCCGGAGGGGGCGACCGGGGCACCCGCGTGCGGGTCGTCCCAGCAATTGCCCTTTATCCCTTCGTCTTCTCCAGGGAGATTGCCAGCGATTGGGTATAGGTGATCTCGATCTGATCGCCGACCTTCACGCCCTCCAGGTTCTTCGGGTCCCTGGCCTTGACCGTCACGAGGTTCCCCGCTGGTCCGCGAAGCGTCACTTCCGAGGTCTTCCTGTCGATGGACTGGATAGTGGCGGTCGTCGTTATCTGCTCGATCCTGGACCCTCCCGGTTGCTGACCCGGCGCCACCCTCCTGGTAGTCTCCGTAACGGAGGTCATCGGCCGCTCACCCGGCTTGACCATCTGAAGGGCTATCGATTCGTAATACTGCACCATGACCCGGTCGCCCGGTTTTACCTGTGAAAGGTTCCTTACGTCCTCTCCCACCTTGACGCTGAAGGCCTTGCCCTCCGGGCCTCTCAGGGTCACGACCCGGTTTTTCATGTCAACCGATTCCACGGTGGCCCTGGCCGTCACAAGCTCGGACCTCTCCATGTCCTCCGCTCCCCTCGCCACCTGCGCGATTGCAACACACGACATCACAAACACCACTGCCAGAAAGACTGCCACTACCTGCTTCATGGGTACCTCCAAATTCATTTGGCCTCCCCCTTTTGGGGAGGCGACACGATGGTTGATGGCGGGGGCAAACCGCTTCCTAAAGTCCCGGCAGCCCTGGACGTTGGCATAATAAAAACTGTGACCGCTCCGGCCGTTCGTCAAGGGCCCGGACGACGCGGCCCCCGCGCGGGACCGTCCGTTCACTTTTGGGGTAATGGGTGATGAAAGTCTACTGGAAGCCCCGGCCCGCCTCGATGATGGTCATCCTGCACAGTTCCGAAAGGTTTGCCCTATTGGCCTTGAGGCACTGCGCGATCCGCCCCCTTCCAGGCTCTATGCCGAAGCAGAAGTACCTGATGTCCTCCTCGCAGCCCTGGCGCACCACCTCCCCGGTCTGGTCCACCAGGGCCTCGATGCTTTCCCTGCAGGCGGGCGTCAGCTTTTCCATGCGGTGTTCCAGGCATTGGTTGATATCTCCCCCGCCCATCCCCACCTCCGCGCAGAGCGTTTCAATGTCGCTATCGCACGGCCTGCCCTCGTCCGCCAGGACGGCCGCGCCGCCGGCCACGATGAGGCAAAGCACGAGGGCGGCCGCAAGGAACGCCATCTCAATCCGTGTCCTCTTCGGTCCCATGTCGTGCACCCTCTTAGGGCACCCTTCCGGGGGATTCCCGTTCCCCTCGTGTAAGGATGCCGGGGAGGCGAGGCGTGCGCCTCGCGAAAGGCCGCTAGCGGGATTCCTTCGCCGAGAGTGACGAAAGTGATGAGGATGATTTGATCAGTTCGGAATAAACCTCCTGGCTGTAGCCGACGACCGCCTCTTCCCCCACCTTGACGACGGGAAAGCCTTTCAGCTGAAAACTGCTCATCTCCTGTGATATCCTCTCCTGCTCCTCGGAGGACGAGAGATCGTAATCGATGTAGCTGAAAAGCACGCTCTGCTTTTCGAAATACTCCTTTGCCTTCCTGCACCAGGGGCAGGTGCTGAGTCCGTACACCTTCACTTCTTTCATCGTGCAACCTCCATCTTCGTGACCTAGTTGAAATCTAAGCATGGCGTGCGTCTTGTCAAGAGAGGGGCGGTCCCGTGAGTTTCTCAAAGGCGAAAGACGCCCCCGGCGCCGTGCGCCGAATACCGTTGAAATTCCTTGTGTGAATGTGTATACTAGCACGAACAATAAGGTCTATCTCCTTCGCCCGGTCGTGCTGAAGAGGTGCGTCTCCTCTTCCTAATTCCCGTTTCCTGTGGCATAACTCTTCCGGACAGACAAGGGGTGGGCCAATACCGGTCGACCCATCTCCGAAAAGACGGAAATGCGAGGGGATTCTGCCCGTGAGGGGGGGGCAGGCGGAAGGCCGGAGGCGAGAGGGGATCGTCCGGCGGTGCTAATCGTGAGGAAATGCACAAGAAAGCGAAGGAGCGTCAATGGGTGAGATGGTGAGCCTCTCCAGGCAGGAACTCGCGGAGCTTCGGGAGGGGGCGCGGAGGTTCGAGCGCGAGAAGTCCTCTTTCCAACTCGTCACGAGGCTCATGAATTGCCTGAGCGGAGTCCCGGCGCTCGAAGACACGGCGGAGGTCATCGTGAGGCTCGTCACAGAGCGCATCGGCGCATCCCATGGCGCGATCTACTACCTCGTCGATTCCGCGATCCGCTATAGCGATGCGCACGGCGCAAGAAAGACCATGGAGGCCATCGATGACGATATGGTCAGGCACGCCTTCGAGCGCAACGATCTCGTCGAAAGGGCGCACGGCCCGGCCGATGCGGGAATGACGGGGCCCGCGCCCACTGGGCCGTCCTGCTTTGCCGTCCCCCTGAGCGTGGCCGAAAGGGTGATCGCCGTCCTCTCGATCGAGGGGCCGCCGCGGCCGGCCTCCGAGGTCAAAGAGGAGTTCGGCCCCTTTTTCGCTTACGCGGCCCTTGTCCTGAAAAACGGTATAGAAGGCCACTCGAAGCTGATGGAGGCATACGACCGCCTCAAGAGGATGAATGACGACCTGAAAAGGGAGATGGACGAGAGGTTCCGCCAACAGCAGTTCCTCGAAGCGGTCCTCGAAAACGTGGAGGCGGGGGTAGTCGCCGTCGACGCGAGCGGCATCGGGCCCATCTTCAACAGGAAGGCGCGGGAGCTTCACGGCCGTTCGGAGGAGCCCAGCCCTCCCGACAAGTGGGCGGAGACGTACGACCTCTACCGGGTTGACGGCAAGACGCGCCTGCGGAAGGAGGACATCGGCCTTTACCGCGCGCTCCACGGGGAGCGCGTGACGAACGACGAGATGATGATAATGCCCATGGGCAGGGAGCCGAGAAGGGTCCTGGTGAACGCCCAGCCCATCACGGACAGGGAGGGCAGATCGGTGGGCGCTGTCAGCGGCATGCTCGATATCACCGGCTGGGAGAAGGCCGAGGAGGCCCTTCGCAGGGCCAAAGAGGAGCTTGAGGCGCGCGTGGTGGAACTGAGGGAGGCCCAGCGCGTCGGCAGGATGGGAAGCTGGCTGTTGTTCGACGAGCCCGCGCAGACCCTGAAGTGCTCGGAAGAGCTGTGGCTCCTCCTCGGTCTCGCGCCGTCGACGGATACCCTCCCGCTTAAGACGCTCTACCCCCTGACCACCCATGAAGGGAGGAAAGGCTTCGCCGCCGCCGTGAGAACGACGCTTGAGACGGGGGAGCCCTTCGAGATCGAACTCGAGATCGTCCGCGCGGATCAGGGCGAGGCCTGGCAGTTGTGGCGCGGCGAGGCAATGCGGGACGGGGATGGACGCGTCCGTGGTATCCGGGGCGTGGCCCGGGACATCACGAGGGGAAAGCGCGCCGAAGAGGAGGTCCGGAAGCTCAACCAGGGGCTGGAAGCGCGCGTGGCCGACCGCACGGCCCAGCTTCGGGCCGCGAACGACGAGCTTGAGGCCTTCGCCTACTCCGTATCCCACGACCTCCGTGCGCCGCTCCGGCACATCGACGGGTTCGTCGAGCTTCTCGGAAAGCGCATGGCCGGGGCCCTGGACGATGAGAGCCGCCACTACATGGCGGTTATCTCCGAGTCCGTGAGGCGCATGGGGAAGCTGATCGACGACCTCCTTGCGTTCTCCCGGATGGGCCGTTTCGAGATGTCGAAGATGCGCGTCGATCTCGGCGGGCTCGTCGCCGAAACCATCCGGGAACTTTCGCCCGAGGCGAAAGGGAGGGCCGTCGCCTGGCATATCGGCCGCCTGCCTCTCGTCACCGGTGATCGGGCCATGCTGCGGATTGTCCTCGTCAACCTGATCTTGAATGCCCTGAAATTCACCCGTTCGCGCGCGAATGCCGAGATAGGGATAGGCACGGCGCCCGGCGCCGACGGGGAAACGGTCGTCTTCGTCCGTGACAACGGCGTAGGCTTCGACATGGATTACGGAAGCAAGCTCTTCGGCGTCTTTCAGCGCCTGCATCGGGCCGAGGAGTTCGAAGGCACGGGCATAGGACTCGCGAACGTCCGCCGGATCATCAGTCGGCACGGCGGCCGGACATGGGCGGAGGGAAAGGTCGGCGAGGGCGCGACTTTTTACTTTTCACTACCGAAATCCATGCAGGACGGGGAGGGGTAGATATGATGGATGCGCTGAAGACCATTCTTCTGGCTGAGGACGATGTGAAGGACGTGGAGCTTACGCTTGCCGCCCTCGGCGAATACAACCTCGCCAACGAGGTGGTGAACGCCAGGGACGGCGTGGAGGCCCTCGATTATCTCTACCGTAGGGGTCGGTTCGCGGACCGGCCGGAAGGCAATCCGGTCGTGATCCTCCTCGATCTCAAGATGCCGAGGATGGACGGCGTCCAGGTCCTCCGGGAAATCAAGGCCGACGAGAAATTGCGCTTCATTCCCGTGGTCACATTGACCTCGTCCAGGGAATCCCGCGACCTGGAGGAATGCTACAGGCTCGGCGTCAACGCCTACGTGGTCAAGCCTGTCCGGTTCGGAGAGCTTATCGAGGCGGTCAGGCAGATAGGCGTCTTCTGGGTGTTGATCAACGAACCGCCGCCGGGCAGTGTGAAGAAAAAAACGGTTTAGGCCGCGCATCCGGAGGCGAAGAGGGCAGAGATGGCGAAGAGGGCAGAGATGGCGAAGAGGGGCGAAAAGGAAGGGCACCATGGAAGAGACAATCCGCATTCTGCATCTTGAGGACGATCCGGCGGACGCCGAGCTTGTCCGGACAAACCTGGCCTCGGCAGGCCTGTCCTGCCGGATAACCCTTGTCCAGACGCGCGACGAATTCAGCCGGGCCTTGCATCAGGGCGGATACGACATCATCCTCGGCGATTACCGGCTGCCCGCCTACGATGGGATGAGCGGCCTCAAGCTCTCCCAGGCGCGATGTCCCGATATCCCCTTTATCTTCGTCTCCGGGGTAATGGGCGAGGATGCGGCCATCGAGGGGCTCACCCAGGGCGCCACCGACTACGTGCTCAAGCAGAAACTGTCGCGCCTTCCCGCGGCGGTCACGCGGGCGCTGCGCGACGCGGAGAACAGGCGGGAGCGCAGGCGGGCGGAGGACGAGGTCAGAAGGACCCGCGACGAACTGGAGGAACGGGTGCGGGAGCGGACCGCCGAGCTGAGCCGCCAGGCGCGTCTTCTCGATCTCTCCCGCGACGCGATCATCGTCCGCGATCACCTCTCGGGCGCGATCACCTTCTGGAACACGGGGGCCGAGGCGCTCTACGGCTGGTCGCGCGATGAGGTGCTGGGAAGGGTGAGCCACGAGGTGATCCACACGGAATACCCCGAGCCCTTGGAAGACATCGCGAGCCAGCTCTCCGCGAGCGGCCGGTGGGAAGGAGAGCTTCGCCAAAGGAAGAAGGACGGAAGCGAGATCACCGTGTCCGCCCGATGGGTCCTTCAGCGCGACGATGCCGCTCACCGGCCGGCCGTCATGGAGACGAACACGGACGTCACGGAACAGAGGAGGCTCGAAGAGCACCTCAGGCAATCCCAGAAGCTGGAGGGCATAGGGACCCTCGCGGGCGGGATCGCCCACGATTTCAATAATATCCTCGCCATAATAATGGGAAACACGGAGATCGCCCTCGACACCGTCGATCAGGAGAACCCCGCGCACCGGCCCCTCGAACAGAGCATGAAGGCCTGCCTGCGGGCCAAGAGGCTCGTCCAGCAGATCCTCACCTTCAGCCGCAGGGTGGAGCCCGAGCGAAAACCGGTGCAGCTTGCCCGTCTCGTTAACGAGACCTTCGCCCTCCTCCGATCGACGCTCCCCGCGACGATCGCCATGACCCTGAACGTGCGGGACCAATCGGGCACGATCATCGCCGACTCCCAGCTCATTCAGCAGACCCTGCTCAACCTCGTCACGAACGCCCGCGACGCCATCGGGAACAAGCTGGGCGCCGTCGAGGTGGGCGTTGCCGCTGTGAACGCGAGCCCCGGCAACAGGTTCCGCAACCTCCCGTCCGGCGAGTACATGATGCTCTCCGTGAAGGATACAGGCTCGGGCATGGACGAACGGGTGGTGGCAAGGATCTTCGAGCCCTTCTTCACGACCAAGGAGGTGGGTCACGGCACGGGGATGGGCCTCGCGGTGGTCCACGGGATCGTGGAGGGCCACAACGGCGTCATCGACGTCGAGAGCGCGCCGGGCAAAGGCACGGTGATGAGGGTATTTTTCCCCCGTGTCGCCCCGGTGCCTTCGGCCGAGGAAGGGGACGTGCCGGGGGAGACCACGAACGGAACGGTCCTTTTCATCGACGACGAGGAGGAACTCGTCGTCCTGGCAAAGGAGAGGCTACAGAAGCTCGGCTATGACGTGGTGGCCGAGACCGACCCGATCATGGCGCTCAGGGCATTCATCGAGGAGCCCAACATGTTCGATCTCGTCATTACCGACCAGACCATGCCGCACATGTCGGGCCTGGAGCTTGCGAGGGAACTCCTCGATATCCGCCCGACCCTGCCGATCATCCTCTGCACGGGCTACAGCGAGGCCGTCTCCGCCCAATCCGCCCGCAAGGACGGGATCGAGGCCGTTCTCATGAAGCCGGTCGAGCGACGGGAGCTTGCGGAGGTCATAGGCCGCGTACTAAGGAAAAGCAGAAAAACCGACGGGAAGCGGAACCGCAAGGAGTCGGGGGGGTAAGGTACGTAGCGGTAATTCAACGCCCTTGCGGGGGGGTGGCTCGGGCGGGTACCCACGGAGTGGGTGTCGCGAAGCGGGTCGTGCTTTGCCATTGGAGGGGTCGCAGGATGGTCTACTGTCCGCTAAAACTCGCTTCGATGTTGACATGAGGCCCTCCCATGTGTATACATTAAGAAGGGACGGCACTTGCCAGCGAAGGGAGGGTGCGGCATGGGTAGGATCGAGGTGTTCGAGAATCGGCCGGCGGCGCTCGGGATCAACGGCCTCGGCCGGATAGGAAAACTTACGGTATGGCACCATATTGCGCGCAAATATTTCAGGGAGATTGTCGTCAACCAGGGGCGCGAGGTGGGGACGAGCCTCGACGCCATCGCCCAGTTGATTGAAAAGGACGGGACATATGGGCTCCTCCACCGGTTCCTTTACGGCGTCAGGGCGGAGCGCTGCATCCAGGTAGTGGACGACAAATCGGGCAAGCTCCTCATAGACGGGATACCCGTAACCATACTGCGCGAGGCGCGGAACCCCAACAGCATCCCGTGGCGCGATCACGGCGTCGACGTCGTGGCCGAGTGCACGGGGAAATTCAAGGACCCCACGGTGCCCGCCGAGGACGCCAAGGGCTCCATACGGGGCCACCTCGGAGGGGGCGCGAAGGTTGTCATCAATTCCTCCGCCTTCAAGATAAGAAATAAGGCCCTATCCCTGCCCGAGGACGCGATCACGACGATTTACGGCATCAACCACCCCGCCTTCGACGTGAAAAAGCATTGCCTCGTGTCCGCCGCCTCGTGCACCACGACGGCCCTGGCCCACATGGTAAAACCGCTCCTCGAAACGGAGGAGACGAACAGGGTGCTCACCGCCTCCATGTCTACGGTGCACGCCGTGACGAACAGCCAGGCCGTGCTCGACTCCGTGCCGAAGGCAGGTGAAAAAGACCTCCGAAAGAACAGGAGCATCCTGAACAACATCATCCTCACGTCCACGAACGCCGCGGAGGCCCTTGCCCAGGTCATCCCCCAGGTGAAGAGCATCGGCTTCATGGCCGATTCGATCCGCGTGCCCATCACGACGGAATCCCTCCTCGTTCTGAACGTGACCTTCCAGGCGTCGACCGACGGCGACGGCCTGCCGCCCATCAACACGAAGCTCATCAACGGCATCTACAAGACAAAGGCCGCGAAAGACCCCGAGCGTCTTCTCCTCTACACCGACGAGCAGAACGTGTCGGCCGACCTCATCGGGATGGACGCGGCGGTCGTGATCGAGGGGCAGTTCAACCACACGAGGACCGCCTTCATCGACGTGGACCTGTCCCGGATCCCCGGTCTTCCCGACCTTGTCCTCCAGTCGATGCCGGCCAAAAAACTGAGGGTTCCCGTCGTCCACGCGAAGGTCTTCGGCTGGTACGACAACGAGTACGGGAGCTACACGAACAGGATGGGCGACCTCACCGTCTATGCCCACAAGCGTCTGATCTAGGCGAGTCCGGTTCTTTCGCTTTCTTTTATTAGGCCGGACGGCGGCCTGTTCGGAAATTCCATGACCGCCCGATCCGCCGCGCGGGTACCCCGCGTGCTGCTGCGCTCGTGAGGCAACGCCGTACATACAATACAGTACGGCTCCGCTCAACTATGCTGGCAGTCCACGACATCTGATACCGAGTCGCTTATCTTCGCCACACCTTTGTTGTCGCATCAAAGCTTTCCTCGACGTACAAGTAGTACGCCTTAGCCGGTGCATCAAAGCCGCCCGGGTACCCCGCCGAAGGCGAGGGTGGTGCCTTTGAATGCAACTCGGTATGAAGCATTTCCTGACCATCCTTTTCACTTCCGGACCTGTACGCCCGACATCGGTCAGGGAGGCGCCGACGGTTTGTAAGTGAATGACCCACAGCGAATTCATCCGCAAGCCGATACCCAAACCTATTTATTTATTCTATTCTCCTATAAAAGTCATGAGAATAAGAGAAGATGCGGTTATCGTTGCCGCAGAAAGAAAAACAGTTCTTTTCCCATAAAAGGGATAGGTAAATCAAGCATGAGGATTCTTGTCGGTCAGTGTGCTTGGTAAAATTTTGAAGGACAAGGAGGAGAACAATGGCAAATATCAATGACAATGATTTCTATGACAAGGTATTTCCCGTTCCTGACAGGGTGAGGGAAAAATCGTACATCAAAAGCAGGGCCGAGTACGAGAAGCTCTACAGGGAGTCGATCGAACACCCTGACGCCTTCTGGGCGAAGGAGGCCGAACAGAGACTGGACTGGTTCAAGCCCTTCGATAAGAAGAAGATTTCCGACTGGTCGTTTGACGGAAACCTTCATGCAAAGTGGTTTGAAGGCGGAAAACTGAATGTCAGCTACAACTGTCTGGACCGGCACCTGGAAGACAAAAAGACGAAGGCCGCGATTATCTTTGAGGGCAACGATCCCAATGACTGGAAGGTCTACACCTATTTCGATATGTACCGCGAAGTGAACAAATTTGCCAATGTCCTGAAAGGTCTGGGCATTAAGAAGGGAGACCGGGTCTCTATCTATCTGCCCATGATCCCGGAGCTGGCGATCACGATGTTGGCCTGCACCCGGATCGGCGCCATTCACGCCATCGTGTTCGGCGGCTTCTCGGCGGAAGCGCTCAGGGACCGGATCAACGATTGCGAATCGAAGCTGCTGATCACCTGCGACGGCAGCTACCGCGGCGCAAAGGCGGTCCCGCAGAAGGAGAGCGCGGACCGCGCGCTGGAAGCGTGTCCTTCGGTTAAGACACAGATCGTCGTCAAACGCACGGGGCTGGACGTGCCCATGGTGGCCGGCCGGGACCTTTGGTATGAAGACCTGATGGCGGGTGCGGCACGCTACTGCGAGCCGGAGGAAATGGATGCCGAGGATCCGTTGTTCATTCTCTATACGTCGGGTTCGACGGGCAAGCCGAAGGGCGTTCTCCATACGACCGCGGGTTACCTTCTTTTCGCCTCCATGACCCAGCAGCTGGCCTTCGACGTGCGCGACGAGGACGTCTACTGGTGCACCGCCGACATCGGCTGGGTGACGGGTCACAGCTATGTCGTTTATGGACCGCTCTGCAATGGCTACACCAGCATCCTCTTCGAGGGCGTTCCCAATTATCCCGCCTTCGACCGGTTCTGGGCCGTCTGCGAGAAGTACAACGTCAACAATTTCTATACCGCCCCGACGGTCATCCGCTCCGTGGCCAAGGAAGGCGACGAGTGGGTGGACAAGCACGATCTTTCCTCCCTGCGCGTACTGGGTTCCGTCGGCGAACCTTTGAACCCCGAAGCCTGGTGGTGGTTCTACAACAAGATCGGCGGCGGCCGTTGCACGATTGCCGACACCTGGTGGCAAACGGAGACGGGCGGACACCTGATTCTTCCGCTGCCCGGCGCCATCGATATCAAACCGGCCAAGGCCATGGTCCCCTTCTTCGGCATCGTGCCTGCGCTGCTCAACGAGGAGGGGAAAGAGATCGAGGGTCCGGGGTCCGGGGCGCTCTGCATGAAGACCTCCTGGCCCGGCATGTTGAGAGGGATCTGGGGTGACGAGGACCTGCTCAGCAAAAACTATTTCTCGCAGTACCCCGGGTACTACTTCTCGGGCGATGGCGCCGAGCGCGACGCGGACGGTGATTATAAGATTACCGGTCGGATCGACGACGTCATCAATGTTTCCGGTCACAGGATAGGCACGGCGGAAGTCGAAAGCGCGCTGACGCTCCATCCCGATGTCGCGGAAGCGGCGGTTGTGGGTTTCCCTCACAACATCAAAGGACAGGGAATCTTCGCCTATGTGACGCTCAATAACGGCGTGTCGAAGACCGACCAATTGAAAAAGGCCCTGGTTGCCACCGTACGCAAGGAGATCGGACCCATCGCCACGCCGGACCAGATCCAGTGGGCCGATGGTCTTCCCAAAACAAGGTCCGGCAAGATCATGCGCCGTATCCTCCGGCAGGTTGCGGCCCATAACTTCACTGATCTCGGCGACATATCAACCCTGGCGGATCCGGCCGTCGTCGAGGACCTGGTAATGGAAAGAAAAAAACTTGGTTGAGGCGGAAAAGAAGAACCCGGCCGCAATCTGATGCGCCCGGGTTCTTCTCCATGGTTCATCCCGCATCGCAGGGAAATAGAAAAAGGCCGGAAGTACTTCCGGCCTTTTTCTTAAGGGCTCGGAAGGAAATAAATGAGTCAGATGGCGAAGGATTTTTGGCCGATCAGCGAGGCGCGGAAAGGCCAAATGTACTGGATGTACATGACCTTTTCGCAACGAAGCGGGCGGACAAAAAGACGAGCCAGATGGCCCATTTATTTTCTGACGAGCCCTAAATACCCGAAAGGCCCTCCCGTGAGACGTGATGAGGAGGGCTGCATGCGCTACAGGGCGGGCCGATTATTCCCCGGTCTATTTTTCGGAGTTATTGACGAGGAAGTTGAGGGAGACTCCTCCAGCAAGGAATCCCCCCCAGTCTGGCGGAAGTCGATCGCAAACCAGAAGCGATCGAAGGAGATATGCAATCACGACAGGCATCACTGCTTAAGCCTCAAACACATGAGGATCAGGTTCCTTTCCTTGTTTTCCACCTTGAAGCCGCAGTGATAGAGAACGCTCGTCATCGGGAAATTCTCCCGGACCGTTTCCGCATTGACAACCCGGACGTCCAGGTGCCTGGCAAGGTCCAGGCACGTCTCCGAGAGCATGCGGCCCAGCGTCTTTCGTTGCCATGAATCGGTAACGATCACGGCATATTCCGCCTCGTCACCACGCTCGCATTTGATGAGTCGGGCGATGGCGATCAGCCTTTTCCGATCGTCTTCGGTCATTTCGGCAACGACGGCCACCTCCTCGTCCGGGTTGATATCGCAGAACCGCCGCGCCCTCTCCGGCGTGGCGCTGAAGGGAGAAAGGAAGCGGAGCCACAGGGAGCGGGGCGAGCAACTGTTGACGAATTCCGTCCAGAGATCGATATCGTGGTGCGTCAGCAGCCTGAGGCGCACCCGACGGTTGCCCAGGGTGAACGAATTGTCGGATAGAATTCGATCCAGGGCCTTGATCCTGACTTTGCTGCACTGGCGGCCATGGCGGTACATCTCTCCGAGAACCTCCGCTGCCATTTCCGGAGTGGAATAGACGGGGATGCCCTTTTGCTCCATCCGGATGACATGGTCCATCATGAATTCCTTGCAGGCCACGCAGCATAAAACGGGTTTCCCCTTATAGTCTATGCCTGCGAGCGTATCGACATAGGAATCCAGCATCTCGCCCTGAACGATGACGACCAGGCTGTGAACCTCCTCGCTCTGCACGCCGATTTCGATGATCTTTTTCACCTGTTCCGGATTCATGCTGAAGGAGCAGTCCACGGGGTTTTGAATGTTGAGATAATCATCCAGAACAGTGGACAGTCGCTCTTTCAGGTGAGGTTCGAGCTCGGCCAGTCGCAGATTACTTGTATAGAGCATGTCGGTCGTCGCGACGCCCAGGGAACCCGTGTAGGTGACGACCAGAACCCCCGGACCTTTCGGCAGAGGCTGTTTGGAAAAGGCGCGCATCAATGAAAAGAGATGTTCGTTGTCCCGGGCGCGGATCACGCCGCTCTGCCGGAAGGCGGCGCTGTTGATCTCGTCGTTTCCGGCCATGGAAGCGGTGTGCGAGGAGACGGCTTTCTTTCCCGCTTCCGTCCGCCCGGCCTTGAGGACGATCACCGGCTTCTTCCGGGAGACCCGTCCGGCGACATCCACAAAGCGCTGGCCGCTGGTCACGTCCTCCATGTACAGGGCAATCACGGTGATATGCTCGTCTTCGCCCATGAATTCGAGGATGTCCGCTTCACTCACATCCATCTTGTTGCCGATGGTGGCGATGATCCCGAAATCAAGGATGCTGCGAAGTCCGGTGAGAATACCGGCGGCATAGACGCCCGCCTGGGCGATGAGCCCCAGGTTGCCCTTGCGCAACTGGTCGATGAGACCGATCGATTGGACCATGTTGTGATGGGTGTTGATCACGCCCGAGCAGTTCGGACCCAGAAGGCGACACCCCTTCTTCTTGATGAGAGCCTTGATGTCGGACTGGATTTTCCGGCCGGCCTCTCCGGTTTCCGCGAAGCCCGCCGTCTCCACGACAAGATATTTGACGCCCTTCTCGCAGCAATCCTCGATGGCCTTGGGCGCCGCCTCGGCAGGAACAATAATGATCGCCACGTCGACGGGCCCTTCCACATCGAGAATCGATTGGTAGGCCTTGAGGCCCAGCAGGGTTTCCTTGCGGGGGTTGACAGGATGGAGCTTTCCCGGAAACCGATGGGAAAGGAGGTTTTCCATCACGTTGTAGCCGAGCTTGCCCATGGAATCCGTGGCCCCCAGGACGGCGATGCTTTTGGGGTAGAACAGTTCGAGAAGACCGCCCTTTGCCGCGGGAGCCTCCGCCGGGGGCTTCGGGGGGGCATGATCGACGTATATCCGGGCGTCGACGGCCAGGTAGCCCGAGGGGTAGAGTAACACGGGATTCAGGTCCATCTCCCTGATCTCGGGGTGCATGATCGCCAGATTGGAAACTTTAAGCAGCAATTCCTTTAGGGCCTGGATATCGACGGACCGGCCCCGGTATCCCTTCAAAAGGGGATAACCTTTTATTTCTTCAATCATCTCGGCCGCCGAGTCCTCGGTAATAGGGAGCACCCTGAAGGTCACGTCTTTTAAAACCTCCGCAAAAATCCCGCCGAGACCGAACATGAGCACCGGCCCGAAACTCTCATCACGGGTGACCCCTACAATGGCCTCTATGCCGGCAGGGGCCATCTTCTGCACCGAGACGCCGATGATCCTATCGTTTGCGAAGCGCGACAGGATATCCCGGTAAGCCTCCCTGACATCCCCCTCGTTTCTCAGGTTCAACTTTACGCCACCGGAATCGGTCTTATGGACTACATCGGGAGAGACAATTTTCAGGACAACCGGATAACCGAGTCTCCTGCCCATCCCGGCCGCCTCGTCTTCGGATGACGCGACCATGCCGCCCGTCGTCTTAATGCCGGCGTCTTCGAGAATCCGCTTGCTCTCATGTTCCATCAGAAACGTGCGATTTTCACCATGTGCCCGGCGCACGATCGCGTGACTGTCCACCTGTGCCGCATGGCCATCATCGCCGGAGAAGGATGCAGGGGAAATATCCTCTCTCTGAACGAACCGACTCGTTGATTCCGTCACGATGCCGGTGCCGCTTATTGGCGTGCTCCCTTGTGTGCGCTTCTCTCGTTCCATGTTTTATCCCTTGACGTTATAGTATTAGCAGGGTTACGATGCGGGCGGTATCGGAGAGGTGCTATTTTTTATGTAGGGGAAAAGAAGGGATTCCTTGACGGGATATAACTGACAGGGGGGAGAGGCGACGGGCGGGGGCGGGGGATGATTCCGTACAAGCCAATCCGGCGCGCGCGCAAGGTCCGGGAAAGCTGTAGGGGAAAATCGCGGCAGTGTCATATCCATGGGGGCGTTCAAAAGGGCGCGTCAAAGGATAAGTTTGTTCTTTACGGCATAGAGGGTCAGCTCCGCATTTTTTTTCATATCCATCTTTTCCAGAATGCGGGTTCGGTACGTGCTGATGGTCTTTGGGCTCAGGCAGAGCACTTCGGCCACTTCGCTTACCGACTGGCCGGAGGCCAGCATCAACATGACCTGATACTCACGGTTGGACAGCCTTTCATGGCACGGTTTTTCCGCCCCGGCATCCAGTTCGAAGGCAAGCTTTTCCGCGAGCGAGGCGGTGACGTATTTCCCGCCCTGTGAGACTTTTCGGATCGCCCGGATCAATTCCTGGGGCGCACTGGCTTTGGTCAGGTACCCCGCCGCGCCGGCGCGCAGCATCCGCACGGCGTACTGTTCTTCCGGGTGCATGCTGAGGATGAGCACGGGCAGCTTCGGCTGCGTGGCCTTGATCTCTTCCAGGACTTCCAGTCCGCTCTTGCCGGGCATGGAGATATCAAGGAGAATGAGGTCATAGTTTTTTTTCGTCACCTTGCACAGCGCTTCCTGTCCGCTTCCCGCCTCGTCTTCCACAACCATGTCCTCCTGGCCCGTCAGGATCTGCTTGATACCCTCCCGGACCACGGTATGATCGTCGGCGACAAGAATTCGTATCATATCAGCGCTCTCCCCGGCGCATCGGTATCCGGACCTTGATCGTGGTCCCTTTCTGTGGTTTCCCGGTTATGCTGACGCTGCCGCCCCACAGGTTGACCCGTTCGCGGATACCCACGATCCCGAACGATTTGGGGTCTCCGATCTGTTTTTGGGTGATCCCTTTTCCATTGTCGGAAACATCGAGACAAAGTTCGTCGCCCTTCTGGGTGAGACGCACCCTCACCAATGTCGCCCCGGCGTGACGCGCTATATTGGTGAGGGTTTCCTGGAAGACACGAAAAACGGTCGTGGCCAGGTCCTTTTCGACCGAGCTGTCCTTGCAGGTGAGGCGGGCGTCGCATTGTACGCCCGTTCTTCCTTGAAACTCCTGGACCTGCCATTCCATGGCGGCCGTAAGGCCGAGATCGTCGAGCAGAATAGGCCGAAGCTCCGTGGAAATTCGATGCACACTGTCGACGGTCGCATCCACGAGGCGTCTCATGCGCAGCACTTTCTCCGCTAGCGATGCGTCTCCTGCCGACAGACGGGTGTCCAGCCAGGAGAGGTCCATCTGGATGGCCGTGAGGGACTGCCCGAGCTCGTCGTGTATTTCCCGGGCAATCCTGGTGCTCTCCTTTTCCCGGACGGATTGAAGGTAAATGGAAAGATTGCGGAGCTGTTCCCGCGAATTCGCCAATTCTTCCTCCGCCCGCCTTTGTTCGGTGATATCTTCGTAGGTAATGACTATCCGCCGTTCCTTCGTTAATTTTTCCCCGATCCTGGAAGATCTCATTCGACAGAGAATGTCCCGCCCGTCCTTGCGCCGGCAGTGGAATTCGGCGACAAACGTGCGTTGATGTTCGAGGGTGGTATAGAAGTAGCGGCCAATCTCGTCCGCTTCCCCGTCGTTCCTGTAGAACAGGGTAACGCTTTCGCCGATCAGGTCCTCCGGCCGCCACCCGAAAACGTCTTCGACGGCGGCGTTGGCGAAGTTGATCCGCCGGTTTTCCAGACCGACAACGGCCTGCGGAATGGCGTCCAGGATGGACGATTTCAGGGCGTCCAGTTCCCGGAGGCTTTCTTTTGCCTCTTTCTGTTCCGTGATATCCATGGAATTGCCGAGGACGGCCTTTTCCCCGTTAAAAATGATGGGCGTCACCGTCTCCATGATCCACCTGATCTGCCCCTGCTTCGTCATCAGCCGATATCCGTAGGGCGATATCCGCTTCCCCTTGAGCATGCTGACGGCATTCTTGACCGCCGTTCTCCTGTCAGCGGGATGGACGACGCTTAGGGGATCCATCTCGCGCATTTCCGCTTCCGTGTAGCCGGTGTATTGCTGGATGTGGAGATTAATAAGCTGAAGCTTTCTATTTTGAATAATATAAACGCCTACTTGCAAATTACTGGCGAGAGCCTTGTAGAGTTCTGCCTCGGAGGGTTCCACCTTATGCAGGTCCTGGTATATCACTCTGCTTCGAGACTTCAGAACGGTTTCCGCCGGTTCCTTCTTCATTATTGTTCCTTGTCTTCCCTTTTGTCTCGCAAACCGGGTCGCCCGGGGGTTTGATGTCAATACCTTCGTCAAGCCTGTAGGGACCAAGACTTCAGGGTAAAGTGCTTTTCCTTCTTCATGATAGCTTGCAATTGCGTCAAGTTACCCGAGAATTCGCAGTGGGGTGATATCGCATGCTGGGAATTTCTCTACGAGCAGAAAATCACCCATGGACTCCGATACGTGTTCCCTGAGCGAT
>JBEKJU010000028.1:0-37861 GCA_050011095.1 Syntrophorhabdales bacterium
GAGATGGAGATCTTTTTTCTTCATACCCAGTCGCCTTCCTGAGGGATGCGCCGGTTAAATCCGGGCATCAACTTGCGGATTCCCTGCAGCTTGCTGCAGGGAGAATTTTTTTCCGCTTCGCTCCGCCGGCAATTATTGGGACACCCACTTCGCGCGATCCACTGTGTGGGTACCCCGCGGTCGCCCCCTCTGCGGGCAAAGCCACGACCCGCAAGCGGGTGCCCCGAGACTCCCTGCTCAAAGACTCCCTGCTCAAAGACTCGCTCCGCTCGTTGTCTTGGATACCCTGCTGCAAGCAGCAGGGTCATTTATTCCATAACAGGTGTATCTCCGGAGTGCCTTCGATCACAGAGTAGTTAGGTGTGCACATGAATGGACCCCTAAAAGACCATAGCACTGGAGATCGGGAAGGGATGCGTTTTCCGGAAGGTCGGGTAGAATGTCTCACGATGCAGGGAGGTTGTCCGGTCGGGCTTCGAGTTTTTGTGCAATCAAGCGTCCGTACTCTCCGGCTCTTTCCGCAGCCTCCGGGTCGTTTGGGGATTGCACGCGCAAAGGTTCCTTTACCATCCTCATGCCCAGGATGTAGTGCATGGTGTCGAAGATGCGGCCTGGCGCCTCACCGCTCCATCCAAACGCCCCGAAGGCGCCTCCGACCCGACCCTTGAGGCGGACCTTTTCAGCCAGGAACAGGATGCGCTTCATGAGGTCCATCATCTCGCCGTGATAGGTCGCGGACCCGAATATGTAGGCGTCGTAACCGGCCAAATCTTTCTCGCTCGTTATCTGCGCAGCGTCCTTGACGCTGACCGTGACATCGGCGGACGCGAGGCCTTTCGCGATGAGCTCACCGATTCCCCGGGTAGCGCCCTTGCGCGTGTTGTAGATGACGAGTGCATGCGCCATGGTCTCCTCCTGTAAGCCGGTTTGTCCGAACCGGCGCCTTGCGATTGTTTATGGGCGGGAGAAAATGAGGAGAAGTCTCGTCAGGTCTCCGTCACGGGCTCTCTCGGTATGTCCCCCACACCGTTCAGAACATACCGAGGCTTGTAAGGATACCTGACCAAATCCTCCTTGGACGTGGTCCCACTGAGCACCAGAATCGTATCGACCTCGGAGTTGATTCCGGCGACGATATCGGTCTCCATCGAGTCGCCGATAAATATCGCCTCGTCTCGACTGCATTCCAGCGATCGCAGTGCGTGCCGGATCATGAGCGGGTTGGGCTTGCCCAGGAAATACGCCCGTCTGCCCGTGGCGCGTTCGATGGGTGCAATCAGCGAGCCGCAACCCGGAAAGGTCCCGCGGTTAGTGGGTAGGACGAAGTCGGGATTGGTGCCGATCAGCCTTGCCCCAGCCAATACGAGTTTGATTGCGTGGGCGACCTTTTCGAAGGAGTAAGAGCTCGTCTCCCCCATCACTACGTAGTCCGGATCGATATCGTTCATGGATATCCCGGCCTGATAGAGGGCATTCGTGAGCCCTGCGTCCCCGATAACGTACGCGCTGCCCCCTGGCTGTTGTGAGGCGAGGAAGCTCGCAGTGGCCAGCGAAGCCGTGTAGAAGTGCATGGCGTCTACTTTCGCCCCCAATCTGCGCAGTGTGTGTTGCAACTCCTGGCGAGTGCGCTGGCTGTTATTCGTCAGGAAAAGGTACTGTTTCCCCTCTCGCTCCAACCAGTCGAGGAATTCGCGGGCGCCGGGGAGGAGTGATTCCCCGTGGTAGATCACCCCGTCCATGTCACAGATGAAGCCGCATTTTTTCTGGATTTCCCGCATGGTTCCGACTCCTGATGCGCCGGTTGTACATTATCTATGTATTCGGTGACCTCGCTGACGTCCCGTTTTGCCTAAATATAGAGTGGCTACCATCGGATGTCAACGGCTCCATACCCCCCTTCCTGTTGCAACCGTCTGTATACCCTACGGATTCTCCTTTGAAATGTCGTATCAAGAGGCGGTAGGTAAAAATGCTCTCTTCCAGCTTGCTCTTTATTTCAGTTGACGATTGAATCGTCCTATCGGCTTTGCGTGCCTCTGGCGGCAGCCGTTCTTGCGATGATTGCCGTGACTTCCCTGCCTTTGACCTCTCAGGCTCAGGCGGAGCAGACCACCCCGGGGACCGTCCCTCCATCGATAAAGGCCCAGCTCAATAAATATATCAAGCTGTATATCGACTGGTACGAGGCGAAGGACTGTAAGCCGAATCTCCGAAGCACCTGCCGTGGGACTGAATGCACGGAAGCAGGGAGGTTCTGCTTCGGCGATATAAACCGGGACGGTGAAGAAGATATCGCGGTCCTCTACACCATAAGATGGCTTGTGCTGTCGGAACAACGGTGGGTAACGGGAAGACGGCCCACATGTATGCGTCCTGGACAGGCTGAGGCTTGCTTCCTAGAAGCGTCACCCCGCCCTTGTCCAGGACAATGCACTATTACAAACGGGAATCAACATCCCCTTAAAAGACTTGAGACTGCCTGAATTACGGCCAGTTGTTCCACAAATGAGAATTTCTTGACATCGAAAATCATCTCTGGTTTAATGTGAATAGTTATTCACAATAATATGACAGAAAAAAAGAGCACACACATAAGGAAAGAGGAAATCGTCCAGGCGGCCTTTAAAGTATTGGGCAAAGGCGGGGCTAAGGCGCTCACTATTGCCGCTATCGCTAAAACGGCCGGGATGAGTGAGGCCAACATTTATCGGCATTTTGGGGGTAAAGACGACATCTGCTATGCGCTTGCGGATTTTATCGGCGCGGCCGTCATGGGAAAGGCGGCAACCATTGCGGCGGGAAGCAGAAGTCCTCTGGAGAAACTCGAGACGATCTTTTTTTCCCATATGGCGCTTATCGAGGAACACCCAGGAATGCCGCGCCTGATCTTTTCCGAGGACATCCGCCTTGGCAATAAAAAGCTGGGGGAGAAGATCTCTTTGCGATTACGAGGATATGTGGAGACACTATCCGGCATTATTGCGGCGGGCGTTGATGAGGGGGATTTTCACCAGGGGCTGTCGCCAAGGGAGACGGCATTGACTTTTCTCGGATTGATCCAATCGACGGCGCTCCGCTGGACCATCGGCAGTGAATCTTTCGACATCAGGGTGGAAGCGGGAAAACTGTGGAGCAATTTCATGCGGCTTGTCTGCTGATTTTTTTTTGCCCTTTATGTGAATAGTTATTCACATAGTTGATTAAGGAGGTATCTCGATGAAAAAAGCGAACTTCGTCCCGTACCTTATGCTCATGTGCGCGCTTTTTGGAATGGCCATCGCGGCTTATGACTGTTACATGATCTACACCGGTCAATTGCTGTGGTGCCCCCCTCCAATCGAAGGATGTAACACCGTGGCCTACAGTCCGGATGGGCGCATCTACGGTGTGCCGATAGGCTATTTCGGCCTCATCTTCTATTCGATCATGTTCGCACTTGTGGCACTCCTCGTGATTGGCCCGTCTCCGCGCGGTTTGCGCCTGGCGGTGCTTTTCTACACTGCAATAGGCGTGTGCGGTTCGATAGGCTTCATGTATCTCGATCTCACCCTCATCCGCGCCTTCTGCATTTACTGTCTGATATCCGCCATTTTGACGGTTCTTCTGCTCCTCTCCGCATTCGCGCACTTGAGAGCGCTATCCGGAGGCCATAAGCTGATCGTGAATGGAGGGGGATAGATAGTTCCTTCATGATATCCGTTGAGAAGATTGATTCCCCGATATATATTGGATCGCCCCGGCGTTTTGAAAGTTCATGCCGCATTCATGACTTTCTCTTCAGCCGATGCCCGTTCTCTATCTTGCAAAGGCAATTATCTTCGGCTTGCTGGAGCGGACAAGACTCTCTCAAGCTTCTGGACCGCCATCTGGACCGGGTCCCACGGGGAACTGAGTGGCGGGGTATAGCTCAGATCATAAGCCAAGAACTCATCAACGGTTGCCCCATTGTAGAGGGCAGCCGCAAATATATCGATCCGCTTCGATACTTCCGTTCCGTATGCGCCGATCATCTGAGCCCCGAGAAGTCTTTTCGTTTCCCCATCCGCAGTGACGCGGATGTGCAGCCTGTGAACAGGGAGATAATACACCTTGTGGTCCCAAGTTTCGGAAGTCGCGGTCACCGGCTGGAATCCCGCGTCCCGTGCCTCCTTCTCGTTCAATCCTGTCCGTGCGATCACCTTGTCGAAGATCTTCACCGATTGCGTGCCCAGGGTGCCGGCAAATTCGACCTTACCGCCCAAGGCGTTCTCCCCGGCGATCCTGCCCTGCTTATGGGCGACGGTGCCGAGTGGCATATAGGTGTTCTTTTGCAGGATTTTGTGCCAGGTTTCAGCACAGTCGCCCGCGGCATAAACGTCCGGTATGTTCGTTTCCATTCTGCGATTAACCTTAAAGGCCCCCTTTACTCCTGTTTCAACGCCGATAGAGCGGCCGAGGGCAGTGTTGGGAACGGCGCCTACCGCCACCAGCACCATATCGGCGGGAACGGTGAACCCGTTATTCGCGTGAACGAGCAATTCGTCGCCTTTTGCCTGTATGGACTCGACGCCCATCCCTGTGTAGACCGCCACCCCGCGCTCGGTGAGGGTGCCTTTGATCCGCCGGCTGAAATCGGCGTCGATGGAGGTCATGACCGATTCGGTATATTCCACGACAGTCACTTTGATTCCGCGGGTGGTGAGGGCCTCGCACATTTCCATGCCGATGTACCCGCCACCGACGACGACCGCCTTTTTCGGGGCCTTTTGTTTCAGGAATTCCTCCATGGCAAAGCTGTCGGGCAGCGTTCGCAGAAGAAAAACTCCGGGACTATCCAGGCCGTCCATCCGTGGCCTGAGGGAGAGGGCGCCGGTAGCCATGACAAGTTTATCGTATTCGAGTCGGCTCGTCGTGCCTGATTCATCGGCGATCGTTACCTGTTTCGGCCCCGTGTCGATGGATGTCACCCCCTGGCCCAGCACGAGGTTGATCCCCGAGGCCTCGATGTCCCGTGCCGTCCTGTGAGCCAGGCTCCGCCAGTCGGCCACTTCATGGCTGATGTAGTACGGCAGGCCGCAGATGCTGAAATTGGGAAAGTTGTCTCCCACGATCACTGTCGGCAATACGGCCGGGTCCAACTCTGTCGCCCTGATAGCCGCGCTGATCCCCGCGTCGCTTCCCCCGACTATCAAAAGATTCATTGATTCTCCTTTCAAGCCGGGATGTTTGCCTGCACGTTCCTATCAGGAAGGGCAGCTATCCTCGTCGATGACGCAACAGGCTTTTTTCCGGCCGAGCATGCTGTTGATGACGGCGGACGCGCAGCCGACGCCCGCCTTCACGGTCAAAGCATTGCAAGGGCAGTTGCGCCTGCAGGCGCCGCACTCGATGCATGCGTCGCGTAGCGCGACCTCGACCTTCCCGTTGGAAGGCCGGAAGACCTCGCGCGGACAGACGGCAAGACACATGCCGCAGCCCGTGCATTGCTCCGCATCGAAGGCGAGGGTGACGACATCCTTGAGATAGAGGAGGGGCCACATATCGTTTCCTACCCTCCCGCCAAAACGGCGGCGATCCACAGGGCCACCCCAGCCGCCGTCCCCCCGATCTCGAGGGGAAGGGCGAAGCGCATCTCCTTCCGGACGCCGGAGCGCGACGTGAACGTGGAGGAGCCGGTGAAGCTCATTGCCAAATAGGCGCTCATGGCGGGAATGGAGATGAGGAGGGCGAGCGTTCCCGCGATGGTGAAATGATGGAGAGTACCGGTGAAAAGGAATGCGGCAAGGGCGGGCAGGAGACCCACACCGAGCCCTTTTGTTGAAAAGGCCCTGCCAGGAAGCCAGGGCAGAAGAAGCGGGGTGAGCACGGCTCCCGCAAGGATCGAAGCGCCCATGGCGACGAGCGCAACGAGGGTCCAGTCGAGCGCCTTTGAGGCGGAGAGGCCCGAAAGAACGAGGGCGAGAATAAAGAGGACTGCGCCGGCAGGCAGTGCCGTCCTGGCCGCGGGCACGACCTCCATGGGGACAAGGGCGAGCCTTTCCATGAAGCCGAAGCCCTTTGTCCGCATCCGGCCCGTTGCCTTGAGGCCGTCTTTCAGGAACGCGGGCAGGTCGCCCGCCCGGACCGGGCCGTAGACCACCTGGAAACCGGAACGCATCCTTATCTCATGGGCCGCGATGCCAGGCGCGCCGAGCTGCGGCACGATCAGCCGCCGATGGGATACGACATGCGCGAGACCGCTCGATTCGACGCGGTCCACCAGCTCGTCGGTCCCGAAGGTCCCCTTTCCGGCCGCGCACCACACGTTGACACCCTGCGTATCGAGCACGAGAATCCATGCATCGATGCCGGTGAGCGCCTTTCGGAGGAGATCGAAGCTCATCTTGTAGCTTGCAGTGACGCAGACGGGCGACTCCGGACCGGGATCACCCAGGGCATAGAGACCCGGATCGATTGTGTAGCGCATCCTGCCGATTCCCCATCGCGCCTTGAAAGCGCCGAGACGGTCAGCCCGTCCGAGAATCTGCGAGACGCGAGGGACCTGACCGACAGGGGTCTGCATCGGCCCCGCGACAAAGGGCTGATCGAGGCTGGGAGGACTCGCCTGAGTCCGTTTCCATGACCCGCAGCAGGATGGGGCGGCAGGCGTATGAAGCGGAATCAATGTTTCCATAGCTCCATCATAGACTCTTCCCAGGCCGCTGTCAAGAGCAGTCATATAAAAGTATATTGAGGTGTAGCATCATTAATGTATTGACGTAAATTGAGATATGCGGTAAGTAATATTAACTATATTTGATATTATTGGAGGCGACAGATGGACGAGCTTCTCTCAATATTCAAGGCGTTGTCGGATGAAACGAGGCTGAGGATCGTCAAGCTCCTGGAGCCCGGCGAGCTTTGCGTCTGCCATCTCGTCGCGGCGGTCGACATGTCACAGCCGAAGGTATCGTTCCACCTCAAGGTGCTCAAGGAGGCGGGACTCGTGAAGGACAGGCGGGAGGGCAAATGGATGCATTACCGCCTCGACGAATCGGACCTCTTCAGGAGGCTCCTTTTTCTGTCCGTCGGCGACCGGGTCAAGGATACCGAGATCGAGGCCGACCGCGCGAGGCTCAAGACGTTCATGACGGCAAGGGGCGAGGCGTCGCCGGGCGCCAGGACCGCCTGCTGCGCGGGGGCGTAGTCATGGACGACCATATTGGACGCAGGCTCTCATTTCTCGACCGTTTCCTGACCCTGTGGATCTTCCTCGCCATGTTTCTCGGCGTTGGGTGGGGCTACCTCTTCCCCGGCGTGGTCGATTTCTGGAGCCAATTCCAGAGCGGGACCACGAACATCCCCATCGCCATAGGTTTGATCCTGATGATGTACCCGCCTCTCGCAAAGGTGCGGTACGAGGAGCTTGGCGAGGTATTCAAAAACGTCAAGGTCCTCGGCCTGTCGCTCGTACAGAACTGGGTGGTCGGCCCCATTCTTATGTTCGCCCTAGCCATCGTGTTCCTCCGGGGCTATCCGGAGTACATGGTGGGCCTCATCCTGATCGGCCTGGCCCGCTGCATAGCCATGGTGATTGTCTAGAATGAGCTTGCGAAGGGCGACACGGAGTACTGTGCAGGGCTTGTGGCCTTCAACTCGATCTTCCAGATGCTCTTCTTTTCCGTATACGCCTATATCTTTATCACGGTGCTCCCCCCAATGCTCGGCCTCAGGGGGGTCGCGGTGAATATCACCATCGGTCAGATCGCCAAGAGCGTCTTTATCTACCTCGGCATCCCCTTCATCGCCGGGGTGGTGACGCGGTTCATCCTCATAAACGTGAAGGACAAGAGGTGGTACCATGAGAACTTCATCCCGAAGATCAGCCCTATCACCCTGATCGCCCTCCTCTTTACCATCCTCGTCATGTTCTCCCTGAAAGGCGAATATATCGTCAAGATCCCTCTCGACGTGGTCCGCATCGCGATCCCGCTTCTCATCTACTTCGTCATCATGTTCCTCGTTTCCTTCTACATGAGCGGCAAAGTCGGTGCCCACTACGGCCAGGCCGCGACCCTCTCTTTTACTGCCGCGTCCAACAACTTTGAATTGGCCATCGCGGTTGCCGTCGCCGTCTTCGGCATCAACTCGGGCCAAGCCTTTGCGGCCGTGATCGGTCCCCTCGTCGAGGTGCCTGTCCTGATTAACCTGGTTCACCTGTCGCTCTGGTTCAAAAGGAAGTATTTCCCTTACGCGAAGGAAACGCCAATCGGGGTGTGCTACTATACGTGCAAGCAGTAGTGGCTGCTTTGATCACTTGATTGTTAAGGAGACAAGATGAAAACCAGAGCCGAGATTGCCGCTGAGAAGTTCCTGCAGGGGTACAACTGTGCCCAATCAGTGGTTTACGCTTTTTGCGACGGTCTCCAACTCGACAAGGACAGGGCGTTGAAAATGGCCTGCGGGTTTGGAGCGGGCATGGGGCGGAAAGAGGAGGTCTGTGGAGCCGTAACCGGCGGTATATTTGTCATAGGCGCGAAATATGGCAGAGGTGAGAATGACGATCCCTCGGCCACGGAACTGACGTACGCAAAGACACGAGAATTGATGGACCGTTTCTCGGAGAAACGCGAGACCTTTATCTGCCGTAGCCTTCTGGGCGGCTGCGAGCTCACAACCGAAGAAGGCCATAGGCAGTTTGCGGAGAAGGACCTGCGGAACAAGACATGCAAGCTGTGCGTTCAGGACGCAGTTAACATCCTCGAAGGCATCGTTCAGGCGCCGTGAATGTTCTCTCGCATTGCCACCACGACAGGTTTTTGGCAAAATGATTGGTATGCTTATGACAGGCCCTGTCGGGGAATGGGCATGGCTTGCCCACCGGACCGGCCGACAAGGAGACAATAGAGGAGGTACGAGGTGTCACTGTTTGAAAAGATAGGCTGAATAACCTGAGGAGACGATTCGGAAACGCCAACAGTTAGCTGGCGCATGCTGCGGTTTCCCGATGGTACACAGGTCCGTGTTAATGGTTTGAGCGAGATACTGGCCAATCTTTACTCCGAAGGCAGACAGGTCAATCAGGAAACCGCCGAAGAGATCATCAATATGCTGGAGGCCCAAAATAATTTTATCCCTTCGTCGTATCATGCCCGTAAAGAGTACGCTTATGTCCTGCTAAAGGAGTTCAGGCAATATGTTAATGAGCGAGCGGACGCCGGCACCTGGCGGTGACGGCAATCGCAGAAGAGCAATGCTTTCAGGGCTTCTGACGGTTTTCTACACTTGCATCCACATCGGCGACAGGGAACGCCTTCCGACAGATCAAGCGGCTTTACGGCACTACCGCGCGTACCGGTGGTGGACGAGAGAGAAAGGGGACCATAGGTTGGCATGGTGCTCGTTTTCACACGGTAATGCCCGGTTGTTGTTCAAGAGCGGAACCAACTCTTTGCAGGTGCGATAAATGCTCTGCACCCCGACGCACACCTCCTGCAACCACAATTTTCCGTTCCCACTCCCGAATAGCATTTTCGGCCGACAATGGTTATTCTATGATCAGTAAGCCCCTGCTAAGCTAGTGAAAAGGGAGCATAATCCTGACTTTACCCCAAAATGGGCGCGTTGGCCTTCGGAATCCCGGGTTTCAGGATTGGCCCTACTCGGCTTTTTGGCTATGCCCCGCGGATACCGGATACCGGGTTTTTAAGGTAATGTCGCGGGTGAAAACGGGGAAGATTGGTTTCCCAGGGGTGTTGGTTTTCCCAGGGCCCTTTTGAGATACTCAAGCATAAGTTCTTCCACCATCTGCTCTTTTGATGTGTCGACAAAGGATTGTTTTTTCTTTGCTTCGGATTTGCTTATTTTACCGGCCTCGATAGCTGAAGATCGTAGCGCCTGCTGTAGAGCGGCATATTCGCTGACCAAATCGGATGCCGGCATGCTTGAAAGCGATCGATATACCGAGGCCAACTGACTCGGAGCAGGAAGACGGGGCGACTCGAGAACCATTCTGGAATTCCGGGCATAACGTTTCAGACCTCCCAGTATGTCACCCGGTTTGACAAAGTTTATACCTGACCAGCCGGCTCGAAGCCATTGAAAAGCTCCAGCCCTGACCATGGGAGGCGAGCTGCCCGATTCGGCATAGACGGCAACCGAAAAATAATCGTAGATGTAAGACTTTGCCCATCCAAGCCAGGTTTTCATGGTCCCGGGTTCATTTGAATAGAAGTAGGTCCAGTCATTGTCATTGCCCAGAATGACCCCCTTCTTCCCGACATTTGATTCGCCGATCTGTTTCGATATGGAGATTAACACCTGTCGGCCCCCGTGGTTAAGGAGGATAAGGGTTCTTTTCAGGCCATATTCATGGTAAACGCCGGTGGTGAGATCAGGGGTGTCTGAGTCGTGCTGCATGCCGCGAATAACGACTGGAGCCCCGCCAGGAGGAATCGCGCTCCAACTGGCCGGCATTTTCTGCATGTCACTTCGAGGATTGGACCAGATGGAGTAACGCAGGGAAGATGGTCTCGCAATGATTGCCGGAACGAGAGAGCTGTAGGAGTACGCCATGAATCGAGGAAAGGCGATCTTTGTGTCGAATTCAAAGTAGGCCCCGTAAGACCGATTCGATTCCGGGAGGGAGTATTCCCTGATGTTTTTTGAGGTCAGGACGTAATCCACCAGGGTAGCAACCGTCTGTTCATCAAAACCGGTTTTGGAATCGTTACAATACTGGACGAGACGCACTGCGGCGTCGCTGACAGGGCGGGGGATGTCCGTGAGAGAAGCAGCGGGGGCGGGTGGATACGCCGCCATGAGCAGCAGCCCGAGCAGAAAGCAGCGCCATATCCGCGAAAAATGCCAAAAATGGGTCTGTTGATTCACTTGAGATATTATGTTAGCTATTTATTTTTTTCGCAAGGCATAAGAGCGGAAAGCCTTCCGTATCAACTCTATAAAGAACCGGTCAAGGAGTCAGTTCTCCAGCGGGGGCGGGTCCGGGTCCGGCCATGGCCGGTTGCTGCCAGCTTTCTTGTCCGATATCATGTCTTACGCCTCCTATGGTTCGGCTCGACGCCCAGACGGGTGACGCGGAAACCGTACAATAACCATTACCCCGGCCGACCGGGTTACGAGAACGTCCTGCCTTTCAATTCCGAAACACTAAGTAGTATGTGTGGCAACAGATAACATAAACAGCGGAATAGCCTCCGGTTGAGAGAAGATCTCGAAAACAATACCTTGCGAGGAGAAATCGGACAAACGATGGGAACGGCATTACATTTTTCATGGGTCTCGAAGTCGCGCCCTTTCTAATGGTGAGGTCTGTGTTGATCGGGAACGTTGGATGCCGGCGGCTATTCACAGCAGTCATCACGGTTCTGGGCATTCTATCCGGTGTAACCGCCCTCCTTGCCGGCCCGTACGTACTGGAAAAACGATCCGCCCTCAGACCGGTCCTCACGTGGTCTTCGGTGCCCCCTACGATGATTACTATACCGAGGTGAAGGTTTCTCTGGATGAAGACAAGCGTCACGCGCTCGAGTTCCAGCCCTTGTACGCCATGGGCCGACGGGGGTATCCTAACTTCTTCCACGGCATCGGCAGGACAGTAGTATTGCTGGACGGGGTCAGGATAAGGTAGGCAAGGAGTCGCCCTTTGGTGGGTGCGGGAGGTCGGCGCGGATTCATGGGTGAGGGTGTGGCCGGCGGTGTTACGGACAAGCAAAGGAACGGGAAGGGTTCGGTTCGCGAGGTGGCGGGGGTCTTCCTGAAGCTCGGCACCATCGGCTTCGGCGGCCCGGCGGCCCATATCGCCATGATGCACGACGAAGCGTGCCTGCGCCGGGGATGGGTGAGGGAAGATCGCTTTCTGGATCTTCTGGGGGCAGCCAACCTCATTCCGGGGCCAAGCTCGACCGAATTGGCGATCTATCTCGGATATGAGAGGGCCGGGTGGAGGGGGCTCGTCGCGGCCGGGGCCTGCTTCATCCTGCCGGCCATGCTCATCGTCCTGGCGCTCGCACGGGCCTATGTTAAATACGGCAGCGCGCCCCAGGCGACATGGCTTCTATATGGCATCAAGCCTGTAGTCACGGCAGTCATCGTCCAGGCCCTCTGGAAGCTCGTCATGACCGCTGTCAAAGGCCTGTTGCCGGCATGCCTGGGGCTCCTCGTGCTCGCGCTCTATCTCGGGGGATTCAACGCAATAGCCCTCATTTTCGGCAGCGGCCTTCTTGTGATGGCAATCCGGAATGGATGGCGCCTGTGGCGAGGGGGCGGGTCCGTCCTTGCAATCCTGCCGGCCCTTGGCCTGCCGGCGGGAGCGGCTGCAGCGCCTTTCAGTCTCACGGGCCTGTTCTTGACGTGCCTCAAGATCGGGTCGGTCGTCTTCGGCTCCGGCTACGTGCTTCTCGCGTTTCTGCGCGCCGACTTCGTGCAGCGACTGGGCTGGCTCACGGACCATCAGATTCTCGATGCCGTGGCCGTGGGTCAGTTCACGCCAGGTCCTGTCTTTACTACCGCGACGTTCATCGGGTATCTACTGGGCGGCGTGCCGGGGGCCATACTGGGGACGGTCGGCATCTTCCTCCCCTCCTTCTTCCTTGCCGCCGCTTTTTTCCCCCTGGTAGGCATGCTCCGCCGCTCCCGATGGGCGGGCGCTTTCCTGGACGGGGTCAACGTGGGGGCGCTCGGCCTTATGACCGGGGTCACCTGGCAGCTCGGCCGCGCTGCCCTCGTCGATTGGCCCACTTTAGGGCTGGCAATAGTTTCGGCTTTTGTCCTCTTCCGGTTCAGGATCAACTCGGCCTGGATCATTCTGGGTGGAGGCGTTGCCGGACTGGCCTGTAAATTGGTTGCGTGGAACCCCTGACGGGGGCGTGCGTGCGCAGAATAGGCGAAGGGGGAAAACCTCATGAGCAAGAGAGCACCTTCCAATCATGCCCGCCCTTGGGGATGTGGCCCGGTCCAATATTTTGTGGATTTCTTCCCTCCGGTCGGCTTAGAATACACGCGGGTGGCGATGCCGGTTGTTCCTTGCCGCCATTGAAAGGGGAGGGGACATAAAGAGCGCAATATGGGCAGCATAACAGGAAAAACAGCCATCGTGGGTGTAGCCGAATCGGACCTCGGGTATACCCCGGACAAGACATTCCTCCAGCTCATCGCGCAGGCGACGGACAGGGCGCTTGACGATGCGGGGCTGGCGAAGAACGACATAGACGGCTTCTTCTCCGCCGGCTGGCTTACCATGGAATCGATCATGGTCGCCGAGTACCTTGGCGTATGCCCAGCCTATTCGGACAGCACGATGCCTGGTGGGTCCGCATTCGAATTCCACGTGCAGCATGCGGCAGCGGCCATTTCGGCGGGTCTGTGCGAAACGGCCCTTGTCTGCTATGCGGAGACGCGCCTCTCTGACCGCAAGAAGCGCATAGCCATGAACTGGGCGTCCGGGGCCGCGCAGGAACCGGAAGAACAGTTCGAGGTACCCTATGGCTGCTGGCTACCTATTCCGACGTATGCCCTCGCGGCCCAACGCCACATGTACCAGTATGGCACGACGGGAGCGCAACTGGCGGAGATTGCGGTGGCCGCTCGGAAATGGGCCGGTCTCAACCCCCTGGCCTCCATGCGTGACCCCCTCAGCATCGAAGACGTCCTTACCTCGCCCATGATGTCTACACCCCTCCATCTGCGGGACTGCTGCCTCGTGAACGACGGAGGTGGGGCAATCGTTCTTACGAGCGCCGAGCGGGCGAGAGACCTTCGAAAGAAAGCCGTCTTGGTGCTTGGCTGCGGCGAGGCGCACACGCACCGGAGCATCACCGGTATGCCCGATCTTACGGTAAGCCCCGCAAAGGCGTCGGGTGAGAGGGCCTTTCGCATGGCCGGCCTTGTCCCTTCGGACATTGATGTCCTCGAGCTTTACGACTCCTTCACGATCACCGTCCTTCTTCAACTGGAAGATCTGGGCTTCTGCCCGAAGGGCGAGGGGGGGCGGTTTGTAGAGGGGCAGCGACTGGCCCCCGGCGGATCCAGGCCGACGAACACGAGCGGCGGGGGCCTATCATACCTCCACACGGGCATGTTCGGCATTTTTCTGCTTATCGAGGCGGCCAGACAGCTCCGCGGCGAGTGTGGCGGCCGCCAGGTGGCGCAGGCAAGGACGGCGCTCTGCAACGGCATCGGCGGGTCGCTCGCCTCTAGCGGGACCGTGATCCTAGGGATCGATTGACTCGCATGTCAGCGAAGGTAGCGGAAGTCTTACGAGCAGCCGAACTGGTGTGACGCGATGACGGACTACAAGAAACCACTCCCGTACATACACGCGGAGACGAAGCCTTACTGGGATGGCGCGAAGAGACACGAACTCCTGATCAGGAGATGCCGGGCCTGTGGCCGGCACTACTTCTACCCCCGGGACTTCTGTCCATATTGCTTTTCCTTCGACGTCGAATGGGTCAGGGCAAGCGGCAGGGGCACCATCTACTCCTTTACCATCTGCCATCGCGGCGCGCAGGCCTTCGAGGCCGACGCGCCCTACAACCTGGTCCTCGTGGAGTTGGAGGAAGGGGTCCGCATGATGAGCACGATAGTGGGATGCCCGAAGGACGATCTGAAAATCGGCATGCCTGTGGAGGTTGTCTTCGATGACGTCACCCCCGAGGTCACGCTGCCCAAATTCAGACCGGCCGCGGGATAGCTCGTCATTCCCATTGACCCGTGTCCGGGCCGGACGCGCGGGCGCCTCGATCAACCTTCAAAAATGACGAAAAACCTCGTCGGTCCCGATATACAGGGATTATACAATAAGGTCGCGAACCAATGGGCGTCCCACCCAGGTCTCGTGCTTTTTCATGCTATACTAAATCGGGGTCAGGAATAGTGCCATCTACATCTCCTCATCAAAAGCTTCGCCTTTTTCTTGATATGATCGGGATCCGTGAGGACGAAGGATATCTCCTTGAAGAGCTGAAGCAACTTTTCATCGGCAAGAAAGATGCTTTTGCGGATTATTTCTACGATTTCTTCCATGATATAGCGGATACCAGGCGGTTCCTGGATGAAGAAAAGAAGCCCGGCCATATGAAACGTGTATGGGCAGGCTGGTTTGCAGCGTTTTTCCAGTCAAGGCCCGACGATGAATTCCTCGCTTACCTCTGGGGTGTGGGAGTGAGGCACGTCGAGGTAAGCCTCGATCAGAGATTTTCGAACCTCGGTTTCGCGATGATACGACAGTTCTGCCACAAAATCGTGGTAACAGAAGTTCCCCCCGAACAGAGAAGCCTGGCCCTCTACGCCATAAACAAAAAACTCGATCTCTGTCTTTTGGCTGAAACGAGTGCCTATATCGAGAATACGATAAGCTGCGACATAGAGGTAATGAGGGAGGTCGCGGACCGGGTGAGAAATCCTGCCATGGTAATCGGATGGAACATAAGAAGGCTGCAGGGAAGGGCCGAGAAGGGAACCAAGGAATACGACGTTTATCAAATGTTGATGGGTGAAAACCAGAGACTCGAAAACATGGTCAAGGATATCAAGGTCTACATGGATATCTTCCAGGGGGAGCCCGATTTTTACGCGGTTGATATTAAGGGTGTCATCGCTTCCATTCTTGAAAAGGTCAAGGTCAAGGGCATGTACTCGCACGTCAATGTTAGCGTGGAGGTGCAAGAGCAGGCACGCCGTGTAAAGGGCGATCAGGAATGGATGGGGCATCTCTTTTACTATCTCATTGAGAACAGCATGGAAGCAGCAGGCAAGGAAAGGGCGTTTGTGAAAATTTCATCTCAGCTCGAAGTTACCCAGCCGTTCAACATCCGCATCGAGTTATTCAATTCAGGCGAGCCTCCGACCGACGAGAGCGAGAGATTATTCACACCATTTTTTTCAACAAAGGCCGAGGGCACGGGTTTCGGTCTTCCCATCGCGAGGCTGGTGGCAAGAAAACACCATGGGACGCTGGCGATTCACGGGGAAAAAGGAGAGGGGACCAGGGTTATCATCAGTCTTCCACCCGCCGGTTAGGGAGAGTTCACGGGTCGACTTCGGTGACTTATGATGAAAGCCGCGAATCAGGACAGGAGCGCCCACATCGCCGGAATGCACCGCTACCGCGTATGTGATAGGCTCAATAACGCCGTGGTCACCTGATACTGTTCACCGAGGACAATCATTGCCATACTATTGACACTCCGGCTGTTGGAACTCTTCATCGTGCACCTGACATTCGTTGCGAGGTGCACTACATTAGTTGAGGAAGACCGGCCCGGATAGCCGCAACGGCTCGGACATAAGGAATCCCATGTTACTGGAGATGCATTGCCACACGGCCGAGCATTCGCCCTGCAGCAACGTCATGGCAACGGCTCTGGTCACACACATTTACAGGAAGGGCTTGCAGGGGCTCATTATCACCGACCATCATTTCCTGTGGCCTGATGAGGCGTTGAGGACGGTCAAGAGAGACGCCGGAGTTCCGGACCACTTTCTCATCCTCTCGGGTCAAGAGGTAACTACCAGAGATTCGGGGGACGTGCTCGTGTACGGAGCCGGGGAGGTCATTTTCGAGGGAGCGTCGCTTGCCGATATCAGGGCAAAGTATCCAGAAGCGGCGCTGGTCCTGGCTCATCCATACAGGAACGGGAAAAAACCGGATGAAGCGAGCCTCTTGAACCCACTTCTCGACGCTGTGGAGATTTTCAATTCAAACCATTCCGTCACCGATAACGCCAGGGGTTTGAAGGATTGGCATGCGTACAGGTTCACCGCCATTGCGGGCACGGATACCCATGGTCTCAGCTATGCGGGCGTTTATCCGACCCTTTTCGACCATCCGGTGGAGACCATAGGAGAATTAGTCAAAGAGATCAGGAAGGGCCGCTGCCGACCCTTTTTCAAAGAGATTCCAAAGGCAGGGGCGAATGTCCAGGTGGACGAGATAACGATAGGCACCAAGGGGGACGATGAGGCTAGACAGAGGATCATCATCAGGAAGTTCCGCGACAATAAGAATTGGCAGGCGGCCCAACGGGCGTTTTACATCACGGAAGAACTCGCGCACCACGGCTTTGACCGGGGAAGGTACCGCGTCCCGAGGCTGATCGAGGGCGATGAGAAGAATATGCTCCTGATCGAAGAGGGTCTCAGGGGCAACTCGCTCTTTGAGAAGCTGGTTCGCTCAGACATGGAAGACGGCAGGTTCTTTGTTCAGCTCTCGGCGCAGTGGCTGGCAAGACTCCATAATCTCCGGTTGCAGATCAGTCAATCGGGGGAATTCCTTGAAAGAGAGCAAGAACGGCTGTCCAGATATGTAGAGCGCTTCGAAGAGATTCGGCACCGCCACACGCGGCTGGTCCGGGAGACCGTGGAAGCAGTGCAGAGTGCAGAAATCGCCCTCTTTGAGAATCGGGCCGAACGGTTGGTCCAGGGGCACGGGGACTACCATCCCAAAAATATTTACATAGGCCGCGACAATGCCAACAGACGGGAGAGCCTCTACGTTGCCGCTATCGATTTCAACAGTTCTTATTGTCTTCCTCCGGCGTTCGACGTTGGAACCTTCCTGGCTCAATTCAGCAACCAGTTCCTCGACCAGCCCGGGATTTTGCAGGAAATACCGGAGGATATTTTTCTGGATGCGTATCTTTCGGCCGCAGATGGGCTGAACGGGGATTTCACGAGCCAGGTCGAACTATTTCGAGCCCGCACCGACCTGAGCATTGCTTCATTTCTGATTAAAGTGGGTCTGGGAGACAGTGAGAATCTCTGGCGTGTGTTGGTGGATGCGGAAGCGGCCCTGGCGCGCTTAGAACTCATGAGATAGGCGAGTGGCGCATCGGTGCTGTTTGACCTTCTTACTCGCCTGTTTTCACAAGGTCGATATGCCTTAAGCCTTTTGGGTCCGGCCTTCATGCAGGTTCGGCAGAAAGGGGGTTAAAAGGCCTATGGCCACTTAATCAACAGGTTTCAGGTCCCGGTGGGAGACACGCCGGTTTGGGGAAGAGCCGTGTCGAAGAGATCACAAGAGCCCTTATTTATAGCGAATCAATCATGGAAGCCACACGAGGCCCCCATTTTGCCAGGGAGTATCGCTCCTCTGCGAGGGCGCGTGCCTTCACGCCCATCGACCTTCTGAGATCGAGGTCGCCTCTCAGGCGGTCCACAGCTTCGCGCCACCCCTCAATGTCCTGTCTCAGAAACCCCGTCTCTCCCTCTTCGACGATCTCCCTGGAGACGCCAACCGGATGGGTGATAGACGGCAGGCCCGCGGCAGCATACTGTATCAGCTTCAAACCACATTTGCCGCGAGACCAGATATCGTCCCTGACAGGCATGGTCCCCACGTCGAAACTGAGGAGCAGGCTCTTCTCCTTCTCTCCCCGCCATTTTTCAAAGGTGATCTGCGCTCCGGCGATGTCGGGACGCCTGTCGGCAACTATCCTGTACGTAATTCCAGCCGGGGCCGAAGCGAAGAAAGGCTCCATATCGGTCAGGTATCTCAAGGTTGAGGCACTGCCCATCCAGCCTACAACGAAGGGGCCGCCTGCCGTATGGTTCTTAACCGGGTAATCGGACGTATCGACAACGGTGGGAACATAGAAAAGGTTCGATGTCCCGTATCGTTGCGCCTCTCTTAAGAGGAAATGATTTCCGCAGAAGACGGCGTTGGAGAGCCGGACCATGCCCCTGAACCGTCTCCTCCTGGTCGAGCTCTCCCTTCGCGCCCCATACATAATGGCATCGTCAAAATCGAAGACCATTCTCCCGGCAAATATCCTGAGCAGGTACTGCGTCATGGGGCCCGGCAGCAGCCGTTGCACGTAGACGACATCGGCGGCGCGCAGCGCCCTTATTAGCGGCCCCACACCTGATCCGTCCGTCAGGTACGTGACTTCGAAGCCCCGCTCTTGGAAGTATGGGAAATACTGTTGAATTCTATACCCGTTGGGGTTCGCCTCAGCCCGGATGTTGTGGGCAAGGACGAGGATGTTCTTTTTCATGGCCATAAGTTACATCATTTTACCCTGGACCGCAAACGCCGGGCAGTTGGGGGATCAACCGCCTCTTTTGGAGACCCCTTTTCATGGCATTCCAAGGAACCCTTGTTCCCCTCCGGAATGGCGAACGCCACCCGAGGGGCCGGGCGACGGGCCTTCGCTTAGCCGCCGTTCGCTTTCTTTCCGATAATGCGGCGGATCGGGAAGCAGGGGTGGCTGGATAAGGGATGGGAAGCGAACAGTCGCGAAAATTGTCACTTTTGCAAAAGAAAGGACTTCACGAATTTCGACAGATAGCTGATCTTCAATAGGCTAGCCGGTCGAGCCGATATGGCCTGCCAATAATGCCTTCGTGCCCGTGCCCCTTCTCCGGACAGATAGAGCCTCCTGAAGAGTTCGAGATGCCTTCTCGTGGTCAGGTCCTTTCGCATGTATTCCAACGCGCCTCTGTAGAAGGGATCATCAAGGACAGTGGTGACGAGGGCCATGTCCTGTCTCAGGATCTCGTCGACCCTGTGTCTCAGGCTATCGTCATGGTGGAGGTTGACCACGGTAGGTCGGCTGATGAAGTAGGCCTTCGTGGTAAAGAAGACCTTCGAAAAGTAGACGATGTCCTCACCGTTGGAAAGATGTAAGGGAAACTCGAATCTCTTCGCAATGGAGCTTCTTACCATGGCCGCGCCGGTCTGAAACCTGAGCTGCCCGAGAAGAAGGCCCTCATAAAACCGGTCAGACACACTATCCTTTTTCTCCCGTTCTTTACGAAAGAGATTGCCTTCCGTATCACATGAGGAGGTGTCGGTAAAAACGACGCCGATATCGGGGTACCTTTGCAGGATCTCGACCCTGAGGGCAATCGATTCATCCAGCATAAAATCATCCGCATCGAGAAATACGATGAACTCCCCCTTCGCGCGCCGCAATCCTGCGTTCCGTGCGGCAGATACGCCCGCGTTCTCCTGGAAGAGGTAGAACACGTCGCCCCCGAACTGCTCGACCACCTTTCTTGTGTCGTCAGTGGAACCGTCGTCGACGACGATAACCTCCACGTTTCTGTAAGTCTGGTCGATGCAGGACCTGATTGCCTTTTCGAGATATCGACCGTAGTTATAAGTGGGGATAATGACCGAGACGAGGGCAGGGCGAGTCATGACGTGAGGTTGCCTTTCCCGGCTCCCGGAGACGTCGTCAAATATGAGACGTCACGGCACCGCTTGAACCGCTTCATAAGGGCAACACCATTATGGATCGTTAGGATCACCGTGTGAATCCTGTGACGGCAGTCGATAATTGTTACTCAAAAGGAGTCCCCGGGGCAGCCTCATTGTAGCAACCTGCGTCGCGGACTGTCAAGGCCAAACCTCCACCCGGCAGATCCGCCGTAGAACGGACCGGGAGCCTCATAATTACCGTCTCATATTAATCCTGTCATGCCGGACCCGAGGGATGGTCCGCGTCCAGAAGGGCGTTGATTCCGGCGTCCGCCGGGATGACGGTGAGAAAGGCAATCATGAGACGGTTAATATGATCCCGAATGCACAAGGTGCGCCACCGATTCGCGCCCTTCTGCCGATTTCTGCCAAAGCTGGAAGGAGGACCGGGGAATGGGCGATGCTCGCCGGGGAACAGGTTCTACTATTTTGTCTTGACATAAATTTTCAATATATATAGAATCTGGTTTATAGTTTTGTAACAATTTTCACAAGAAAAAGAGAGGTCTCCATGAAACTTGAAGGAAAGAACGCAGTTGTAACCGGCGGCGGCAGAGGTGTGGGGCGCGCGATTTGCGTGGCGTACGCCAAAGAGGGCGCAAACGTCATCGTGAATTATGCGGGTAACGAGAAGGCCGCCAAGGAAGTGGTGGGAATGGTCGAGGCAGTGGGGAGAAAGGCTGTTGCGGTACAGGGGGACGTAGCCAAGTGGGAGGATGCCCAGAGGATCGTCGACGCGTGTGTGCAGAATTTTGGCTCCATCGATATCCTCGTGAACAATGCCGGGATCTCGAAGCCCGCTATGCTCCACAAGCTCAGCGATGAGTTGTGGGACGAGGTCGTCGACGTGCAGATGAAGGGTCCGTGGCATTGCATCAAGGCCGCTTCCAAGTATTTCATGGAGAAGAAATATGGACGGATCATCAACGTGACCTCAGTGGCGGGGATTGTTGGGACCACGGGTCAGATCCATTACGCCGCGGCCAAAGGCGGGGTGGTGACGCTTACCAAGTCCGCGGCCAGAGAGCTTGCACGCTTTAATGTCACCGCAAACGTGATCTCCCTTGGCATTGTCACCACTGAAATGACCACTACCCTCCAGAAGGACGAGAAGCTCAAGGAGATATACCTGAGGCGGATTCTGCTGGGCAGGTACGCGGAACCGGAAGACGTCGCTCCCGCATTCGTATTCTTCGCTTCTGACGACGCAAGGTACGTGACGGGCCAGCTCCTGTGTGTTGATGGCGGCTACGGAATGACTTAGGAATGGGGGTGATAAGGGAAGTCGGTTGAAATAAAAATACCTGGAGGTGTTTCATGGCTGATGTACCAACTTCAATAAAGACATGGCAGATGGTGACGCCATGGTCGAAAAACAGGGAAACGGGAGAGGTCGTCCAGGGCAAACTGGAGAAGACCGAAATACCCGTGCCCCAGCTCAAGGAAGGCGACGTTCTCGTACAGGTCGCGGGCTGTGGTGTGTGCCATACCGACCTCGGTTACTTTTATGATGGTGTCCCCACCGTCAGCAAGCCTCCGTTGACGCTCGGGCACGAGATCAGCGGGACGGTTGTGGCAGGCGATCCGGCCTGGATAGGGAAGGAAGTGATCATCCCCGCAGTCATGCCCTGCCGGCAGTGCATTCTCTGTAAGACAGGCAGGGGCAACAGATGTCTGGCCCAGAAGATGCCCGGTAACTCACTCGGTATTTACGGCGGATTTTCCAGCCACATACCCGTGCCGTCGATTGACCTTTGTCTTGTGGCGGACAAGGCGGGTTATAAGCTCGAGCAGCTTTCGGTAATCGCTGACGCAGTCACTACCCCTTACCAGGCAGCGAAAAGGGCGGATCTTCAGCCTGGCGATAACGTCATCATCATAGGGGCCACAGGCGGAGTGGGTGTCTATATGGCGCAAACGGCGAAGGCCCTGGGCGCAAAGACGGTGATCGGCATCGCGAGGAACCCCGAAAAGCTTAAACGGGCGCTTGAGTACGGCTGCGACCACGTGATAAGCACCGTGGACAAGGCGAACAAGGATGTCGTGGGCGAGTGGAGAAGCTATTGCAAGAGCAAGGGCCTTGCCAATACAGGGTGGAAGATCTTCGAGGTGACAGGGGCGAAAGCCGGGCAGGATTTGGCGCTCGATCTTCTCTCCTTCGTCGGCAAGCTGATTCTCGTAGGATTCGGCATGGCAAAGAGCGAATATATGATGTCCAAGCTTATGGCCTTCGATGCGGAGATCATAGGGACATGGGGTTGTCTGCCCGAGTACTATCCGATCGTCCTCGATATGGTGTTGAGGAAGAAGATCGTGATAGACCCGTTTGTCGACGTGCGGGCGATGAGCACGATCGCAGCGACCTTCGACGAGATTCATAAGGCAGGATCGCCGGCGAAGAGGGTTGTTCTGAGGCCGGATTTCTGAGAAAACCATTAAATATCAGGAGGAAAATATGTCACTGAGCTGGATGCCTAGAGAACATGGATTGAAAGATCATGACAGACATGGCAAAGAGAACTGGGGTACGGAAGCCCCGTGTACCGTGTACGAAAAGAAGCCCCTGACGGACCCGAAGGGAAACGTGGTCCCCGGGCTCTACACGGCCTGGATCAGGCTGAACAACCCCGCCCAATACAACTCCTACACGACCGAGATGGTGAAGGGCGTCATCGCCGGCTTCGAGAATTCTTCCACCGACCGTGAAGTCGTCGCGGTAGTATTTACCGGGACGGGCCCGAACGCCTTCTGCACGGGCGGCAACACGAAGGAGTATTCAGAGTATTACAGCATGCGTCCGGAGGAATACGGCGCGTACATGGAACTCTTCAACAACATGGTCGACTCCATCCTTATGTGCAAGAAGCCCGTCATCTGCCGGGTGAACGGCATGAGGGTCGCCGGCGGCCAGGAGATCGGCACGGCATGTGACCTTACGATCACCTCCGACCTCGCTATTTTCGGCCAGGCGGGTCCGCGGCACGGCTCCGCCCCAGTGGGTGGCGCCTCCGACTTCCTTCCCTCCTATTTCAGCATCGAGGATGCCATGTGGAGCTGCGTGAGCTGCGAAATGTGGACCGCGTACAAGATGTCGTGGAAGGGCCTTTTGACAAAGGTATTGCCCGTGCTGAAGGACGACAAGGGCAACTGGGTAAGGAACCCGCAGGTCATTACCGAGAAGTTCGTCGACAACGGCGAGATCGTCTACGGCGAATACAAGGCAGGCGAGGAGTTCAAGCAGGCGAGGGCGTGGGTAAACGAGAAGCTGAAGAAGAATGAGTATGATTTCGCCCTGTTGGATGCCGAAATCAACCGCATCGTCTGGATCTTTGCGAACCTGTTCCCCGGCTGTCTCATGAAATCGATCGACGGCATCAGGCAGAAGAAGAAGTTCTTCTGGGATACCATGAAGAACGATCACAGGTACTGGCTGGCCACGAACATGATGGGCGAGGCCTTCCTCGGCTTCGGCGCCTTCAACACGAAGAAGATCACGGGCGTCGACACCATCGACTTCATCAAGAACCGTCAGCTCGTTGCCAAGGGGACACTGGTGGACGAGAAGTTCATGGAAGAAGTTATGGGGAAACCGCAGGGCAAGTAGAACAAGCGAAGAACCGGAGGGGGGCTTTTGCCCCCCTTTTTTTCACGTCAGGATCGCGATCCGGGTGAAAAATCCGGAATTGGCGAGATTCGTGATAAGGAAGTAAGGGCTTTCCGGACCTCGGGGCCTGAAAGGAAAGATCGGAATGTCCGCGCCTGGCGCGGCAGATAGAGAAGGGGGATGTCATGGCAACGATCATTTATGAAAAGAAGGATAAGGTAGCCACCATAACACTCAACACACCTCCGCTCAACTGGCTCACCATCACGATGATGAAGGAGATAAACGAGGCGCTCGTTGACGTAAAAAAAGACCGGTCTGTCCAGCTTCTGGTCTTCGACCATGCGGGGGAAAAGGCCTTTTCGAGCGGCGTCGATGTGGCGGACCACACGGATGACAAGGTGGACGAGATGATCGACGTATTCCACCGGATGTTCAGGCACATGGTCGAGATCGATGTTCCCACCGTGGCGGTCGTGAACGGCGTGGCCCTGGGCGGGGGCTGTGAGGTGATCAGCTTCTGCGACATGGTGATCGCCTCCGAGAAGTCGAGGATCGGGCAGCCGGAGATCGCCGTCGGCGTCTTCCCGCCCGTTGCCGCCGCCTGGTTCCCGAAGATCATCGGCCTGAAAAAGACCTATGAACTGCTGCTCACGGGAAAGATGCTCACCGCGAAGGAGGCGGAGGCCATAGGCCTTGTCAATGCAACGATACCGACCGAGAATTTTAGGGAAGGGGTCGCGAAGTTCCTAGCTGATCTGTTGAACAAGAGCAGGCCCGTGAGCATCTGGACGAAGAGGGCGATCAAGGCGGGGTTGAGCCTGGATTTCGCGGAGGCCCTGAAGGCGTCCGAGATCATCTACCTCCACGGATGCATGGCGACGAAGGACGCCAAAGAGGGGATCACCGCCTTCATGGAAAAGAGAAAGCCCGTCTGGAAGGACGAGTAGCTCACGCACCATGCTTTTCACACCAGGCGAAGAGATCCGGACACGGATAGAGCGCTTAAGACCACTCATGGAAAAGGGCCGTCTCGACGCGGCCTTTTTTCATTATAAGATCGATTACTATTACTTTTCCGGCACCATGCAGGACGCCATCCTGCTTGTGGCCCTCGACCGCGCGCCCGTGCTCTTCGTGAGAAGGGAGCTCGCGAGGGCGAGACGGGAATCCCCCCTGGAAGAGGTGATACCCCTCGGGTCCCTTGAAGAGATAAAGCCTTATGTCTTGCGGATGATGAGGATCGGCATGCAGCTCGACGTCATGCCCTACAATATGGTGATGAAGTACAAGGACCTCCTCCCCGGTGTGGAGTTCGTCAACGTGTCGCCCCTGGCGAAGGAGGTGAGGAAAAGAAAATCGCCCTTCGAGATCAAGATAATGGAGAGGGCGGCGGCGATAGCGAAGCAGGTATACGGCATGATCCCCGAGGCCCTGCACGAGGGGATGAGTGAGATCGAGCTGGGAGGTCTGATGGAGGCGTGGGCCAAACCGCTCGGTCACGAAGGGCTCCTGCGCATGCGGTCGCTCAACTATGAACCCTATACGTGGCACATCCTCTCCGGCCGTACGGGCAGCATCGTGAGCCAATCCGATTCTCCCATGGGGGGCCTCGGGCTGTCGCCGGCCTTCCCCGTGGGGGCGAGCAGGAAGAAGATGCGCAAGGGCGAACCCATCCTCGTTGATTTCGGCATAAGCTATCACGGCTACCATATGGACCTCACGAGGATGTATGCCATAGGCCACATGCCGGATGAGTTCGTCCGGGCATATAACGTGTGCAGGGAGATAGAGTACAAGGTGCTCGACCGCGCGCTCCAGGGGTCGACCGCTGCCGAGCTTTTCGCGCTCTCGTTGGAGCTTGCCGAGGATGCGGGATTCGGCCCCTATTACCTGGGCTACGATCACCATAAGGTCCATTTTCTCGGTCACGGCATCGGCGTCGAGCTGAGCGAGCTTCCCTATCTCGCCCCCAAACATGACTATCCCCTGGAAGAAGGCATGACCTTTGCGATCGAGCCCAAGATGGTCTATCCAAAAAGGGGCGCGAGCGGCATAGAAGATACGGTCCTTCTGGAAAAGGGAGGCTACAGGGTCCTTTCCGACGTGGATGACCGCATCACCGTCGTATAGGACTCCCTTTCCATCACGGGACAGGCAGGCGTAAAGCGCGGACGACCTCATGCCCCTCATGGGGCATCTGTCCTGTCCCAGGCGAGGGGCGTACTTTTTCACTGAAGGGGCAGGGAGAAGACGAAAGGGATGGCGAAGCAGAAATCGACCTTCATGTGCGAAGCCTGCGGGTACGAGACTTACAAATGGATGGGCAAGTGCCCGCGGTGCAGCGGCTGGGACACGATACGGGAAGTCGCCTCAGTCGAGCCGGAAGAAAGACAAGACAGGGCGCGCCCGGTGATCGTCGACGACGAGGAGGTCGCGGAGCAGAGGATCACCCTGGGCATTGAGGAGATGGACCGCGTCCTGGGAGGCGGATTGACGATAGGCTCCTCGATACTTCTCGGTGGTGACCCTGGCATAGGGAAGACGACGCTCTCCTTTGCCGTCGCCTCCCGGGTGGCCGGCCTAGGGCACGACGTGCTCTATATATCGGGAGAGGAGTCGCTGAAGCAGCTCGCGGGGAGAAAGAAACGCCTCGGATTGAGGACGGCCTTCTCGCTCCTCGTCACGAACCAACTCGGGGACATCCTCGATGCGGTCAAGGAGAAGGTCTACGGTCTCGTCATTATCGATTCCATCCAATCGATCTACAACTCCAGGCTGGCCTTTCTGCCGGGCAGCGCGAGCCAGATCAGGGACGTCAGTTCGAGGCTCATCAGGGAGCTGAAGCAGCGGGAGATCACCCACATTTTCATAGGCCATGTGACAAAGGAAGGGGCAATCGCCGGGCCTAAAATACTCGAACATATGGTAGACACGGTCCTCTACTTCGAGGGGGACAAAATGATGCCGTACCGCATGCTCAGGGCGATCAAGAACAGGTATGGCCCGGTGGACGAGATAGGCCTCTTCCAGATGAGGCAGGAGGGGCTGGCCAGTGTCGAGCCGTCCCTCTATTTCCTTTCAGAGCGCGGACAGGCTGGCCCCGGAAGCACGCTCTTTCCGCACGTCACCGGCACTAGGCCCCTCGTGATCGAGGTCCAGGCCATCTGTCCCAAAACCAGCTTTTCCTTCCCGAAGAAGCTCTCCATAGGGTACGACGTGAACCGCCTCTTCATCCTCGTGGCCGTCCTCGAAAAGTCGCTCGGCACGCCCTTTTTTGACCGGGACGTCTACGTGAACGTGACAGGCGGCATCAAGGTAAGCGAACCGGCGATAGACCTTGCGATTGCCGCCTCCATCCTTTCGAGCTATCACGACGACGGCTTTGGCGAAGCCGCCTTTTTCGGGGAGGTAGGCCTCACGGGGGAGGTGAGGAGGGCCGTGAGCATGGAGATGCGGCTCAGGGAGTGCGAGAGGCTCCATATCAAGAAGGCCTTTTGCCCGGCGGGGACGGAGAGCCTTCCCGGTGTCGAGGTGGTCCAGGTCAAACACGTGAGGGAGCTTTATAGCCATCTCGTGAAGAAGGCGGGCGACTTGGCATGATGCTGCTTTCCGGGAGTCATGGAAGGGGGCGCGTCAATAAATGACCCTGCTGCTTGCAGCAGGGTATCCAAGACAACGAGCGGAGCGAGTCTTTGAGCAGGAGTCTCTGCGGGCTTTGCCCACAGAGGGGGCGACCGGGTACCCGCGAAAGTGGGTGTCCCAATAATTGCCGGCGGAGCGAAGCGGAAAAAGATTCTCCCTGCAGCAAGCTGCAGGGAATCCGCAAGTTGAGGGCGCGATTTTACCTGGGTCTTTATGCGCTTCCGGTAAGGTATTGTCTATATACTTGACAGAAAATGTGTAACAATCTAAGCTATGCCCATGAAGATCTCCACGCAGAGCAGATACGGTCTGAGGGCCATTTTTGACATCGCCTACCACTCGGCGGGCCAATCGACGCAGGTCAAGGATATTTCGGCGAGGCAGGCCATTTCTCCCCGGTACATCGAGCAGATCTTTCAAAAGCTCAAGAAAGCGGGGATTATCAAGAGCATCAGGGGGCCGTCGGGCGGGTATTACCTCGCGAGGAAGGTTGACGAGATCAGTGTGGGCGACGTTGTCAGGGCTACCGAGGGGAGCATCGAGCTTGTCCATTGCACGGAAACGAGGAAGAATGGCAAGAAGGCGTGCGACCGCATCGACCAGTGTGTGGTGCGGGATGTCTGGGCCGAGGCATCGGACAGGCTGATGAAATATCTCGATTCCGTCTCCCTCCAGGACCTCTGCAAAGAGGCCCAGTCAAAAGGTGTGGAGAGGGTCATCGACAGGCACCTGATGTACTATATCTAAGGTATATCTATATATCTAAGGCGACCGCCCGCCGGGGGTGTGCGCCTGTGAGATGAGGCTTACCCAGCTTTTTACAAGACTCGGCAGACGTTCCACAACTTCATAACCGAACAGGACTTCGTCTGTGTAGCCCATGTGCAACATATCAATGATTCTACAGAGATATGACTTGCCGCAATCCCACCACGTGTAGTGGGCGTCGAGCATCAAATAGTGGAGAACTTTCAGCTTTTCGTGTTCTCGAAGCTCTTCCAGTTCCAAACCGTCCAGCAGAGTCTCGTATACGCCATCAGCAACCCTGCTGCCGAATGTTGTCTTATAGTAGTATTCCTTGATTTCCCATATGGCTACGGGGTTAACCGCACGGGGAAAAGCACCGTCCACACGTCGCGCGAGAGTTCGGAGGGGAGCACCGTCTTTCGTGACGGTTGTGAGTTCTCGTGGATCATAATTGCAGGGCAAACCATTCGAGTGTGCCTCTATCAACATATTAACGATGCCGGTGAAATAGGCGGGCGCTTTTTTTTCGCCTTTCTGCTTGTTTAGAGGCAAAGGACAACGATGTTTGAGCGTTCTGTTCAGGGCTTCAAAGTGTGCTTTGGCTTGTTTTGCGTCCATGAGACGGGGCTCAACAAAAGCGTTGAGAATATTGGCACGGTGTTCATAGTAGGCTATCAGCGTATTGCCAAGCCGGGTCGGATTCGCCGCATCGCCAATGTGCTCCGGGTTAAGACCTATGCCTTCGAATGCCTGGCGGATTTCCCTCACCGTTGGTACTTTTACTTGGCCCTCCCCTCGTACTGTGTATCCTATTTTTTGGCTGATACTCCGCACGGCAGCCCAGAATGACTTAGGGAGACTCGCAAATCTGGGGTCAGCTTTCATCCGCCTCCTGTTCGAAACGAGCAACGAAGTCAATCAATGGGACATCCAAGGCATGACACACTTCAATTAACTCCAAAAAATTCAAGGTCTTCTCGCCGGACTCATACTTGCTTACAAAGGACTGGGGCCTGCTGAGGCGGTCGGCCAGGTCGATCTGGCGAAGCCCTGCCTTTTCACGGAACTGACGAAGAAGCTCCCTTAGCTTGCGTTTCTGTCTTGCACTCTTCTTACGCATGTGCAGTAATATAGAATAATATTGTATAATATCCCAAATTAGGATATAGTTATAGCAGTCCGAAAAGTTTTAGGAGAGCCGAACCCGATGATTCAAGAAGCACTTTTCAATGGTGTCCCTCACAAATACATCAGACCGTTCACCACTCAACTATTGAAGTGGATCGGCAATAAGCAAAGATTCGGGCACGAGATCGTGGCCTCATTTCCTAACAGATTTGGGCGCTACTTTGAGCCATTTGTAGGAAGCGGAGGGGTACTGGCCACCCTGGCGCCACGACACGCATTGGCTTCCGATTCATTTGCGCCCCTCATAGAGATCTGGAGCACGCTGAAGGTTGATCCAGGAAGGCTCAAGGCGTGGTATCGAGAACGTTGGCAAATGGCTCATGGAGACCATAAGAAAGAGGGCTATGAGCGGATCAAAGCCTCGTATAATCGTGCTCCAAACGGAGCTGACCTTCTGTTTTTGTGTCGTTGCTGTTACGGCGGAGTGGTACGTTTCCGCCAGTTTGACGGCTATATGTCAACTCCATGCGGAGTGCATGAGCCTATACCGCCCGATAGTTTCGACAAGCGAACTGATTTGTGGCATGAGAGAATCGCGTTTACCGAATTTGCAGTGGTGGATTATCGCGATGCGATGAAAAGAGCTGGGAAGGGTGATCTTGTCTATTGTGACCCGCCTTATAGGCACAGCCAGTCCATTCTTTATAGCGGGCAGCAGTTCAAGCTAGAAGATTTGTTCGAGGAGATACTTCAGTGTAAGGCAAGAGGCGTCTATGTGGCTTTAAGCATCGATGGTACGAAGAAGTCAGGTGATACAATTTGTGATCTTCCCATTCCAACAGGTCTCTTCGAGGAAGAGATTTTTGTCAATGTTGGACGGTCCATGCTGCGCAGGTTTCAAATGGGAGGTCAGACTCTCGAATCAGAGATGGTGGCCGACAGGCTGTTACTGACATACCGGTTATAACTAAGTCGTTACGCCCTTTTCGGACCAATTTGCACACCGCGGAGGGGGTGAGGTCCAAAGCTCCTTGCGGGCATAAGGGCATCATCCGAAAAACATGAGGAAATGTCAATATTTCAATTACGTCCCGTCCCTACCGCCTCCCCTGACGTATTATATCTAAAAGACGTCCCCGCCCCCCCCAGAGACTTGCGCCACGCCCCGCATCATTCCGGCCCGCCAGTGAAGCTCGGATGTTGTTTAGCAGAGTTATAGAACCTGGCGGTATTCTCTCGCAGCCGCTTTATCTTGTCTGTGTCACCAGGAAAACATTTCGCCCAGTCGGGCAATGGCCCTGGTCCCGCGCTAGAGGAACCACCCGCATGGATTGTTACAGTATACGGACCAAGCGAGTCTACGGGCCAGTTCACGACCAATAGTTCTTTCTCTGTTATCTCTTGCGTCGTCTTCTCGCAGATTTCAACGTTCCACTTCCTCAACCAACGATGCGCCGTGACGTCCCCTGCTTGAACGATGGCGCTTTGACAGAGAGCCACACCGGCCCACTGCTGCTCTCCCTCCAGTTTATGTGCCTCCAGAAAAGGCTTCCCCAGAAGAATCCGAGGATTTTGATGAACGAGATACTGGCCGTAGGCGATGGCGCCACGAACCGGTATGCCAAGGCAGACGGACTTTGCGACAAACAGAGAACACGCATAAGCCATTGACTCGATAACCTGAGCCGGAGAACTGAGGGGACCTTCGGGGCTTAACGGAAGGTAGAGCAGGACCGTGTCCGCATATTGGTGCCACTGCACAGCGGGGCGACTGTCTAATCGATCGAGATCCAAATTCACTTGGAGTTTTGCGAGCTTCGCGGCATGCATCAACGGTGTCACTAGTTCATCAAGAGCCTCACGCGGGGTCATCTTTTCGGCTCGATGCACGAATCCCATCAAGTCGAGAACGGCAACCGCTCCTACAAATTCTTCGTCTTTGAATTCCCGCGCTGGGGTTATTCCCGCGAAACACGCCTTCATTCCTTGTCGCCCTTTTGGCCTTCCTCCGTTTCTATCCTGAGCGCCTTTCCCCGGATCAGGGCTTCGGCCACCTTTCGCCTGGCCCCGCTGACGATGCGGCCGAAGGTGGCTCTGGAGACCTTCATCTCGCGGGCCGCCTCCTCATGATACCGCCCTTCTAGGTCGGCCAGCCTGAGGGCCTCCACCTCGTCGAGGTTCAAAAAGACCTCCTTCAGCTCCGCGAGGCGGATGCCCCGTGGCTTGAAATATGACGCATCCGGACGGCAGTTGACGCATCGCGACTTTTTTGGTCTTGACATACGATTATTGTAAGCATATGCTCGGAAAGGTGTCAAGAAGAAGTCGGGGACGTGAAGGGGCGTACTATTCCGGGCGAGGCCATTGCAACGCGGGGGGGCGGGGATTTAAATGATGGTAAGGGTCTTGGCCGTGCCTCATGACCGGCTGAATCTCCGGGTGGATAGATGACGCTCAATATGTTTTCCCTCCTTCTGATTTCCATCCCTGTCGGCCTGGTCGGCTCCCTCACGGGGTTGGGGGGCGCTAGCATACTCATTCCTATCATGGTGCTTTTCGGCATTCCCGTGAAAGAAGCCATCGCGTCGGCTATGGTGAGCATCATCGCGACTTCGAGCGGTTCGGCAGCGGCATACGTGAGGGAGCGGATAGCGAATGTGAAGATCGCCATGTACCTTGAAATGTTCACGAGCGTAGGGGCCATCATAGGGGCCACCATCACGACCCTGATCGCCCCCGTTTACCTCTATTTTTTCTTCGCGGCCTTCCTCATGACGTCTTTCCTGAGGCTGGGGGGCCGGGCGAAGCCGGACCTTTTAGCCCGGCAGTCGAAGCTCTCGAAATGGCTTCAACTGGAGGGGAGCTACTTCGATGAGGCAAAAAAGGAGGTCGTCGTCTATAAGGCCGATCACCCCCTGCTCGGAGGGCTCGGCATGCTGGTGGCCGGACTCGCGGCAGGGATGCTCGGCATCGGGGCAGGGGCCTTCAAGGTGACCGTGCAGGAGAATATCCTGAAACTGCCGGCAAAGGTGTCGAGCACGACGAGTAACTTTATAGTGGGTATGACCGCCCTTGCCGGCACGAGTGTCTATCTCTTCAGTGGGTATCTCAACCTGAGCCTCATGGCGCCCATGGCGATAGGGACGACCCTGGGGGCCGTCGCGGGAGGAAGGGTGCTCAACAGGCTCGGTGACCGGATGCTGCGGGTGCTTTTTTTCTTCGTGGTCGTCATGCTCATTATCCAGATGCTTTATAAGGGGGTGTCCTCGTGGTAAGCCCGCGCGGCCTGGGCAGCGGCGAAGGGAGGCTTGAGACAATGATCAGCCGGGTCCTCATAACCGGCGTCGCTCTGAGCCTTGTCCTCGAAGCCGCCGGTCTTTTCCTTCTTTACCGTTCATGGGGCGGCCTCGCTATCTCCCATGATAACCGGGTGATCCTCCGGGCCCCGAGTTTCTTCATCTTCCTCGGGCAACTCGCTTCGGCATCGTTTTCCGGTTGGCCTCTCAGATTGATTACCCTCGGCTTGATGATACTCATCCTCACCCCATATGTGAGGACCCTGCTTTCGGTCGTTTACTTTGCCTCCGAGAGAAACCTCACATACCTGGCTGTTACGCTTTTTGTCCTCCTGGTCCTCACCGCAAGCCTGCTTATACACTGATCGCGGGCACATCGCGCACGGGATGTGATAATCGTCCAAGTCTTTCCCGACCCCCGTGATGTCCCGTCCCCGGCCCTGCCGCCACCTATCTGTCACACCTGCCCGGAGGCCCGCCCCCACACGTAGATCCGTCGAACCACGTTGCGCCCGTCAGGTTTGCGCCCGTCAGGATCACACCTTCCCTGTTCGCCCGTGTCAGGTTCGCCCCCGAGAGGTTCGCTCCCTCAAAGTTCGCGCCGGCCAGGTTCGCGCTCGTCAGGTTCGCGCGGCTGAGGTTTGCCGACCCAAGGTTCGCGCTCGTCAGGTTCGCGCCGGCCAGGTTCGCCCCCCTCAAATCCGCCCCCGTCAGGTTCGCGCCAGCCAGGTTCGCACGGGGCAGAGACGTATTCGAGAGGTTTGCGCGGGCCAATGATGCCCGCGATAGGTTGCAGCTTGCGCCGGCGCTCTCTTCCATCGGCGTCGCCGCATTCCGATCGAATGTCCACCCCGCGGTTATCCCTAGGAGAACCGCGATGGCGACCGCCAAACCTCGCACCCATAACACCTTATCCGCCATGTCTCGCCTCCTCGTTCTTCTTCTCCCCTCGCTGTCAGGCGGCCTTGCGACCGGAACCGGCATCTTTCGTAAGCCGGCCGCCTTACGCACGGTCGCGCGGCGTGCCACCTATCCCGTTTATAACACTTTTTTGTGCATCATGCAAAGGCGGACGCCCGTTCTCCCGAGCGCTCTTGCAGGGTGGCGCCGGGTGTATTAGCTTAAAACTATACAGAACATGACGCCAAGGAAGACGCATGCCCCGGGGAAGATAACGGGGAGACGAAAAGACGGATCAGGAGGCATCATGAAAGACGAAAAGGGCGTGAACAGAGAGGGCCGTGGCCGCTTCCGTGCTGAAAGGCGGACGGCGCGAAGGGAGCCGGCGGGGAAGGAGGTAGAATTTACCCCCTTTGAGGTCGAAATGCTGAACGGTATGATCATCTCCTCGAAAGGCGGCCTGAGCCGGCCGCAGCCGGCCGGATCGGCTTATCCGGTGCGTCCCGGTCGGGGAAGCGAGGTGGAATAGTTGTCCGGTTCGGTCCCGGTAGGCTGAACCGCTCTTCCGGAAGAACGGCGCGACGAGGGGTCGTGCGTACGTCACATAGCTTAAGGAGGTCTTATGGACGGAAAAGTGTACAAGATCATCGAGTTGGTGGGCACGAGCCCGACATCCTGGGAAGACGCGGCGAAAACAGCGATCGAGACCGCGGCCAAGACCCTGGAGGATCTCCGGGTTGCAGAGGTCGTCAGACAGGACGTGACCGTCGAGAATGGCAAGGTGACGGGCTATCGCGTCAGGGTCAATTTATCGTTCAAGTTCCATGCCGATCAGCCTTAAGGGCTCGGAAGGAAATAAATGAGTCAGATGGCGAAGGATTTTTGGCCGATCGGCGAGGCGCGGAAAGGCCAAATGTACTGGATGTACATGACCTTTTCGCAACGAAGCGGGCGGACACGGTTGTAGGGGGCGGCATGGCGAGAAGGGCGTCTGGTCTGGCAGGGCGGCCGGCGGCTCGGGAGAAGCCCGGCCAGGAAAGAAGGGGGAGGCGCTTCACGCCGACTCGCCCTGGAGGGCGCGCCTTACCGAATGTTTGAGCCCCTCGACCTTCGACTGCACGAGGTCCCTTGCCTCCGCGGCCTGGACGAATCCCTTGAACTGGTTGAAACCCAGGGCGTTGAAATAGACCTTTTTTTCGATGAGCTTCGAATTGACGCTCCGGTAGGAGTGGTAGCTAGGCTGGTTCCCCTTGTCGAGCTCGGCGAGGACGTCGATGAGGACCTCTAGTGCCCGCTGCAGCGGTCCCTGTCTCTTCAGGACCTTTTGAACGGGGTAGACGAGCGATTCGGCGCCCTTGCCCTCGATCGTGACAAAGCCCGCCTTGACGGCCGAGCTAACGAAATCGCTCCAGTGTGAAAAATTCAGCTTTTTCTCGTTGAAATTGGGGTTGAGCATCTTCATCCTGATCTTCACCGACCCGATGCCGGGGTTGATCTTCTTTTTCAGCATCATGTCGGCCGCCTCCGCGAGGACCTGGAACCAGTCCTCGACAACCATGGACGACTGAGGGGCGGGGGCGGCACCGCTCTTTGCCTGGGCCGCCTTCTCTTCCGCCGTGGGCGGCGCCGGCTTGTCGGTAGCCTCTTCATCGTTGCCCCCCGGCATCAGTTCCCGGTAATCGACATAGCTGTCGGCAATGGCGAGAAGGTCTTCGGAGGCGTTCTGCGTATTGCACACTATATGGACGATCTTGCCGGCCCTTCTCAGGGCGAGCACGAGAAAACGAAAATCGCTGTCCCCGGTGACAAGTATGAAGGTGTCTATATGATCGTGGATGCGGAGGATTTCCAGGGTATCGGAGACGAGGACCATATCCGAGCTGTTTTTGCGCCCCTTCGGGATGTGGACCAGGTAGAAATAACGGCGCGTGAGCGAGGGGGCGAGCTTCGAAAAGATCGTATTGGTCCAGTTTCCGTACGCCCTGGCCGTCACCACGCGGCCCTTCGACTCCGCGTGCTCGATGAGTCCTTCGAGGAAAAGCGAATCGGCGCCGGGGTTGACGTTTTCAAGGTCCCACAGGACTGCGACGTTGCTCATGCCAAATAGTATACAGGTTTATGCAGAGACGCGCAAGCATGCGAGGCCGGAAAAAAGGCGCTATCCGCCGGAAGAGGTCTCTTCTGCCGCAAGTCTTCCGGCCGCGTAGTGCAGGGCCTCCCCTTTTTCCATTATCTCGCCCGCGATCTGCTTCTCCCGTATCTCCTCCAGCACCTGTCCGAGGGCGGGGCCCTGCCCGAAGCCGAGGGCGAGGAGATCGTGCCCGGTGACGATCCGGGCAAGGGGCTCGCTTTTCCACTCGTCATAGGCGCGAAGCAACTCCCGGCACCGGTCCAGAACCAGCGCGGTCGATTCATTATCCCTTCCATGGGAACTCCCATAGAGATCGAGGAGGGTGAGAAAAATGAGCGCGGGCGTGAGGTGCTCCATTTTGTAGACGATCCTCCTCGTTGCCTTTTCCGTGGCCTCCCGGTTGCTGATGAGGAAGATGCGCATATGGTTTTCGATGAGGCTGAGGATGCTTTTCATGTCGGAGGCGCTGAACCTGAGCCGATCCATGACGAGGGCCGCCATTTCCCGCGAAAGCCGCTCATGGTAAAAGAAGTGGACGCGCCCCTTCTCTTCGTCGTAGGAGAAGGTCCCGGCCTTGCCCAGATCGTGCAGGAGCAGGGCGTAGCCCGCATGCCTCGTCTCCCTTTCCGTGAAGGGGTGGAACCTCTTGATCCTTCCCATGTACCTGAAGCCCCCTATCGTGTGGCCGAGGGCCTGGGGTTCGAGACCCCTTTCCCGATCCATCTCGCCAAGGGCCGTAAGCTCGGGGACGATCTCAAAAAGGAGGCCCGTCTCCTCCATGGCCTTGATCCCCTTGTAGGGGTTCTTCGCGACCATGATCAAATCCAGCTCGTACCTGATCCTCTCCACGGCCGTCCGGTGGACGAGCCCTCTCTCCGACTCCATGGCCCTTGTGAGCGCGGGGTCGAGGGTGAAGCCGCTCAAGGCCGAAAGATGCCTGACCGCCTTCACCATCCTCAGGGGGTCGGCCCTGAGCGACCCCTCGGCCGGACATCGGATGAGCCGGGCCTCGATGTCCTCGAAGCCGCCGAAGGGGTCCGCGATCAGGCCGTCCTCGATGGAGTAGGCCATGGCGTTGATGGTGAAGTCCCGCCTGAGGAGGTCCTCCTCTATGCCCCCCTTTAGCAGGGTGACGTCGATTACGGTGTCCGCGGCCACGATGCGGTGCGTCTGGATAGGTTTTTTTCCGAGCAGGAAGCTGGATGCCCCGAATATCTCTTCCAGCCGGGACAGGTCCTCGACGCGGCTGAGCGCAAGGTCATAATCGTTCGGGGTGTGACCCAGGGCGCACTCCCTCAAGGCGCCGCCCACGAGGAAAACGGGACCGGCAAAGGCATGATGCCTGATCCTCCTTATGACGTCGAGCCTTTCGAGTCTCTTTTTAACCCGGTCGGGAGCAAGACGCACGTTTCAGACCTTCTCGACGAGGGAAGCTAAATCGGAGGCGATCCGCTTCAGCGAGTGCATGATGTCGAGGTAGAAGAAGGAGGCCTTGGGCGTGCAGACGCCGGTGATGATGCGCTGCTCGTGCTCCAGGCCGCACTCCTCCTCCCTTTCGAGGACAGTCCGGGCCATGGAGAGGGCATACTCCCGGAAACGGGGATTTTTGGTGGTCACCACGTCGATGGTGTCCCTCCCGAGGTCTTTGACCAGCCCCATGATCTCGCTGATCTCGCTGAGGGCCTTGTCCGTGAAGGGGACACCCGTCTCCAGGATCACGCGCATCGCCTCAAGCAGGTCGTGGACCCCTATCCCGAGCCGCTGGAGCGAGGAGAGGAGGGTAAGCAGTTTCTCGTCACCTGGCGTTCTTTCCCTCTTCCTGGCCACCCCCTCAAAAAGGGGCAGGCCCTCTTTGAGACCGGCGGTGAAGGCCTTTTCCACCTGCATGAGCCGTCTTTTGTCTCGTGCAAAGAGAGACCGCCTGATCTCGTCGATGGTGCTGTCCAGGGGTTTGAGTATCTGGCCTATCAGTTCGGCATATTCCTTTTCATCCATAATTTTCCGCACCCCCTTTTGCGGTTTCGCCATTTTTTGCGCGAAGCGCGCTCACGTCCCGTTTGCGGCCCTTTCATCATGTGCGCCCGCCCGGTCCGGTTGACAATCCCGCCTTAGTACTCCATTTCATAAATACGATGACGTATTGTAATGACATTTCCACCTGCATCTGTTATCCTTGGCATATATTCTCCAGCGAGGAGGATTCGATGCCAAGGAAGAGTCCGTTCCCA